>PMYJ01000249.1:17901-21252 GCA_003170875.1 Candidatus Dormiibacterota bacterium | reverse complement strand
GACCTCAATCCCCCCGGCGCGTCTCTGACCGGGGCGGGTTCGTCGTTCGACAATCCATTTTTCACCTCCGCCTTCTACGAGTACAACAAGCTGGTGTCCTCGGTGACCGTCACCTACGCCTCGGTCGGAAGCGGCGGCGGCATCGCGCAGTTTCAGGCGAACACCGTCAACTTCGGCGCCTCGGACGTCCCCATGCAGGCGGCGGACCTGGCCAAGGACACCGGGGGCCCCGCCCTGCAGATTCCCGTGGCGCTGGGCGGCGAGGCCATCAGCTACAACCTGTACGGCGTCAAGACCGGCCTCCATATGACCGGCACCGTGCTGGCGCAGATCTACCTCGGCCAGATCACCAACTGGGATGACCCGGCGATCGCGGCGCTCAACACCGGGGTGACCCTCCCCAACGAGGCCATCACGGTCGTGCACCGTTCGGACGGAAGTGGGACCACCTACATCTTCACCAACTACCTGAGCGTCGTCTCGCCCGCGTGGGCTGCGGGGCCGGGCACGGGGAAGTCGGTCAACTGGCCGGTCGGCGTCGGCGGCGCGCAAAACGCGGGCGTTGCCGGTGAGGTCGCCGAGGTGCCCGGCTCGATCGGATATGTCGAGCTTGCTTACGCGCTGCAGAACAACTTCACTTACTGCGCGATGGAGAACGCGGCGGGTGACTATGTGAGCCCCACACTCGCGTCGGTGGCGGCTGACGCTGCGCAGGTGCCCAATGTGACGGCGACGAATTTCGCCATCGTCAACCAGCAGGGAGCCCAGAGCTACCCCATCAGTGGGTACTCGTGGGCGCTCGTGTACCAGAATCAGCCGAATCTCAGCACCGGAGTGACCCTCGCCAAGATGCTGGACTGGCTGACCCACGCCGGTCAGCAGTACGCGCAGAAACTCTCCTACGTGCCACTTCCCGCCAACATTCAGCAGCTGGCCCGCACCACCATTCTGATGATGCAGGGTCCGTCCCAGCAGGTGCTGCTGAACCAGTGAGCAGTCCGGCACTCCCCGAGAGTGCTGTCGTTCGGTCATCCGGAGGCCGCCGCCTCCGGGTGACCGACTCCGTCTACACGCGCAGCCTCCAGGTGGTCGCGCTCCTCTTCCTTGCTCTGATGGTGGCGTTTCTCACCAGCATGGTCCTGCAGTCACGGTCTGCCTTTCAGCACTTTGGGCTCGGCTTCATCACCGGACAGACCTGGGACCCGGTACACGCCCACTTCGGGGTGCTGGTGTTCATCGTGGGCACGCTGGCCAGCTCGGCGATCGCCCTCCTCCTGGCCGTCCCCATCGGAATCGGCACCGCCATCCTCCTCGCGGCGTACGCGCCGCCATTCATCAAAGGTCCGCTCTCCGCACTGGTGGAGCTTCTGGCCGCGGTCCCCAGCGTCGTGTACGGTCTCTGGGGCCTGCTGGCGGTGGCGCCATGGGTGCGCACCGTCCTCGAGCCCTCTCTCCAGAAGATCCCGGTGGTGTCCGCCATCACCAGCGGGCCGCCTCTCGGCATCGGCCTGCTGCTCGCCGGCCTGATCCTGGCGGCGATGGTGCTCCCGACGATCACGGCTGTCTCGCGCGATGTGCTTGCGTCAGTGCCCACCGAGCAGAGGGAGGCGGCCCACGCCCTCGGGGCAACGCGCTGGCAGATGGTGCGGCGGGCGATGATCCCAACGGTTCGAGCCGGGCTCCTGGGGGCGGTGACCCTGGGCCTGGGTCGCGCCCTCGGCGAGACCATGGCGGTGACCATGGTCATCGGGAACAACAACGTGCTGCCCCACTCCCTGATCGCGCCGACGCAAACCATCGCGTCGGTAATCGCCAATGAGTTCATCGAGGCGACCGAGCCGTACCACCTGACCTCCCTGGTGGCAGCGGGCCTCGTGCTGCTGGTGATCTGCGTGATCGTCAACGGGCTCGCCCGCCTCTTGGTGTGGTCGGTCGGCCGCGACCGCATCCAGGTGGATGTCGTATGAGCGTCGCACAGGCTCCGCTCTCTGATCGCCTCCTGATCCAGCGCGCTGCCCGCCGGTCGCTGCCCCGCCGACGCATCTGGGGATACGTCGTGGTGGGACTGTGCATCTTCGCCGCGCTGGCGGCGCTCTCGCCGCTCATCGCGGTGCTCGCCTACACGGTGGGACGCGGCATCCCCGCCTGGTCGGTGGACTTCTTCACCCAGCTGCCCGTGCCTCCCGGGATCCCAGGTGGCGGCATTTCCAACGCGCTGGTCGGATCGCTGATCATCGACGGGATCGCGGCGGCCATGGCGATCCCGTTCGGAATCGCCGCTGGGCTGTTCCTCGCCGAGCAGACGAGCCGGTTCGCGAACGCCGTCCGATTCGTCGCCGACGTGCTTGCCGGCATCCCCTCGATCACCCTCGGGCTCTTCGCATACGCGCTTCTTGTGGTCACGCTCGGCCACTTCTCCGGCTTCGCTGGGAGCTTCGCCCTGGCCATACTGATGCTTCCCGTGGTGATGCGAACCACCGAGGCGTCGATACGCGCGGTTTCGCGCGATGTGTGGGAGGCGGGCGCGGCCCTGGGCGGCCGGCGCGTGCAGGTCGCGTTCAGGATGGTCATCCCCGCGGCGCTCGGCGGCATCGTCACCGGATGCCTCCTGGGGATCTCCCGGGCAGTGGGGGAGAGTGCGCCGCTGTTGTTCACGGCGATTGGCAGCCAGTTCTACAGTTTCAATCCCGGTCAGCCGATGGCAGCGATGCCGCTCGACATCTACCAGCTCGGCATCCAGGCCTACCCGCAGGCACAGCTGACCGCCTGGGGAACGGCCCTCGCGCTGGTCGTGATCGTCCTCCTTCTCAATATCGGAAGCAGAATGTTGGCCCGGCGTCTCACGAGGCATGCACGATGAGCGATCTCCCCCTTGCAGCGAAGCTGCCCAGTGTCGTGGGAGGACGCGATGCTGCAGCTGAGGTGTCCACCACAGCGCCGGCGCTGACTCTGGAGGGACTTGGGGTGTCCTTCGGCCGTCGCCAGGCGGTGCGGGACGTGTCGCTCGAGATCCCGAGCGGGCGGATCACTGGGATCATCGGACCGTCAGGATGCGGCAAGACGACCCTGCTTCGGGCAATGAATCGCATGCACGACACGGTCGCTGGTGTGCGGGTGACGGGCTCTGTGAAGCTTGGGGATTTCGACATCTATGGGCCCGGATCTGAACCCGTGCTGATCCGCACGAGGGTGGGGATGGTATTCCAGCGGGCCAATCCCTTTCCCACGCTCAGCATCTACGAGAACGTGGTCGCCGGCCTACGGTTCAACGGAATTCGGAAGAAGTCCGTGCTGGACCGTGCGGCCGAGGAGGCATTGAGGGCGGCCGCTCTCTGGGACCGCGTCTCGGAC
>PMYJ01000249.1:15070-17859 GCA_003170875.1 Candidatus Dormiibacterota bacterium | reverse complement strand
TTGCTGGTCGAGTTGCGGGCCAGGGTGACGATCGTCATCGTCACCCACAGCCTTCAGCAGGCGGGACGAGTCTCCGATCACTGCGCCTTCATGATGATCGGGGAGGATCGTGTCGGGACACTGGTCGAGGCCGGACCGACCCGGCAGATGTTCGACACGCCGCGGGACCCGCGGACCGAGGAGTACGTCACCGGCCGATTCGGATGACGGGGGAAGCTTCGGGGGCACCGCGCTCAGGTCGCCGGCCGGCTCTCGATGCGGAACTGGGCCAGATCCGTACTCAGCTCATGCAAGTCGGCCAGCTTGTCGCGACGGCCATGGAGAAGGCGGTGTGGGGATTGCGAGACCAGAACCCCGATCTGTGCACTGCGGTCATCGAGGGGGATGCGGAGGTCAACGAGCACCATCGCGCTATCCGGGAGCTGTGCCACACAACCATCCTGATCCAGCAACCGGTCGCTCGGGACCTGCGCCATGTGCTGAGCTACGAGCGGACGTCGTCCGAGTTGGAACGCATGGGAGACCACTGCGTCTCGATTGCCCGCATCGCCAGATCCCTCTGCGACCTGCCGGACGAGCCGTCGTCGGAGGGACTGGGCGCGCTGGCAGGTGAGTGCCGAACCCAGCTGCTGGACATGCTGAACGCGGTGGAGACCGCCGATGTTGAGGCCGCTCGGGAGGTGGCCGAACGCGACATGGTCGTCGACCAGCAGTATCGGCGCATCTTCGACTCGTACGTCGCGAGCATGGGTGCGGATGCCGCGTCGGCGTCGCGAGCGACCGGACTCGTCTTCGTCGCGCACTACCTCGAGCGGATCGGCGATCGAGTCACCAACATCGCCGAGGACCTGATCTTCGCGGAGACGGGTGCGCTGGAGGAGCTCGGCTGAACGTCGCAATCGGCCTGACCGGTGCCGGGGCGCCGGGTGGATCCGCATCCCGCAGCCTGCGGATTGGTCGGTCTTCGGTGGCCCTGCTACTGGGGCGGACCAGACCAGGCGCGAGTTCGTGGATTGCCGCCGATCAGCATGCCACTGTCCTCTGCGCCGACGAGCGGCTCGGGCGCGGGACGTGCGAGGCGGCGGCGTCGACGAGTGTGGGGGACCGGTGGGATCCGTAGGCGGCCGCCCTCAGGCAACGACGGCGCCGGTCAGGCTGATTGCGGCTTCAACCAGATGGCGCGGCGAGTCACTGCGGTCCCGTTCCCCGGCCATGAGCAACAGCCGCTCGGAGATCCGCCGGCGAGCCGAGGGGTTCCACACCGCCGCGTCCGCGTAGAGGAGGCGAAAGAGGCGTGCAGCGTCATCCGACTCGATGGAGAGATGCACAGCGCCCCTGCCGGGGCTGACGCGGGCGAAACCGGCGACGGGGATGTGCAGCTCGGCGAGGCAGTTTCGCAGATCGTGTCTGAGCAGCTGGGACCCGAGGGCACTGACGGTGCAACCCTCTTCTGTCCTCGAGCTGACAGGCATCGCCGCCGCCTCCAGGTAGCCACGAAGGTGGGCGGCCCGCCATCGGGGTGGTACGTCTCGCGGCCACCGAGCGGCGGCCCAGTTGGTGGGCGTGACGCCCCAGCGCGCCAGCGCCTCCGCGAGGCTTCGGGATTCAATCTGGAGGAAGCACGCGTCCCCGCGCCTCGGGTCGCTTCGAGTTCGGATCGGGGCGTCACTGCCGAGGCCGACGCGCAGGTCCTCGATATGGGGAAGGTCTTCGAGGCTGGCGCGGATACGGAAGCGGTGCGGGTGAAGGGAGGAGCGATACGGACGCAACGCCAGCAGGTGTCCACACCAGTAGGCATGCCACTCCGTTGCCAGCGAGAGGAACCCAGCAGTCTCGGGATCTCGGGGGCGCCGCGCCCTGCCGCCAGCCTGGCGCACTGGGATGTCGGTCGCCCGAAGCGCCGCGAGGACTGTTTTGGTGCCGATTCCCAGACGCGCGGCCACGGATCTCGCCGACCGCTCGTCGGTCACATACTCCTGGATGAGGACGTGACGGAGAACCCGATGGTCCGTGTCTGGCGGGACGGCTCGGGCGCTGCCGCCGGCCCGGCGAATCGGGATGCCGTTCGCCCGGAGCGCTGCGGTGGCACTCGTGACCCCGATCCCCAGACGCGCGGCCACGGCCTTGACTGATCGCCCCTCGGTGAGGTACTCGTGGATGAGCAGACCCCGGATCAGCGCATCGTCTGTGTCCAGGGCGGGGCCTCGCGGCGTGCCATTCCACCTCGGCCGAGGGACCGATGGGAGTTGGAGGAGATCTCTCTGACCCACGACGTGGGGCGCCCCACGTCTCGATCGGACCGTCTCGATCGATGGCTCCTGCGGTGGTCCCTCGAATTCGAGGTTCTCGGTCGAGATGTCGAGGTTCACAGCTGTCAGCTAGGAGAGGACGCCGGCGGCATTGATTGGCGCCAGGGACGCGGGGCTCAGGATGGTGGCAGCGGGTGCGAGCTCTGCCAGGAGTCCCCGCACCCGCTCGTCGATGTCGTCGCGTATCCGCCGAACCGTCGCGAGCGGCTTGCCGGCCGGATCCTCGAGCTCCCAGTCCAGGTACCGCTTCCCCGGATAGAGGGGGCAAGCATCCCCACAGCCCATGGTGATGACCACGTCGGCGGCGCGCACGACCTCGTCCGTCAGCGGCGTGGGGAACTCCTTCTTGAGATCCAGACCCAGCTCCGCCATGGCCTCGGACACCGCCGGGTTGAGGCTCCCGGCGGGCTCGGATCCCGCCGAGCGCACGTGGACGGCGCCGTGGGCGTGATGGTCGAGTAGAGCGGCCGCCATCTGCGA
>PMYJ01000249.1:10022-15050 GCA_003170875.1 Candidatus Dormiibacterota bacterium | reverse complement strand
CGGCGAGACGTTCGAAGGAGTCCATGACGCACTCCTCGGCGGTCTCGGGACTGAAGATGCCGGCGAACTCGCGCGCGAGGGTCCGGCCGCTGGCCGCCAGCTCCTTTCGCTCCAGTGGCGTCATCTCCCTGCCCTGACGCCGTCCGCGAGCAGCCGCACGAGGAACGGCATGCGGATGGCGAGCTCGGACGCGGTGCGCTCGAAGGCCGGGTACGTGGCCTCGTCGGTGGCGCCGCTGTCGGCGGGGTCCGGCAGGCTCCAATGGATGGTCGTGGTTGTCCCGGGGAACTCCGGACAGACCTCCCGAACCCGGTCGCAGACAGTGACGACGCAGTCGAACCGCTGATCGAGGAACTCGTCGAAGTGCTTGGCGTGCCGGCCTGCCATGTCGACGCCGCGAGCCCTCATCGCCCTCACCGCGTTGGGATGCAGCTGGGTGGGCTGGCTGCCGGCGCTGAACGCCTGAACACGGTTGCCGGTGAGCTGCTGGAGCAAGGCCTCGGCCATCTGCGAACGGGCGCTGTTCCCGGTGCAGAGGAACAGGACCCGACCGGACAACTCCTCGGGGGTAGGAGTGGGCGGCACCAGAATGGGACGGAGCGCGGGGTGCAGAGAGGCGCCGGCCGCGCTCAGCAGCTCGCCGCAGCGGACGAGGTCTGCCGAGTAGTAGGTGTCCCGGCGGTCCGCGGCGCTGGGTCGAGCCGACACCAGCCCGGCGTGGCGGAGCAGACCCAGATGGTAGGAGACCAAGCTCTGCCGCTCGCCGAGGCGGGCGGTGAGCTCCCAGACCCGGCGATCGCTCTCTGCCAACTCGCAGAGCAACCGCCAACGCAAGGGGTGACCGGCCAGCGCCAGGAACGCCGGGGGACCAGTGGCAGGCTCGGGATCTCGAACCGCGCTCACCCCGTGGATGATACATCAAATTGGAATGATCTATCAAACTGAATGGGTGGATACCACGGCGCCCACCGCCGCCCGGGTCGGAGCGGCTCAGGGACGAGGCTCAGGCAGGTGGGGCCAACGTCTGGAGCTTGGGGGCGCTGGTTGCGGACCGGAGATCCGAGCCAAGCTCCCAGGAGCTACCGGTCAACGATCCGCGAACGGTTGTGGGTGGCGCGCGTCGATCGCGGGCTGGGTCACCCAGGGCCGCTTTGCGTCACCCGGTCCCCGTGACGGCTCGGCAGCACGTGCTCCCCGTGCCGTCAGGGGGCGCAGGGCACCCGCTGGCGGCCGGCCCGCTCGGCGCCCTCGGCCAGCTCGGCGAGGCTCGCCGCCAGCGCGTCGAGGAGATGGGGCGTGAGCCGATACCACGTGAATCGTCCGTCCTCGGCGGCGGTCACGGCGCCGGCCTCGCGGAGAATCCGAAGGTGGTGGCTGATCGTCGTCTGCTTGGCACCGGTCTCCGCGATCAGATGGCAGGTGCACAGCTCCTCGCCCGCCAGCAGCTCGACGATCCGCAGGCGCAGGGGATCGGCGAGTAGGCCGAACATGGCTGCCCGTTCGGAGGGAGCGATGGCGGAGGCAACGGCCACGGCTGGATCCTATCACATCAACGTGACTTGATATCAGCTATGATTGATGCGTATACTCGGGGCCGTACGAATCCGATCTCCCACGGAGGAGCGTCATGACCAGGGTTGAGGTGTTCGATCCGGCGATGTGCTGCTCGACCGGGGTCCCCTCTGTGGACCCGAAGCTGGCGCGCTTCGCCGCCGACCTGGAGTGGCTCGCCGGGCAGGGCGTCACGGTCGCGCGGGCGACCCTGTCCCAGGAGCCGGAGAAGTTCATGGCGTGTTCGCTGATCCGCGAGGCGGTGAGCACCCAGGGTGCGGCGGCTCTGCCCGTCGTGCTGGTGGACGGGCGATTGCGGAGCACTGGGCGCTACCCGCTTCGCGCCGAGCTGGCCCGATGGACCGGGATCCGCCAGCTACCACAAGCGGGGACCTAGTTTAAGGAGGAGGTTGGTCATGACCGACTTGGGAGGCGTTGCCAGAGCTCGGTTCTGCCTGCGCTGCTTTCATCCCGGATGGTTTGCCGCCGTGATGGGAACCGGCATCGTGGGGATAGCCTTCGCGGCCAATCCCGGCAACTGGCACCCTTTGCTGGGCGACGCCCAGGAGGCGGCCCGGGTGATGGCCGTCATCACAGCGGTGCTCTTCGTCGGATTGGGAGTGCCCTACATCCTGCGCTGGGTCCGCTACCCCAAGGACGCCGCCGCCGACTTCCGTAACCCCCTGGTGGGACCGCTCTTTGCGACCGGCCCCGCCGGCATGCTGGTGGCCGCGGTCATGGCCAACTCAGTGGGCCCGCTGATGCTCTCGCACGCGGTCGTCTACGACATCGTCTTCTGGCTGGCCTGGGTGGGTGTGCCTCTGACTTTCGTGGTCAGCGTGGCCTTCGTCTACACCCTGATGAGCTCTCGCAGCACCGCCATGCAGTCGGTCAACGGCAGCTGGTTCATTCCCCCGGTCGCCACCATCGTGGTGCCCCTGGTGCTGACCCCGCTGATGCAGCACGCCGACACGGCCACGGACCGGCTGCTCTTGCTCACCAGCTACGCCTTCTGGGGGATGGGCTTCATCCTCTTCCTGCTGGTGCTCTCCCTGCTTCACGACCGCCTGGTCCTTCATCCCCTCCCCCTCGCCGCCATGGCACCCTCCTCGGTGATTACTCTGGGACCGGTCGGGGTGGGCGCACTGGCTCTGATCCGGATCGCCGCCGCGGGAGCGCCGGTGTTCGGGCCCCTGGCACCCACCGTGGGCCTGATCTCCCTGATCGCGGCGTCGATGCTCTGGGGGTTCGGCCTGTGGTGGTTCGCCGCGGCGGCGGTGGTGATGGTCCGCTACCTGGCGGGTGGCCCCCTTCCCTACGGGATGGGCTGGTGGGCCTTCACCTTCCCTCTAGGAGCCTTCACCATGGCCACCCTGACCCTGGCCCGAGCCTGGCGCCTCAGCTCGGTGGAGGACCTCGCGGTGGCGCTGGTCGTCCTCCTCGTCCTGCTCTGGCTGATGGTGGCCCTGAGGACCCTCTGGGCCACCGCCACCGGTGAGGTCTGGGCACCCGCTCGGCCCCCCGCCCCCCAGCTGACGCCGGGAGCCGGAACCACCCCGGGCTGAGGTGCCGGCACCGACGTACACCGATCTCACCCGTCCTTTCTCTATGGCCCATCGACACCTTGGGCTCCAGACACCACTTTGGCTCCAGCCTCCCTGCGAAGGCGCATCGACCGAGAGCAGTCCTCTTCGCACCCCCTTGATCAGAAGCTCACGGTTCGATCCGCCCAGAGGGGCTAGTCGGCTGACGACCACGTCGGTAGGCGACCGGGCCGACCGTCCGGGCGCGCGGCTGGCACTGCTCTGCGGCGCTCGTTCAGCGGAGCGTACGCAGTCGCAGCAATCGTTCAGTGTCCCTCTCCGTGCCTCTGGGGGTCGAGTCGGACCGCCGGGTACGACGCCATTGCTGAGCTACGGGTTGCTTGCTCTCAGCTCCGGGCCGGCCACCAGGGTAGCTCTGCCTGTCTGAATCGGTGACCTCTGGCCCTTCCATCAGGCGCCAGCCGGCACGAGGATTTGATCGATGGAAATTGAAGTGATTGCCGTTGCTATATCCGCCCTCGTGATGGCGCCACGGCCAGGCTGGTCGAATCCATGAGCCAGCCCCCCGACGTCGCTCCGGCGGGCACCGACTTCCTGAAGCTGGTAGCGGATCCCACCCGACGACGGATCTTCCTGCTCCTGATGCGCGGCGAGACCTGCAACTGCGAGGTCGCCGCGGCACTGGACCTTCCCGAGAACCTGGTGTCGCATCACATCCGCAAGCTCCGCGAGGCCGGGCTCGTCGAGGAGCATCCCGATCCGCTCGACGCGCGATGGGTGCACTTCACGGTGAGCGCCATGGCACTTACCACCGCGTGGAGGGCGCTCAGCGCAGCCTTCGGACCTGACCGCCTCGGATCACGGCAGCCGGCCTGCCGCGTCCGTGCCCGCCGGCAGGGTCGGGTGGTGGCCAGCCGCGTCTGAGGACGCGCAGTTACCCCGGAGAGATGACCGTGAAGCGCGTGCAGGAGCACCTCAGTCGGTGGCTCGTCCTCTATGTGGTGGCCGTGATGGGTCTGGGTATCGGCCTGGGCTGGCCGGCCCGCTCGTGGGCAACAGCGCACCAGGGGATGCTGAGCACCCTCACCACTGTGGCCGTGCCTCTGATCATCTACCCGATGATGGTCAACGTCCGGTTCGGCGCGCTAACCCGAGCCGGCCGCAATCTCAAGGGGCTGGGACTTGCCCTCGGCTACAATTTCGTGTGGGCGCCGCTCCTTGGCCTCGGCCTGGCCCACGTCTTCCTGGGCAACCCGATGCTCGCCCTGGGATTCCTGCTGGTGATGGTGGTGCCGTGCTCGAGCATGAGCATCGCCTACACCGGCCTGGCGGAGGGCGACCTCGAGCTGGCCACCGTGGTGGTGGCGGTGAGCTTCCTGCTCTCCATCGCGGTCGTACCCCTGTGGATGACCGTCTTTGCGGCCGGCTACCAGGTGCCGATGCCCATCTCGCAGCTGCTCCTCTCGATTGTCGAGGTGCTCATCGGCCCGATGGTGGCCGGGGCCCTGACCCGGGTGGCGCTGGTGCGCTGGCGCGGCCAGGCGTTCGTCGGCCGCCTCCAGCCGCTGTTCGCCTCGATGTCGCTGGTGATGATGTTCGTCATCATCTTCCTGATCTTCTTCGGCAAGGCGGACATGATCGTCGGCAAGTGGTCGACCGTCCTTCTGCTCCTGGTCCCGAACTTCCTCTTCGTCGCCATCACCCTGGCTGTGGTGACGTTGGTAGATCGGCTGCTCCATCTCTCCTATCGCGAGCACATGGCGGTGGTGTTCGCCGCCACAGGGAAGAACAACGGCACCGCGATCGCCATCGCCACCATGGCCTTCTCGGCAATGGTCGCGATCCCGGCGGCGACGCTGCCGATCTTCCAGGTGGTGCTGCTCGTTCTCTATCTGAAGGCGGCAGGGGCGGTCCGGCGGCTGTTCCGGGCCCC
>PMYJ01000249.1:3301-9998 GCA_003170875.1 Candidatus Dormiibacterota bacterium | reverse complement strand
CTCGACTCCCTGAATAGCCTGTTTACTTTCCACGGCCACCGCTGCTGGGCCAGCACGGTGGGGATGCGGGCGGGATCCGCGGCGCTGCGTGCCCTGGGCGTCGACCCGAGCGGCGGCAAGTCGTTGCATGCGGTGGTGGAGATTGGCGACCACCACGGGGCGATGTGCTTCGCCGACGGCGTCCAGCTGAGCACCCAGTGCACCTTCGGCAAGGGCAACATCGAGAAATCGCACCGCGGTAAGCTCGCCGTCACCCTCATCGACACCGCGTCCGACCGCAGGGTGCGCGTCTCCTACCGGCCCACTCTGCAGCCGCAGATCCAGGGTTCAGCGTTCATGCGCAAGCGGGGGGCGGGTATCCCGGCGAGCGACATCCCCGACCAGGAGCAATGGGAGCTGGTGAGGCTGATCTGGGATGCGCCGGAAGCCGACGTCCTCTCTCTCGGACCGGTGGTGGATGGTGGCTGGCATGGGATCGATGAGGTGGTCCGCTTCGCGGTCTGTGCCGGCTGCGGGGAGCTGGTCGCCGAGCCGTACCTCAGGACCGTGAAGGGAGAGCAGCGCTGCCTCGACTGCTCGGGCTACCCGGTCTGAGCGCCGTCTGAGAGACAGCGCCGTGCTCTACGTGGTGATCGCGGTCATCGTCTTCGTCCTCTCCGGGGTGCTGGCCATGGCCGGGCTCGGTGCCGCGTTCCTCTTCGTGCCGATCTTCTACTGGCTGGGGATCCCCCTTGGGGTCGCCAGCTCGACCGCGCTGCTGCTCAACGTGGTCAGCCTCGGCTTCGCCAGCGCCGTCTACTGGAGGGCGCACCTGGTCAACCTCCGCTTCGGCATCCCGATCACGATCGCAGCCGTCGCTCTGGCGCCGCTCGGCGCCAGCGCCGCGCCCCATGTGTCGACCCGAATCCTGCTCGCCATCCTCGCCGCCTTCCTGGTCTTCGCAGGGTCGATGATGCTGTTCTACCGGCCCCGGGCGGGCGTGCGGAGCCGGGGACGGCCCACCGAGGTCGCCATCGGCTCAGGCGTGGGCGGGGTGGCCGGCTTCCTTGGGGGCCTGTTGGGCGTCGGCGGCGGCAACGTCATCCTCCCCGCCCTGAGCGGGGCGGGCCTGGAGGCCAAGGTGGTCGCCGGCACCACCGGCTTCGCCGTCGTCTTCTCCTCCCTCTCCGGGTTCCTGGGCAGGATCTCCATGGGCGGCGTCAACGGCCTGCTCCTCGGGGTCAGCGTGACCGCGACGGCCGCCGGCTCCCTGGTGGGCTCGCGCCTGATGACCTCGCGCCTCTCCAGCCTTCAGCTCAAGCGGTTGATCGCCGTCGTCCTCTGGGCGGTCGCCGTGAAGATCATCTGGGGCCTGGTGTAGCGAGCATGGACGTCCCAGTCTTCCTCACCCGGCGCGCGGCGAGCGGCGCATGAAGCCGGACCAGACTCGTGGCCCGGGCGCGGTGCCGAGCGAGTACCGGGTGCGGGCTCGCGCCCTCGGGGCGGGCCGGGCAGAGGCGACGGCCGGCACCCAGGTGATCCCCTTCGATGCCGGCTGGGGGCGTCTTTCCTCAGGGCTGGCGGGCCCAGCGGAGCTCCTCGCCTCCGCGTTCGCCGCGTGCCTGCTGAAGAACCTCGAGCGGACCAGCCAGCGGCTGCGGTTCCACTACGACGGCGCTGAGGTGGATGTCACCCTCCGCCGCCAGGATGCGCCGCCCAAGTTCACCGAGGTGACCTACGAGCTGCGGCTGCGGACGGACGAGCCAGAGCAGCGGATCGACCTGGTCCACCGCAACCTCCGCAAGTTCGGCACCGTCTACAACACTCTCGCCCCCGGCTGCGCCATCGAGGGTCGGATCGTGGCGATACCCTCAGGCGCGGCGCGGTGACTGAGGTTAGGCTGGCGGTCGCGCCGGCCAACCCTCGGCGCAGGGCTGGCGGTTGCGGGCGGCGCGTTCGGCCTGCCGGGACAGGCTCCCGAGGCTCGCGGCGAGCTCGTCGAGCACCGCGGGAGCCAGCCGATACCAGGTGAACCGTCCCGCCTCGTTGGCGGTGACGGCACCCGCCTCGCGCAGGATCCGCAGGTGGTGGCTGACCGTCGTCTGCTTGGCGCCTGTCTCGGCGATCAGGTGGCAGGTGCACAGCTCCTCGCTGGCCAGCAGCTCGACGATACGGAGTCGCAGGGGATCGGCGAGCAGACCGAAAAGCGCGGCCCGCTCGGTGGGGGCAAGGGGGGAGGCGAGGGTCATGTCGCCATCCTATCACATCAGCGTCATTTGATATCAGCGAGCGTTGATGTATACTAACCGTGACCAACGCAAATTGGCGACCAGGAGGCGTGTTATGACCAAGGTTGACGTGTTCGACCCCGCGATGTGCTGCTCGACCGGGGTCTGCGGGCCCTCGGTGGATCCGAAGTTGGCGCGGTTCGCCGCGGACTTGGAGTGGCTGGCCGGGCAGGGGGTGGAGGTCACGAGGGCGACGCTGTCGCAGGAACCGGAGAAGTTCATCGCCTCTGCGCCCGTCCGGGACGCGCTCAGCCAGATCGGGGAGGGGGCCCTGCCGGCGGTGCTCGTCGACGGGCAGCTGCACAGCACCGGACACTATCCGACCCGCACGGAGCTGGCCGAGTGGGCGTCGGTGCCGGCGGCCCGGCTGGCGGTTCCCATCGCCGTCGCGGCGCGGCCCCAGCAGGGCGGCGGCTGCTGCGGTGGGGGGAGCTGCTGATGACCAGCACAGCCGAGGCGGTGATGCCCAGGTCGGGACCGCTCTCCGGGCTGCTGACCGACGCCACGCCCTTCCTCTTCTTCACCGGCAAGGGCGGCGTCGGCAAGACCTCGGTGGCGGCGGCCACCGCGCTCGCCCTTGCCGAGGGCGGAGCCCGGGTGCTGATCGTCTCCACAGATCCGGCCAGCAACCTGGACGAGGTGCTGGCGGTGGATGCCGGGAGCTCGCCCGTGCCGGTCGCGGTGCCCGGGGTCCCCGGGCTGGCCGCCGTGAACATCGACCCCGAAGCGGCCGCCGCCGCCTACCGCGAGCGGGTGGTCGGCCCCTACCGTGGAGTGCTGCCCCGTGGAGCGATCGCGCAGATGGAGGAGGAGCTCTCCGGCTCCTGCACCGTCGAGATCGCCGCGTTCAACGAGTTCGTCGCCCTGCTCGCCGATCCGGTGGTGGCGAGCGCGTACGACCATGTCATCTTCGACACCGCCCCGACCGGCCACACCCTCCGCTTGCTCACCCTTCCCGGTGCCTGGACCGGCTTCCTCGAGACCAACAAGTCCGGCGTCACCTGCATCGGCCCCATCTCTGCCCTGGGGCAGGCTCAGCACAGCTATGGGGACGCCGTCGCCGCCCTCCGGGATGGGGATCAGACCACCCTCGTGCTGGTGGCTCGCCCCGAGGCGGCGGCCCTGGACGAAGCCGCCCGCACCGCGGGCGAGCTGGTCGCGCTGGGGATGACCCACCAGCGGCTGGTTCTCAATGGGGTGTTCACGGCCGCCGACGCACGCGACGAGGTGGCCGCCGCCTGGCAGGGCCGGGTCGGCCAGGCGCTGGCAGGGATGCCCTCAGGGCTGCGGGCTGTGGCCGCCATCGATACCGTCCCGCTGCTGCCCGTCGCCCCGGTGGGGCTCGACGGTCTCCACCTGCTTTTGCACCCTGAGCTGACGAGCGCCGGGAGCGCCGTCATCGCCCAATCGCTGAGGGTCGACGGTCAGCGGGGCCTGACCTCGCTGGTCGAGGAGATCGAGGCCGCGGGCCCCGGAGTCGTCATGACCATGGGCAAGGGGGGGGTGGGCAAGACCACGGTTGCCGCCGCGGTTGCGGTCGCCCTGGCGCAGCGCGGCCATGAGGTCACCCTGACCACCACCGACCCCGCGGCTCACGTTGCCGGGGTGCTGCCCGACCCGCCCGACAACCTCACCGTCACGCGCATCGATCCGGCGGCCGAGACCGCCGCCTACACGAGGGCCGTCCTCGCCGATGCGGGCAGCGAACTGGATGCGAGCGGCTACGCCCTCCTCGAGGAGGACCTGCGCTCCCCCTGCACCGAGGAGGTCGCGGTCTTCTATGCCTTCGCGCGGACCGTCGCCCAGGGCCGGGACCGCTACGTGGTGATCGACACAGCGCCCACGGGGCACACGGTGCTGCTCATGGACTCGTCGCGGAGCTACACGCGCCAGGTCAAGGCCCAGTCCGGCGTCGTGCCGGAGGCTGCGTCGTCTCTCCTGGACACCCTTGCCGACCCGGCTCGCACGCGAGTCCTACTGGTGACGCTGCCCGAGGCGACCCCGGTCCATGAGGCGGCACACCTGCAGGCCGACCTCGCNNGGCCTCACTCGCCTGGCGGCCCTCACCGCGTCAGCGGGCTGAGGATCGCCCGGTTTCCCTGAGACGCAGGCTCTCCGGGGCCTGCGGTCTCCGGTCCGCGGGTCATGGTCAGCTCCTGCGCCCGCGGCCCGAGCCGGATCCTCAGGGGCGGGCGCGCAGCTCCCGGACCCAGACCTGGGCGCCGGCCTGGACGGCGTCCCAGGGACTGCCCAGAGGGGGGGAGTAGGAGAGGTCGAGGTCGCTGACCTGGTCGACGGTCATCTCATGGAAGATGGCTGCCGCGGCGATGTCGACGCGCTTGGCGATCTCGGCGTGGCGATGACCGAAGAGCTGCACCCCGAGCAGTCGACCGGTCTGCCGGTCGCCGGTGTAGCGCATGGCGATGCGGTGGCTGTCCGGGTAGTACGCCTTGTGGTCGTCCGCCTCGTGGCCGACGGTCACCGGGTCGAAGCCGGCGGCGACCGCCTCGTGGTCGCGCAGACCGGTGCGCGCCACCACCATGTCGAACACCTTGACGACCTGGGTGCCGAGGCTCCCGGCGAACTCGCGCTGGCCGCCGAGGGCGTTCTCGCCAGCGACCCGCCCCTGCTTGTGGGCGGTGGTCCCCAGGGGCAGGTAGGTGGAACCGAGCAGGCGGTGGTGAGTCACCACGCAATCTCCTGCGGCCAGCACGTCGGGAAGGTTGGTCCGCATCCGGCGGTCGACCGCTATGGCTCTTCTCGCTCCCAGCTCGGCCCCAGCTGCGGCGGCGAGCTCGGAATCGGGCCGGACCCCCACCACCACCAGGACCAGGTCGGTGAGGACGCTGGACGCCCCCTGCTCGCCCTCCGCCCGCACCTCCAGGCGACCGGAGGAACCGGCGGGCGCGCGCAGGATGGCGCCAACCCGGGTGCGGCTGCGGACCTCGACGCCGTGCTCGACGAGCTGGGCGCGGATCAGGCCGCCCAGCTCCGGGTCGACGGTGGGGAGGACCTCGGGCAGCTGCTCGATCTGGGTGACCGCGAGCCCCCGCGCGACCAGGGCCTCCGCCATCTCCAGCCCGATGTAGCCGGCGCCGACGATCACCGCCCGCGCCGGTGCGGTGTCCTCGAGGGTTCGCATCACCGCGAAGGTGTCGTCCATGGAGTGGAGGAGGTGCACCCCGTCTGCCGCTCCGAGCGCGTCGGGGCCGGTTAGCCCCTCGATCGGCGGCCGTACCGGGACGGCCCCGGTGCCCACCACCAGTGCGTCGTAGCTGATCAGCTCCTCGCCGCCGCTGGCGTCGCTGACGGCCAGCCTGTGGCCGGCGGCATCGATGCGCTGGGCCACCGTGTCGAGCCGGAGCTGCATCCCCGTCGCCTCGAGGTCGGCGATGGTGCGGTGGGCGAGGTTCTGCCAGCGTGGGACCTCGCCGGAGACGTAGTAGGGGATGCCGCAGATCGAGAAGTTGGGATAGCGGTCGGCGACCACGACGGTTACCTCTGCGCTCGGGTCGAGCTCCCGGGCGCGCAGGGCTGCGCTGATCCCGGCGTCACTGCCGCCGATGGCAACGAGATGCATGAGGGCTCCTTGTCTCGGTTTCGGTCACAGCATCCGCGGCTACGAAGGGATCGTCGCAGGGGCCACTTCGGCCAGCAGTGCCTTGACGCGCTCCTGGATATCGTCGCGGATCTGGCGCACCGTCGCGAGCGGTTGGCCAGCGGGGTCCTCGAGCTCCCAGTCCAAGTAGCGCTTTCCAGGATACAGGGGGCAGGCATCCCCACACCCCATGGTGATGACCACGTCGGCGGCCTGCACCACCTCGTCCGTGAGCGGCTTGGGGAACTCCTTGCCGAGATCCAGACCCAGCTCACTCATGGCCTCGATCACCGCCGGGTTGAGCTGATCGGCGGGGTCGGAACCCGCCGAGCGAACATGTACGGCGCCGTGGGCGAGCTGGTCGAGAAGGACTGCCGCCATCTGCGATCGGCCGGCGTTGTGCACGCAGACGAAGAGCACCTCGGGTACGGTGCTCTCCAGCTTGTGGCCCGCCTGGCCCAGTGCCTGCGGGCGCTCGAGCGCGAAGCGCTCGGCGAGGATGGTCAGGAAACCAGTCACCGTCGCGGTGGCGGCAAGACGTTCGTAGGAGTCCATAACGCACTCTTCGACGGTTTCGAGGCTGAAGACGCCAGCGAACTGACGGGAGAGGCGCCGAGCGGCACCCTCCAGCTCCTTGCGGTCTGCCAGCGTCATCATCGGAGATCGGCCCAGACGGCGGTGAGCGACGCCTCGGCGTCGTACTCCCGGCAGCAGACGTTGATGACGGGCCTGGACATCAGTTCCCCTCCACGAGGTCGTGCGCGAGCAGCTGCACGAGAAACGGAATACGGGCGACGAGCTCCGCCGCCGTGCGCTCGAATGCCGGGTAGGT
>PMYJ01000249.1:0-3215 GCA_003170875.1 Candidatus Dormiibacterota bacterium | reverse complement strand
GTCGGCTGGCTGCCGGCGCTGAACGCCTGCACGCGGCTCCCGGTTAGCTGCTCGAGGAAGGCTTCGGCCATCTGCGACCGGGCGCTGTTCTCGGTGCAGAGGAAAAGGACTCGGGCGGACAGCTTCTCCGTGGAACCGGGGTGGTACCCCTCAATGCGTAGCGCGGGGTGCAGTGCCGCGCTGGCGGCGCCGAGCAGCTCACCGCAGTGGATGAGGTCGGCCGAGTAGTAGCTGTCGCGACGGTCGGCCGAGCTGCGCCGGGCTGACACGAGGCCGGCGACCCGCAGCAGGCCCAGGTGGTACGAGACGAGACTCTGCCGCTCCCCCAGGCGAGCGGTGAGCTCCCAGACCCGGTGGTCGCTCTCAGCAAGCTCGCGGAGCAGGCGCCAGCGCAGAGGGTGGCCGGCCAGCGCGAGAAACAGCGGCGGCTTCATCGCGGGGTTGGTCGCGTTCGCGCTGGCCACCTGGCCAGGATACATGGACGACGAGCCTCCGCTGCTCAGGCCGCCCAGCCATACGGCGGCTTTTCCCTGTTCTTAACGCTTCTGGTCCTTTTCTCTTAATGTGGCCGGTTTCAACCGGTCGGTGCAACAGGGCTCTCCAGAAGCTGGCTGAAGGCCTCGGCTGGCGTTCGCCACCCGAGTGTACGGCGAGGCCGGCCGTTCAGCCGGGCCGCGATGGCCTGCAGGGTGGCTGGGTCGCTCGGCATCACCGAAGCGCTGGGTAGGTACTGGCGGAGGAGGCCGTTGGTGTTCTCGTTGGTCCCTCGTTCCCATGGGGATCGAGGATGAGCGAAGTACACGGCGACACCTGTGTCGACCGTGAATTGCTGATGCTGAGCCAGCTCAGTTCCTTGATCCCAGGTGAGCGATTGCCGCAGCGACGTCGGCAGAGTGGCGATGGTCCCAGCGATGGCCAGGCGGGTGGGCTCTGCGGCGCGTCCTTGCGGCAGCGGGACCAGCATGGTGAATCGCGTCGTTCGTTCCACAAGGGTCCCCACCGCGGAGTGGGCCCCCTTGCCGATCATGAGATCGCCTTCCCAGTGACCGGGAACCTGGCGGTCGGCGACCTCGGCGGGGCGCTCGTCGATGCTCACCATGTCGGCGATCCGAGGGCGTCCGTAGTGACCGCGGCGCTCCAGGCCACGATGTTCCTTGCCTTGCCTCAAGCCAGCCAGCAGGGAGCGCTTCAGTTCACCCTTCGGCAGAAGGTAGAACCAGGTGTAGATCGTCTCGGGAGACACGTGCATCGCGCCCTCGCTGGGATGCTCCAGCTTCATCCTGGCAGCCACTTGCTGCGGTGACCAGCCCCTGGCCATGCCGGCACACACCTGGGCCAGCAGCGGCGTCCCCTCCGCGAGCTTCCTCACCTTGGACCGCCGTCGTCGCCGGCGGGCAAGCTCTGCGGCCCTGACGGCACGGTAGCCCGACCTCCCTCCGCCAGATCGAACCTCCCGACTCACCGTCGCCGGGTCCCGGCCCAGCTGGCGAGCCAGCTGACGCATCGAGATATCTCGGGACATCCCCAGCGAGATCTCCTCTCGCTCCTGCAGGGTCAACCTCGTCCTCGGCACGGGGCACCTCTCCTGGCGGCTGTCCGCCAGATCAGATCACCCTGTTGCGTTCACCGGTTGAAACCGGCGTGTCCTGAACGCCCGTCGGGTGCAATGGAAAACGAAGGCTTCACCGATGAGCCGAAGAGCCCTGGCCTGCCGAACCTGGCCGGTGCCGGACAGTTCCCAGAGCACGACGGTGCTCGCTCCGATCTCAACCAGGCTGTCCAGACCAAATCGGGCGAGTGCGACGGACCGGGCCGCAATCGCGGCATACGCCAGCACGACGATCCCTACGACGTTCCACCCGAGCGTGGTGCGTTCGAGAGCGATCCCGCGCCAGCGATCCCGCGCCGAAGGAGCGCCTCCGGCCTCCGGTGATCCTCGAACGGGCCTTTCACCCGGAGAGTCTCCCAGAAGGCGACATGGCGGAAGGAGTTCCCGGCCTCTTCTGTATCGCGGCGCTGCCTCAGTTCATCCAGTGCCGGGGGCAGATGTTTCGTTCCTTCGACGTCCGCCGTCCAGTGGACGTCCAGCCTCGGAACGGAATTCGCTCCCCTTGCGCGGCCTTGACCTCAGCCCCGGGGTCGTGGCTGGAACTTTGGGCGCCACACCATGCCCACCCAGGTGAATGGCTGCTCGGTCCCGTTCGGGGTGCGATGTCCATCTCGCCGGTGCTCGATCACATCGAACTCGGCGCCGAAGACGGCGGCCAGGTCCCCCGGGTCGTAGCGTTGAACGGGCAGGCCGGAGCACTGCTGGGGCCCGTCTCCGGCGAAAGTGCCGATGACCACCCGAGCCTCTGAGGTCAAGGCCGCCCGTAGGGCGGCCAGGTAAGCCCTGCGCTGGTTCTCCTCCACGAGGAAGTGGAATACGGCGCGGTCGTGCCAGATACCGTAGCGCCGTCCTGGACGCCAGGTGAGCACATCCTCATGGAGCCAGTGGACGAGTTCGGCTCGTTCCGCGAGGCGCTTCTTGGCGTGAGCGAGCGCGGTGGCGGACACATCGAGCACGCTGACATCGCCGAAGCGGCGGTCGAGGAGACGGTCGACGAGCACCGAGGCTCCGCCCCCGACGTCGACGATCGGCTGGTCTGGGGTCACACGGAGCGCGTCGAGCAACGCCAGCGACACGGTGGGCTGGTCCTGGTACCAGCTCACCTCGGTCGGAAGTCGCCGACCGTAGATCTCGTCCCAGTGCCCGGCCACGTCGCCTGCTCCGGTCTCCATCGTTCACAGACTACGACACCCCTTTTGTCCGCGGCCGCCGCCCTCGGCCGCAGCGGGGGTGGAAGCTGGCGTCACGGCGCATGCGGTGGTCGCCACGCCGTTCTGCACGACGGTGAGGCGGAGGCCTCCGAGGATCCGAGACCCGCTTGGCGGGGCCCCGAGTGCCCTGTTCGCGAGCTTAGACGCGGTTGGCCCATACAGCCTTCTGCAGATTGCCTCCAACGTCGTGGATATTTGCGACTTCGAGCCTCGTCTGGGCGTCGGCGTCAGGAGGTCGCAGCCTGCTCGGGGTCGGCAGCCCTCTCAGAGTGCGTGGCCGGCCCAGCGCGCTCGGCCAGCGCGGCAGGCGAAAGTCGGGTCCGGCCCTCGGTCCGGAGCCAGATGAGGATCAGCACGGGTACCAGCACCACCAGGGAGACGATGGCGGTGAGCTG
>PMYJ01000164.1:1718-4402 GCA_003170875.1 Candidatus Dormiibacterota bacterium | reverse complement strand
CCGGCAGCGGATGACGACCCGGTGGAGACCTTCCGCGACTCCGGGCGGCAGCTCCTCGAGGCCTTCTCCGACCCCGACTTCCCGGACGGCACCTACCTGACGCCCATCGGCGAACGGAGCGGCGACTTCGTCATCCTGATGCGGACCAGCGAGGGACTGATCCACGGCTGGGACCTCGCACGGGCCACGGGCCAGACCCCGGCCTTCCCGGAGGCCATCGCCGAGCAGACCCTCGCCAGCCTGCACCTGACCCTCGCCGACCGTCCCCGTGACCCCCGCGGGTTCGGGGTCGAGCAGCCGGTTCCGGCGGATGCCCCGGCGATCGACCGGCTCGCCGGCTTCGTGGGCCGGTCCGTCTAGCGCCCGCAGCCGCGCCTCTCGTCCAAGCGCCCGATCCGCCGGGTGTGGCTCCACCCTCGGCCGGCGGCCGCTGACGCCTCTACACTCCAGCCTCATGCCGGCCCGCCTGCGCCCCGTGCCTCCGCCCCTCGATCTGCCCCGGCTCCTGGAGCTGATCCGGCTCTCCGCCGCCGAGCTGGGGATCGAGGCCTTTCTGGTGGGGGGATTCGTCAGGGACCGGCTGCTCGGCCGGGAGAGCAAGGACATCGACGTGGTGGTCGTGGGCGCCGATGGGGTGCCTCTGCTGGAGCGGGTGGCGGCGCAGCTCGGCTGGGCGCGACCCGCCGTCTTTGAGCGTTTCGCCACGGCGCAGGTCCGTGGAGGAGAGTTCATCGTCGAGGTCGTCCAGGCGCGCTCCGAGCGCTACGACCCGGAGTCCCGCAAGCCGGACGTCCGCCCGGGGAGCCTGGAAGACGACATTGCACGCCGCGACTTCACCATCAACGCGCTCGCGGAGACCCTCGACGGCCGGGTGCTCGACCTGACCGGCCGGGGGCTGGACGACCTCCGGGACGGCATCCTCCGCACCCCGCTCGACCCCGCCGACACCTTCTCCGAGGACCCACTCCGGATGTTCCGGGCGGCCAGGTTTGTCGCCCAGCTCGGTTTCCGGCTGGCCGACGGTCTCGAGGAGGCGATGCGGGCGATGGCCCACCGTGCCTCGATCCTCTCCGGCGAGCGGGTGCGCGACGAGCTCAGCCGCCTGCTGGTCTCCCCGCACCCGCGCGAGGGGCTGGAGGTGCTCCGGCGCAGTGGCCTCCTCGAGGTGTCCTTTGCCGAGCTGCTCCCGATGGTGGGGGTGGAGCAGGGGGGATGGCACCTCTACGACGTCTGGGAGCACAGCGTTCGCGCCGTCGAGCTGGCGCCCCGGGACCTGGTGACCCGACTCGGCTGCCTCTTCCACGATTCCGGCAAGCCCCCGACCCACGCCCTGGCCGCAGACGGGCGGCACACCTTCTACGACCATCCGCGCGCGGGGGCCCAGATCGCGGCGGCGGTGATGGCCCGGCTCCGGTTCAGCGGAGAGGAGATCGATCAGGTGGGTGCCCTGGTTCTCCATCACATGTGGCCGATCCAGTACCGGCCGGCGGAGGTGGGGGACGGGGCGGTGCGGCGTTTCATCCGCACCGCGGGAGAGCTGCGGCCGCGCCTGCTCGACCTGGCGCGAGCCGACACCCGCGCCTCCGCTTACCCGGACGTGGAGGCGATCGACGAGCTGGAGCAGCGGGCGGCCCGTCTCGACGCCGGCAGCCAGGTGTCGCGGCTGCGACCGCCCCTCGACGGCCACGAGCTGATGCGCCTGGCCGGTCGCGCCCCGGGACCGTGGGTGGGCCGGGCGCAGAAGGCGTTGCTCGACGCCATCCTGGACGGCGAGATCCCCGGCGACGACCCGGATGCGGCACGCGCCTTCCTGGCGGAGCATCCCGAGCTGCTGCGGGGGGAGTGAGGGCCGGCCTCGGCGGTCGGGATGGGGAGGCGACCCGGGACCGGCAGCCGGATCACGCCGCCGATCGCGACGGCGGGGCGGGGCCGAGCAATCCGGCGAGGAAGAGACGGATCCCGAGCGGTGGTTTCCAGCCCGCGAAGAGGTGCTGGAGAAGATCCACCGCCTCGCCCAGACTGGCGATGCCAGCCTCGCGGAGCAGCATCCCGATCTCGCCGTCGTCCTCCCCAAAATGCGCCGCCCTCAGCTTGAGGGCCAGGAGATACCTCGGCGATGCGGTGCTGACCTCGATCCCCTCGATCGCCGGCAGGGGAACGGCGCTCGGATCCTGGCTGGACAGGACCGTCCACCGTCCCCGCCGCGTCGCGGTGGAGGGTGAAGCACATCGCCCCGAAGCCACCGACCTCACGGTCGGCGTCCCGGTACCGCCGGCGAGAGCGGAAGAGGGGAAGGCTGACCATCCCGTTGCGTGCCGCGCAGACCCTCTCGTGAAGGCCGGACAGCTCCGCCTGGGCGGTCGCCAGGTCGGCGAGCTCCAGCCGTCCCGTCTCGGCGACCGGCTCGCGCAGGGCGGCCTCGCCGGTCTCGACCTCGACTCTGGCCACCCGATCCGCCGCCCCGAAGCCGAAGCGCCCGTAGATGGGCGCCTCGCTGGCCATCAGTCCGGCGACGGGATCTCCGTGCTCGCGGGCGTCGTCCAGCAGCGCGCGCATCAGCCGGCTGAGCACCCCCTGGCGCCGGTGGGTGGGCAGCACCCCGACCTCGGTGACACCGGCGAGGGGGAGCCGGACGCCCCCCGGCAGGGTGAGCTGGACGTCGATGAGCCCACCCACTCCGACCG
>PMYJ01000164.1:0-1698 GCA_003170875.1 Candidatus Dormiibacterota bacterium | reverse complement strand
ATGCCCCAGCCGGTCGGGTCCGGCTCCGGAGGGGCGGCGCGTAGAATCGGTCCCCCATGTTCGACAGGCTGCGCTGGTTCAAGAGTCTCTTCCGCGACCTTCCCCGTCAGCTCCAGCTCGCCTACTGCCTGGTGCGGGATCCGCGGGTGCCCATCGCCCCCAAGGTCGGCGTCCTCGCCGCACTGGGAATCGTCGTGACGCCGATCATCGACCTTCCAGAGGCCATCCCGCTGGTCGGTGAGATCGACGTGCTGGCGCTGACCATGGTGGCGCTGCGGGTATTCATCGCCCTCTGCCCATCCGATGTGGTGGCGGAGCAGGCGCGGCTCATCGCCGAACGTCAGAGCCGCTTCGACCTCGACGTCCGCGCCGGTGAGCGGCTGGCGATGGTGATCTGGCGCAGGATGCGGCCCGAGCCGGAGCACGCGGGGGATGGGGGCTGGACCATCGAAATCGACAGAGAGACGGAGAAGAGCGGCGCCGAGCAGGCGCCTGAACGGAGGGGCGCGGTCGCATGAAGGTCTATTTCCTCAAGGAGGTCGCCGGGACGGCACACGCCGGCGAGGTGAAGGAGGTCGCACCGGGCTTTGCCCGCAATTTCCTCCTCCCTCAGGGATTGGCGGTGCCCGCCGACGACAAGATGGTGGAGCAGATCCGCCAGCGCGAGGAGGCGACCCGCCGCCGCGCCGAGAAGGCCCTCACCGACGCACGCGACGTGAGCGCCCGGCTGCGCAAGCTCACCGTCACCATCTACGCCAAGACCGGCGAGGCGGGCCGGCTGTTCGGCTCGGTGACCAACGCCGACATCGCCCAGCAGCTCAAGCGTGAGGCCGGCCTCGAGATCGACAAGCGCAAGATCGCGGTCGAGCCGCCGATCAAGTCTCTGGGCCCTCACGAGGTGGAGATCGAGCTCCACCCTGAGGTCACCGAAACCCTCCGGATCGTCGTCGCCGCGAAGTGAGCACGCCTCCGCAGGAATTGCGGGGGTCGGCGGCGCTCGGGCCGGCCGTGCCGTCGGGGCGCGTCCTGCCCCATGACCTCGATGCCGAGCAGGCGGTGCTCGGCTGCCTGCTGATCGACGCCGACGCCATCCTGGCGGTGCGCGACTTCCTGGATCCGAGCGACTTCTACGCGGAGCGCCACGGCCACATCTTCCGCGCCGCGCTGGC
The DNA here is from genome assembly GCA_003170875.1 of Candidatus Dormiibacterota bacterium. Taxonomy (GTDB): domain Bacteria; phylum Chloroflexota; class Dormibacteria; order Aeolococcales; family Aeolococcaceae; genus Changshengia. The sequence goes on along the minus strand of PMYJ01000164.1, from coordinate 529 downwards.
GCTCTCCGATCGCGGTGAGCCGGTCGACATCCTCACCCTCAAGGTGCAGCTGGAGCGCGACGGCAGCCTGGCAAGGAGTGGCGGGATCGAGTACCTGGCCGAGCTGAGCCAGAAGATGCCCACCGCCGCCTCGGTTCCGCACTACGCCCAGATCGTCGTGGACCACTCGATGCGCCGCCGACTCATCGGCGCCGCGGGGGAGATGGCCCAGCTCGGTTTCGACGCCGGTCAGAGAACCGACGACATCCTCGACACCGCGGAACGACGGATCTTCTCCATCGCCGATTCGCGGCGAAGCATGGAGATCAGCCACATCGCCCAGATGCTCACCGAGACCTGGGAGCTGATGGAGAGCCGGGCCCAGAGCAGGCAGATCGTCCACGGCGTGCCCACCAACTACAGCCGGCTGGATGCGGTGACGCAGGGCCTCCAACCCGGCGAGCTGATCATCCTGGCGGCCCGGCCGTCCGTCGGCAAGACCTCGTTCGCCCTCAACATCGCCCGCAACGCGGCGGTGCTCGCCGAGCGG
>PMYJ01000247.1 GCA_003170875.1 Candidatus Dormiibacterota bacterium | reverse complement strand
TCGGTCAGGGCGTCGGCGTCGTCAATGGCGACGACGGTGGAGGGCCCGGCCTCGTCGAGGCACCTGCCGAGGTCGGGGCTGTCCAGCTGAGAGGGCCCGAACAGCCTCACCCCCTCCCTGGAGCCGAGCAGCTCGGGCAGGCGGGAGCGCCGGGGCGTGATCACCACCACCTCCTCCCTCCCCTCTCCGGCCAGGGACCGGACCATGACGGCCAGCGCGGTGCTGCGACCCGACCCGGGCTGGCCGAGCACCAGGACCACCGGCGCGGAGAGGCGCACCTGGGCGAGCTCGTCACCGCCCACCCCGGCAAGTGCCCCCTCCCCCCGCCGGGGAAGGCGCAGCGCCTGCGCGTAGCCGATGCTGGCGGGGAGCGGATCGACCCGGAAGGGCCCCCAACCCACGGAGGCGGCCGCCGATCCGGCCAGCTCCCGAAGCGCGCCGGTCTGGGCGGCGCCGTCGGGGGAGTCCCCCACGTGGGCGATTTGGATGGGGTCGCCGGAGGGCACCCGGAAGGATCTCGGCGGGGAGGCTGCGGGCCGAGAGACCGGCGACGCTGTAGTCGAGGCGGTCGGCCATCCGCAGCATCAGCTTCTCCTCGACCATGCCGCCGACGCGTCCGGTCACCAGGGTGCGATCCCCGGTCAGCACCAGACGGAATCCGGGGCTCAGGCTGTCCTGGAGCAGCCGCTGGAGCTGGGCGACCAGCTTGCCCCCGTCGAAGGACTCCAACTGGGAGACGAAGCTGTCGTAGCGATCGACAAGCAACAGGATGTACGGCAGGGCGGCGCCCGGGTCCCGAGCGCGCAGCTCCGCGAGGTCGCTGCAGCCGGCCGTGGTCAGGTGCTGGAGCCGTGCGGTCAGCTCACGGTGCAAACGGTTCAGGAGGCGCTCGACCCGGTCGGGGTCGGCCGGCGTCACCACCGCCCCGCACTGAGGGAGGGCGGTGAGCGCGGCGAGCCCGCCGCCCCCGCAGTCGATGGCGTAGAGGTGGAGATCCCGCGTCGGAGTGGCGGTCGCGGCCGCGGCGAGGGTGCGCAGCAGCGTGGTCCGGCCCGACCTCGGAGCGCCCGCGACGAGGAGGTGGCCCTGGCGCTCGACGGCGTAGGCGGCCACCACCTGGCGCTGCTCCCGGGGGAGGTCGGCGCGCCCGAAGGCGAGATGCAGCGGCGGTGACACGCTGAGCACCGCCAGCGGGAGCATCTCCGGAAGGGGGGGCTGCCAGGGCGGTGCGGGGGCGACGGCTCCGAGCTGGGACGCGGCGCCGCGGATGGCGCCGACCAGCGCCGCGAGATCGGTGGCGTCGTCGGCGGAGGCCGGTGGCGCGGCGGTCACCGGCAGGGGCCTCCCCAGCTCGGACCACCTCACCTCGCGCACCTCGATCGGCACCGCGCCGAGGTGCGCTCCCGGACGCGGCCCGCCCACCCGCGCCACCTGGAAGACCTCGGGCCGGGAGGTGCCCACCCGGAGGTAGGCGCGGCCGGGGTTCTCCACAGAGAGGTCGGCGGCGTCCGGCGCCCCAATGACGTCCAGGGAGTCCTGGGTGGTGGCGACCCGCAGGCAGATGCTGAGGTTGACATTGGCCCGCATGTCGCCGGTGACAGCACCGGCCGGACGCTGGGTCGCGAGGATCAGGTGCACGCCGAGCGACCGACCCTGGGCCGCGATGTCGACCAGCGCCTTGAGCTGCTCGGGCATGGCGTCGGCCATGGTCTTGAACTCGTCGACGACCAGCACCAGCCGCGGGAGCGGGTCGGCACCGCGACCGGCTCCGATCGCCGCCCAGTAGCGGAGGATGTCGGCCTGGTCGGCGGCGTCCAGGACCGCCTTCCTCCGCTGCAGCTCGGCGCGCAGCGAGAGCAGGGCGCGTTCCACCGAGGCGGTGTCGAGGTCAGTGACCATCCCGACGGTGTGGGGCAGGTCGACGCAGCCCCGGAAGGCGGCGCCCCCCTTGTAGTCGATGAGCACGAAGACCATCTGGTCGGGGCGGTTGTGGGCGGCGAGCGAGGCGACGATGGTCTGGAGCAGCTCGCTCTTGCCGGCCCCGGTGGTCCCGCCCACCAGCATGTGGGGCCCCTGGGCGAGGTCGAGGAGGAAGGTGGCCGTCGGCATCCTTCCCGATCGGGACTGCCGTGGTCCGGCCGGTGCGCCAGAGCGCCTGGATCGCGGCCGGCGCCGGAGGATCGAGGCCCAGCACCTCGAGCAGGCGAATCGACGCCGGGAGGCGACCACCGGCCCTGACCGCCCCGGTGTCGCGCAGCGGTGCCAGGGCGCGCGCCAGCGTCTCGCACGCCCGCGGGCTGAGCCGGTCGGGCTGGATGCCGGCAAAGTTTCCCTCGCCGGCGCGGCGCAGGGTGGCCGCCGCGTCACCGCCGGTGCCCAGGTCGCAGACGGCGCGGCAGCCCTCGGGGAGCTGGGGAGCCGCGTCGTCGAGACAGATGAAATGGATGCCGTGCGAGGGCCCCTCGTCGATCAGCGGACCGAGGTCGTGGCGCTGGCGCAGGGCGTAGGAGCCGTCCAGCACCACCAGGTGGAGCAGGCGAGGCACCGATGGCCGCCGGTCCCTCCCTTCGGCGCGCAGCCCGCCGAGCAGGTCGCTCAGCTCGCTGACCCGCGCGGCGATCGTCGCCGGGTCGTTGCCCACCCGGACGTGGGGGCCCTCGGCGGCCTCCGGGCGGCAGTGGGGCAGCCACCGGATCCACTCCCAGTCGGGACCGGCCCCCTCCCCGGTCAGGACGGTGATGGCGAGGTCGCGGGGGCTGTGCGAGGCCGCCGCCGTCGCCACGATCGCCCGCGCCAGCTCCCGGGCCAGGGACCGCGGACCGGCGATCCCGAGAGCGCGCCAGGAGCGCAGGGAGAGCGTGACGGGCGCGTCGTGGAGCAGGGGCGCAGCATCGTCCGGCTCCGGGAGGGCACCGTTCACCTCGACCGACGCGGGCACCGCTCCGGTCCCGATCCGGAGGGTGAGGAAGTCGTCGTCCTCGCGGCGGCGCTCCCAGACCCGGCTCGACGGCATGACCGCGCGGAGCAGAGCGCTGCCGGGATCCGGGTGGACGTCGCGCAGGCTCCGCAACTCGTCGCGGAGGAGACCCTCCAGCTGAGAGCGGGCGTCATGGAGGCGCTGCCTGTATTCCTCCAGCTGGCGTCGATGGCTGCTCCTGCCCCGGCGCCGGTCCGTGACCAGGGTCCCGACGCCCATCAGCGGGGTGAGCGCGGCGATGGCGAGGAAGGCGACCTGATGGGCGAGGAGGGCCATCGCCCCGGCCGCGAGGACCGGCGCCAGCATGGCAAAGAGCTGCACCGGTGCCCGATTGGGCGGGCGGGGATCGCTGGGGAAGGCGACCCGGCCGAACCCCACGGGCGCGCGCAGCCGGGGAGGCCGGTAGAAGTCGAGGGTGCCATCGCCCGCGGGGGTGAGCGCAGCGTCGGCGAGAGGCGCGACCACCGCGGCGAATCGCGTCCCGCCGGCGGCGATCACCGACCCGGGCTCGAGCGGGCGGCGTCCGCTGAACGCCGCACCGTCCACGGTCGTACCGCCGCGCGACCCGCAGTCTTCGAGCTCCAGCCGGGCGCCCTCCCCGAGGGTCAGGCGGAAATGCGGCTGCGAAAGGCTCTGATCCGTGAGCCGGATCGGAGCCTGGCGGCCCACCTCGGTGGCTCCGGGGAGCAGGGGCGTCCACGCGCCGGTGTCGGAACCTCCGACCACCAGCAGGCAGAGCTGGCCGGGGGCGGGTTTGGCGGAGGGACGGGGCAGTTCCGGGGAGACGTCGGAGTCGACCCGAAAGTTGGTCACGGTCCCACGCCCCTCAGCTCACCCGGGGTCCCGGCGGCCGGGCGCCGCTACTGCTGCATCGACTGGGTGATCGCCTGCTCGGCCTCCGAGTATGTCCTGGAGGCGCTCGAGAGGAGCTGCGCGATTCCCTCCAGGGCGGTGTTGAGCTGAGCGGCCCCCTGGTTCCACTCCTGGAACAGCCCGCCGAACTGGGCGGACGCCGCCCCCTGCCAGCCACTCTCGATCAGGCCCTGCACCTGTCCCTGCATGCTCTTCAGCCGGCCGTCGATCTCGCCGGCCCCCGACTGGAGGGATCCGGACACGGTCATGAGATCGTCGGAAGTGACCTTGATGATCATCGCAAAGCCCCACGCCCTCTTCATCCCCGTCGCGCCGGGCGCATCGTGCCCAACGGGGGAGCCGAGAACGTAGCAAAAGGACGGGGGGTGGCGCAACCACTCCCTTGTGGTAGCTCAGACCGGTCGGGTCAGTCGCCGGAGCCGTCGCTCAGCTCGCGAACGGCGTTCACCGCGAGCCGGTCGACCCGCTCGTTGCCGGCGTTACCGGCGTGGCCGCGCACGTGCTCAAAGGCGACGCGAGCATCGACCAGAGGGTCGATCCCCGGGAAGAGGTCCAGATTGGCGTTGCGCTTCCACCGCCGGGTCAGCCAGTTGACCGCGCCCAGGCTGTCGGTGCGGACCACGATCCGCCAGGCCGGGTCGTTCCCGATCCGGCGGCGGACGGCGCGGAGCGCCTCCCGGACCGCCTTGAGCTCCTCGCGGTTGTTGGTGGTGGCCGCTTCCGCCCCTGCCGCCTCCTCCACGCCGCCGTCCGGCCACTCCAGGCGGAAGGCCCAGGCTCCCGGTCCGGGATTGCCCGAGCAGGCACCGTCGGTGTAGGCGACGACCGTCCCGGGTGGGGGCGGCGCCGAGGGGCCCGGGTCCGGACGCCTCACCGCACGACCACGCGGTCGCAGTTGCTGCACTGGACGAGGCCGTCACCAGAGCGCGCCTGGTTTGCCTCCCGGATGCCGAGCGGGAGGTGGCAGCCACCGCAGCTGTCCCCCTCCAGGTGCACGACCGCAGGCCGGCGGTGGGCCGCGACCCGCTCGTAGATGCGCACATCGCCGGGCAGGGCGGCGGCGGCGGATGCCGCGCGCATCACGCGCAGCTCCCCGATGGAGGTCCGGGCGACGGCGAGGTACTCCCGCCGCGGCGGCTCCTGGGACCCCCGTTCCACCTCGCGCATCGCGACCGCGGAACGTGTGACGGCCACGGCCGTCTCGGCGCTCTCGCTCGCCTCCATGCACTCCAGGAGGCTCGCCTCGAGGTCGTCGAGGCGGGGCTTGAGCGCCGCCAGGTCGCGCTGCATGCCGAGCAGGTCCTGGGGATTGTGAACCGAGCCGTCGTAGAGGCGCCGCTCCAGGCTGCGTGCCCGCTGGCGGACACCGCTCAGCTCACGCTCGACTCCCCGGCACCGCTCCTCTGCCCCCTGGCGCTCCGCCTCGGCTGCTCTCTCGGCTTCGCGGAGGCGCTCCAGCTCGGGGTCACCGCTCAGAGCCGCCTCCAGGGCGGCGATCTCGGTCTCGAGGTGGGCGATCTGCTCGTCCGTCTCCTGCAGGGTGAGGAGGAGCCGCCCGCGGGGCGTGGCCCGCTCGCTGACCTCTCCCCCACCGGTCATGCCGCCCTACCCTCTAGGCACCGCG
>PMYJ01000021.1:2367-2650 GCA_003170875.1 Candidatus Dormiibacterota bacterium | reverse complement strand
CGTTCCAGTCGGCTCCGTAGAGGAGTGGGACGTAGGGAACCTGGGTCGACATGATGGTCTCGAGCGACTGGACGGTCGTGTTGATCGTCGAGGTGTCGCTGGGGTTGGTGGAGGCGTACGTGGTCAGGGCTGTTGCCGCGGCCGCGTCACCAGAGAAGTCCTTCATTCCCGTGTAGGCAGCCGAGGTGCTGGATTGGGTGGCGTCGAACCAGTCCTCGTACTGGACGTAGGGGATGCTGCCGCCGTTGCCCCAGTGGATCAGGGTCTGCCAACCGGTGGCGCT
>PMYJ01000021.1:0-2226 GCA_003170875.1 Candidatus Dormiibacterota bacterium | reverse complement strand
TGGTCGGAGCCGTGTAACCGTCCGCGGTGAGGATGTCGTAGACGTCATCGCCGGTGGGCAGGTTGTCAGCCTTGGCGGTCACCGCGTCCGGGACGTTCCCGGCGGTCGAGAGGTCGTTGGTTAGACTCCCGCTCGATGGAAGGTACGACTTCTGCGCGGGCAGGATCAACCCACTCGAGGAGCTCGCCGGCTGCTCGTATCCGGACTCACCCAGGAGGCCGAGGGCGTTGCGGTCGATGCCGTAGCTGACCGCCTTGCGCACCTGCGCGTCCCCGATCCCGGTGGCCCCGCCGTTACCCGTGTTCAGGTTGAACCAGAGGGTCACGGTGCTGCCGGCGGCGAACCAGGCGTTGTTGGTCTGGGGGTTGAGGTCGACGAAGGTCGAGTAGATGTTGGGGATGTCGTTACCGGCCCAATCGAGCTGGCCGCTCACCAGTGCGTCGCTCGCGGCGGCGTTGGTGGCGAGCGAGGGAGTCTCGATCTCGGACTCCGGCGGCTTACCGCCCCAGTAGTTGGGATTCGGCTTCCACTTGATGAGAGAGCTGGAGTAGCTGTCCAGCATGAAGGGGCCGGTGCCGATCGGGGTGGTGATCTTCACCGTCGGGTTGGAGGCGATCGAGTTAGCCTGCGCCGCCTGCAGCATGTACTCGTTGCCGAGGATGGTGTACAAGGCGGTGTACTGCGCCGTGGCGAAGGTGAGCGTCACGACGTTGCCCGAGGCGGTCGGGGCCGACGACTGGGCCGGCATGCCGTTGATGTTCGCCTTGGGGTTCATCAGCATCTTGTAGGTGGCGACAACGTCGGCCGGCCCGAAGGACGAGCCGTTGTTGAACTTGATGCCCGACTTGATGGTGATCGAGAGCTTGGTGCCAGTGCTGTTGAAGCTGTAGGCGCTGGCAAGCCAGTAGTGGGTCCCGCTCGAGGTCGGGTCGAGAACGTCGAACTCGATCAACGGCTCGTTGACGAGCGTCCGGGTTCCCATCTGGGCCGCCACCGAGTTGCTGTCATAGGGGTTGAAGTCGTCCGAGAACGTCACCCCGGTGGTCGGCTCTGCGATGAGCGGCGGACCCGCCGTCGTGGTCGTCGACGACGACGACGACCCGGTGCTGGAGCTCCCGCAAGCGGCGACGGCCACGGTCAAGACCGCCGTCCCGAGCAGGCCTGTCAATGTTCTCCGATTCATAAGCTCGCAATCTCCGTAAGGCACAGCCCGAGGCGGGCGGTGCGCATTCTGCTGATAGATGCCGAGGCGAGGCACCGCCACCAAGAGCGGTCGCATCCGGGCTCACCGACCGGTGAGCCGCACACGCGCCTCTCCACGATGCCTCCCGGGCTCCGGCGAAGCCCGGAACGCTGTAAGCCATGGTCCGGTCCTCCTCAGTCCTCCTTGGTCCTCCTTGCCCTCCTAGCCCTCCTCGTGGATGGTGCTGCTCATCGGGTCGTGCTCACGATCAGGCGACCCGCCGGCAGGGTTCGGTCGGGGCTGGGCGCCGTCTTCCGGCGGGGCCTCTCCACCATTGCTGCCCGCCCGGCGCTGGGCCGGGTCGACGTGCAGCCAGCAGGCGGCCACGTGCCCCGACGAGATCGGGACGTCGGGCGGGACCTCCCGCCTGCAGATCTCCATGGCGTGGGGGCAGCGGGGATGGAAGCGGCATCCGCTCGGAGGGGAGATCAGGCTCGGCGGCGCACCGCTTCCGGCCAGGCTCGGCGGCTCCGCGCGGTCCGGGTCGGGAGCGGCCGAGAGCAGGAGCTGGGTGTAGGGGTGGGCCGGGCTGTCGGTGAGAGTCGCGCTCGGCGCCGACTCCACCAGCTTGCCGGCGTACATCACCATGACCACGTCGGCATTTTCGGCGACCACGCCCAGGTCGTGCGTGATCAGGATCAGCGCCGTTCCCCGCTCGGTCACGAGCGTCCGCAGCAAGTCGAGGATCTGCGCCTGGATGGTGACGTCGAGCGCCGTGGTCGGCTCGTCCGCGATCAGCAGCTTGGGCTCGCAGGCGTGCGCCATCGCGATCATCACGCGCTGGCGCATGCCGCCNNCGCGAAACGCTCGGGCGGCTCGAGCGCCACCCGGCGGAGCAGGTCACTCACGGCGGCGTCGATGTCGGTGGCACCATGGTGGATCCGCAAGGGGCGCACCAGGTCGTGGCGCACCCGGTACACCGGGTTGAGGGAGCTGAAGGGGTCCTGGAGGACCATCTGACCCTGAGCCGTGTAGGAGCGCGG
>PMYJ01000161.1 GCA_003170875.1 Candidatus Dormiibacterota bacterium | reverse complement strand
TCTTGAACTCCTCGCTGGCCGCGATGTAGGGCACGAGGGTCAGGTGGACGTAGCAGACGTTGCTGCGGCCGATGTCGTTCTTGAACTGGCGGATCGCCTCCAGGAATGGCAGCGACTCGATGTCGCCCACGGTCCCGCCGACCTCGACGATCACGACATCAGGTTCGGGCAGCTCGTTTTCCGCGACCCGGAGCACGCGCTGCTTGATCTCGTTAGTGATGTGGGGGATGACCTGGACGGTGCCCCCGAGGTAGTCGCCGCGCCGTTCTTTGGCGATCACACTCGCGTAGATGCGACCGGTCGTGACGTTGCTCGCCTGGGAGAGTGCGACGTCAACGAAGCGCTCGTAATGGCCGAGGTCGAGGTCGGTCTCGGCCCCGTCGTCGGTGACGAAGACCTCGCCGTGCTGATACGGCGACATGGTGCCGGGATCGACGTTCAGATACGGGTCGAGCTTCTGCATCCCGACATGGAGCCCCCGGGCCTTGAGGATCGTGCCGATGGAGGCAGCGGTGATGCCCTTGCCGAGGGAGGAGACGACACCGCCGGTCACGAACACGAACTTGGCCATCGTGGAGGACCTCCCGGTGCCGTGGTTTTGCCGATGTTACCAGGTACTTATGGGCGCGACACACGGTTGACGAATGGGAGCGTCTCCTCCGCATCCGGACCGGCCGGGCCGCACCGTCCGCCGGCTGCTCAGCCGGCGCCCCTCGGTTCGAGGATGACCACCCGGGTCTCCTCCGCCGTCCCCATCGCCCCGGTGAGGCTCAGCTTGGGCTGAGTCGGCAGGATCTCCTCGGTGAGCCCCATCTCCTTGGCGAACCTGTCGAGGGGCTCGTAGTCGCCGCTGCCCTCCACCCCGCTGCTGCGGTAGCGGACCGGTACGACGATCGACGGAGCAATGGCATTGACGACCTTGGTGGCGGCCACCGCGCCGAGCGCATCCACGCCGCCGACGGGCACGGCGAGCACATCCACCCGGCCCAGCTCGTCCACCTCGTCCTCGGTGAGCTGACGGTCCAGCCTGCCCAGGGTGGCGACGCACACCTCGTCGACCTCGATGCGCATGATCGTCGTCTCGCCCGACGCAAGCCCGCGGATGGTCACGCCACGGACCTCGAACTCCCCGGGCCCGGCCACCTCCTGCGCCTGACCCTCGCGGAATCGCAGCCGCTCGGGGACGGTCTCGCCGTCGGTGCGGACGATGATGTCGGGTTGTGAACGGCCAAGGCCCGGCAGCGTGGTCGCGGGCGGATCGACGAGCACGACGACATCGCGGCCGCGCAGGCGGAGGCAGGAAAGGCCGAGATAGGTGATCTCCACGGTCGGAGCGATCTTAGCCGGGATCGGGGTCAGGACGGCCCGGCCCAGCGAGGGGAGCCGGGCCGCCGGCCGACCTCCGAGCGCGGTCGGGCTCAGGACGGTCCGGGCGCGGTCAGCTCGCTGTCCCCACCTGGACGGCGATGGTGTCCGTGGTCGTCCCCCTGACCACGGTGACCTCGGCGGTGTCGCCGGGGCTGAGACCGAGGGAGCGGGGATCGAACGAATGGGTGGAGTCGATGGCGATCCCGTTGACCGAGGTGACGATGTCGCCCGCCTGAAGCCCGGCAGCCGCAGCCGGGCCGCCGGCGACAACGGAGTTGATCAGGGCGCCGGGGATGGTGCCGGCCGCGGCGGCGCGGGTCGGGTCGAGGTAGCTGGAGACGACCCCAAAGGTGCCCGACGCCTGCGCCGTCCCCCCGGAGACGCTCGCGACCAGGGTGGCGGCCGCGGTCAGCGAAAGGGCGGTAACACCGGGTGGGGGTGGGGCCTGGGTGATGGTGTCGACGATGCCGATCAGGTCGCCGGCGGCGTTGAGCACCGGCGCCCCGTCAGCCCCGGGCACGGTGGTGGAGTCGATGCTGATCGCCCCCTGCAGGGACTGAGAGGTGGCGGTGTCGGTGGTCACGGTCACCCCCACTGCGCTCACGTCGCCCACTCCCACGCTCAGCCCCCCCGAGGCCGGGCGGCTGAGCGCGATGGCCTGGTCGCCGACCGCCGGGGCGGAGGCGGCAAGCGGGAGCGTGTCGAGATTGGTGACGCCGGAGACGCGCAGCACGACCAGCCCGTGGGTGGCATCGACTCCCGCGATCACGGCATCGTAGCCCGAGCCGTCGGCGAGACCCACCCGGAGCTGGCTGGCGCCCTGGACGGCGTGAGCGCTGGTGAGGATCAATCCATCCGAGTTGACCACGACGCCATCGACGAGGCTGGCACTCCCGTCCGCCAGCTCGGCGGCGGTCACCGGCTGGGTGGCAATCGTGACCACCGACGCCGCATTGGCCTGGGCCAGCTGGCCGATGGTCTGGGTCTGGGTGCCCGTCGACCCGGTGCCCTGCTGGTACGTGATGCGCTGGACGGGGCCGTAGTGCTGGTAGATCGACCAGGCTGCCGCTCCCCCGCCCAGTGCCCCGACGAGGGCGGCGAGAATCGCGATCGCGAGCAGCCGCACCCGGGGGCCGGGACGGATCAGCGGCCGGGCAGGCGGGGATTCCGGGGCGATGTCTTCCATCGACCCCGCAGCGTACGACACCGGAGGGCGGCCATTCACCGCTCGTCTCGGCCTGCGTGCCGCCGGCGCGCCCAGACCCCGGCGCGGGGGGGCCACGGGGCCGGGCTCGGCTGCGAATGCCCCTGGCCGGCTGCGCCTACGGCGACGGCGTCGGCGACGCGGCGGCCGGGGTGGCCGACGGCGTCGGCAGGCTCACCCCGCCGGCCGCCAGCAGCAGCTCGAGCTGGCTGATGTCGGAGTTGATCGCCGCCTGCGCCTGGCCCGCGGCGCTCAGGTTGCCGCTCGCGTAATCGGCCTTCAGGTTGGCCTCCTGCGTGACCAGGTCACTGATGATCGTCAGCTCCTGGGGGGTGTAGCCGCCGGCGGGCGGCGACGCGCCGGGAGATGCGGTCGGCGTGGGGGTCGCCCCCGGGGAGGGCGACGGCGACGGCGACGTCGTGGTCGGGGTCAGCCCGGCGGGCAGAGTCGTGGTGCTGTAGAGGGCCTCCAGAGCGGTGGGCAGAGTCGTCCCCAGTGCAACGCTGTTCTGGGTGCCGACGATGACATAGCGGAGCTGCGGGAAGCTGACCCCGCTTGACTGGTTGGGGAGGACGTAGAAGGGACGGACGAAGAGGAAAGAGTCGTCGTTGAAGGGCAGTACGATGACATTGCCGAGCACGACCTGCGAGCCGGACTCCCCCAGCAGGGTGCGCTGCTGGCTGATGGCGGGATCAGTGTTGGAGTTGTTGTCGAACTGATAGGGACCACGCACGTTGGTGTTGTTGCCCAGGGGGACGGCCACCAGCGGAGGATGGTCGGTCGTCGAGTAGTCGGACTCCGCCGCCAGCCAGGCCGTCATGTTGCTGGCCTGGCCGCCGCTCCCGCTGGTGTAGGGGCTGAAGGTCTGCATCAGGACGAATTGGGGCGCGGGGTTGCCCGGCAGCGTGAGCTCGAGGTACTGGGGCGTGGTCGTGACGGGGGTGCCGTCCGGCTGGAGCCCCTGGGCCAGGCTGTAGAAGTCGTTCTTGGCGAAGAAGTCGGCCGCCACCTGCGGGTTGCTGACCGGCAGCGTGTCATCGACGTGCACCTGAGCGTAGACCTTGACCTGGTTGCTGAAGAGGTCCTCCGGGTAGCGCAGGTGCTGAACCAGGAAGGAGGGCATCTGGCTGAGCGGGTGGAGCAGCCCGGGATAGATCCCGTTCCAGGCGGCGGTGAGAGGCTCGTTCATGTCGACCGCGTAGAGGGTGACGGCGCAGGTGCGGGCGTTGACCACCGCCTTGACGGCGTTGCGCTGGTAGGAGATCCCGTTGACGTTGTCGGACTCGGGGAAGTTGCCGGTCTCGACGTAGGCGTCGGCGATCCACATCAGGTCGCCGGTCTGCGAGTCGACCACGATGTAGGGGTCCGAGTCGACGGTCAGGAAGGGAGCGATGCTCTGGATCCGCTGGTCGACGGTCCGGTTCATCAGCACCGTGCTCTGGCTGTTGGGGATGTTGCTCAGGAAGAGGTTGAGGCCCCCGAACTCGGTGATCGAGGTGGCCAGCTTGTCGATCGGGTTGTTGATGGTGAACCCGGCCATGCCGGTGCCGGCATGGATGTAGGCGTCCGGGGTGGAGGGGTAGTTGAACTCGAGCTGGTTGGTGTTGACCACCACCGGCTGGCTGGTCTGCTCACCGCAGTAGACCTCCGGGCTGCCGCCAGTGCCGTCGAAGTCCAGTGCCGGGGGGGCGCTGGAGTCGACCTGCTGGAGCGGTTCCTTGCCGTCCAGGATGTTCGGCTCCCCCTCCGGCCCGATCTCGTTCACGGACACCGCCGTGATCCCGTAGCCGTGGGTGTAGACGAAGGCGTTGTTGACGAAGTTGGAGTTGGGGATGTCGCCCTCGGAGATCTCGCGGACACCGACCATCACCTCGGTCTCCTGCCCGCTGCCGTTGGGATAGCGGTCGATGGTGACGTTGTTGTCAAAGGTCTGATAGGCACGGGTGCGGTCGACCTGGTTGAGGACGGCGGGAAGCTGGGTGGGATCGAGGACCCGGATGTTGGCCAGCGTTCCCGGGTCGGCGGCGAGATCGCCACTGAGCGTCGGGGTGACCACGGTCTTGAAGGGCTTGTTGACCACATCCGACTGGCTGCCCGTCGTCTCCAGACCCCAGGCGTAACGGCTCGAGGTCAGGTAGTCGCCAATCGACTTGGCCTGGGCCTGCTCGGCGTTGGGGTTGACGGCGGTGGCGGTGTAGACGGCCTCGGGGATGATGGTGAGCGCCCCCGCCAGCACCAGCCAGCCCCCGAGCAGCCCTCCCATCCATGCGACCGTTCCCCAGGTCGGCCGGCGCCTGCTCCTCCGGACCAGGATGGCGCCAACCGCCACCGCGAAGACCAGCGCGATCCATTGGAGGGCAGTGAGCACGGGGATGAGCACGTTCAGATCGGTGGCGTTGGGACCGACGAACGAGTACTGCGAGTTCTGCTCGGTCGCCAGGTGGTAGACGCCGAAGTGCGCCCCCAGCGCGGCCATGATGA
>PMYJ01000098.1 GCA_003170875.1 Candidatus Dormiibacterota bacterium | reverse complement strand
TTTCCTCTGATCGAACAGGTCAACAACGATCGCCAGCCCGTGGAGATCACCTCGAAGCGTGGCGATGCTGTCCTGATGGCCCGGGCCGACTATGACGCCCTCGAAGCAACTGCATACCTGCTTCGGGCTCCGGCAAACGCGAAGAGGCTACTGGAGAGCTTGGAACAGGCCCGCGCCGGAGATCGACAGACCCACGAACTGGCCTGATGCGTCTGGTATTCACCCCGCACGGCTGGGATGACTACGTCTACTGGCAGTCGACGGATCGGACGACGGTGAAGCGGATCAACCGGTTGCTGCAGGACATCACCCGGGATCCCTTCACCGGTATCGGCAAGCCCGAGCAGCTGCGTCATGTCCTTCAGGGATGCTGGTCCCGCCGGGTCGATGACGAGCATCGGTTCGTGTATCTGGTTGACGGCGAGGATATCGTCGTCCTCCAAGCTCGCTACCACTACGGCGAATAGCAGTAGGGGAGGAGGCCTGACAGCGGGAGACGAGGCTCGAACTCGCGACCCCTACCTTGGCAAGGTAGTGCTCTACCACTGAGCTACTCCCGCGCGCGAGCGGCGAGTATACCGCGGGTCCCCGATCCCGCTGCCCCCTCCGCTGACCCTGGGGAGCGCGCCTCCGGGGAAGGGCGCCGCCCCGCTCGCGGCTGTCCACGCGCCTTCCGGCCAGCGCGCACGAGAGAAGGGGAGGGGAGTGGGACCGCGACGGCGGGGTCAGGCCACGCCGGCCCGCTCTCCCAGCTCGCGCAGCCGCTCGAAGGTGTAGATGCCGGTCGAGTGGCCGTCGCCCCACACAGCGTTGAGTCCGTAGGCGCCGACCAGGCCGATGTCGGCCAGCTCGTCCTCGCCGGCCGCCAGCTCCGACTGGGCGGAGAAGCGTCCGGCGTGCCCCATCTCGCCGGCACAGACCGCGCAGGGACAGGCGCGGCGCAGCACTGCGAACGGGATCCGCTGGGTGGTCCCATCGCCCCATTCGATCAGGAGGGCGCGCTTGGCCTCGTCATAGTCGAAGCGGAGCGGCCGGGTGCGGTCAGGAGCGGGGATTGGCATCGGTGGGGTGTGTCGTGCGGTGAGGTGCCGAGGGACCGGGCGGCTAGCGAAGCAGGTTTTGCAGTTTCATGGCGAGGGCCATGTCGCCGCGCACCTTGAGCTTGCCGGTCATGAAGGCCATGGTGGGGTCGAGCGTCCCGGTGGCGAGCCCGACGAAGTCGGCCCCTGACATCGAGATGGTGGTGTTGGGGTTGTCGGGGGCCCCTGCCCCTGCGTCGCCCGCGCCGTCCTTGAGCACGATGTGGTACGAGCCGCCGTCCTCGCCGCTCAGTTCAAACTGGTATACGGCGTTGGTGGTGCCGACCTTTGCGGGGTCGGTCAGCCGGCGGTTGACTTCATCGAAGATCTCGTTGACGGTGGTCACGGACGGCATCCTCCTAGGGTCGGACGTTCTCTCTCAGCAGTCTCTGCGTATCTCAGAGCAGGGTTTCGAGCTGCTCGGTCCTCGGTGGCCGCGCCCGGGAGGCGCTCTCCGAGGGGTCGGGCCCATCGCTCGCCGGGTGCTCGACCAGGGCGATGACCCGGGTGGCCATGAAGCGCCCGGTGCGTACCGCCTGCCCGCTACGCGTCACCTCGCTGACCTCTACCACGCCGCGGGCGGTGCTGACTTCGACCTTGCGGCCGGCGCGGGTGGCCGCGATCTCGTAGGTCTGCGCCGACCCGCCGGTGTCGATGACGATCTCGACCCGGTCACCCTTCATATGCTCGGATCGTACTCTGATCCGCTTGGACCGCCGCGCCAGGCGCGATCGGGCGGGTCGGGGGGCCCCCGTTCGGCCGGTCTGGAAGGGCTGGCGGTGGTCTACACTGCGACCGCGTGGAGTGGTGGATCTTCTGGGTGATCGTGGCGGTCGTTCTGGCCGCGGGTGAGATCCACACGCAGGCGTTCTACCTGCTCTTCGCGGCGGCCGGTGCTGCGGTCGCGGCCGTGCTCGGCGCCCTGGGCCTGGCCATCTGGCTGCAGGTGCTGGTCGGGGCCGCCGCCGCGGTCGGCGGGGTCTTCGCAATCCGGCCCCCGCTCATGCGCGCGATGGAGGGGCGTATGGCGGCTCCGTACCGGTTCCCGGGGCTGGCCGGCGGGCTGGTCGGTGCCCGTGCCGTCACCGTCGATACTGTTGGCGATGAACACCACCCCGGCCACGCCATCCTCGGCAACGAGCGCTGGCTGGCCATCACCGACGCCTCCGAGCCGCTTCCCACCGACACCCCCGTGGTCGTCGCCGCAGTGCGCGGCACGACCCTTCTCGTGCGCGCCAGCGGCGCGCCTCGTCTGCAATGAACCGGGTCCCGCTGACGATCCCGGGCAACATCTGAGGAGCTGACCGGATGGCCCTGTACATCGCTCTCGGCGTCATCGCCCTTCTTGTGCTGATCGGTATCGGTGCGGCCGTGAACCTGGTCCAGCAGGGATTCAACGGTGTGGTCACGCGGTTTGGCCGGTACCACCGCGAGGTGGGCTCGGGCATCTGCTTCATCTGGCCCTTCTTTGACCGCATCGTGCGGGTCGACATGCGCGAGACCCCCCGCACCGGGGATCGGCAGGACGTCATCACTCGCGACAACGTCGCGGTCGCCGTGAACGCCACCATCTTCAGCCAGGTGATCGACGCCAAGGCCGCGCTGTTCAACGTCTCCAACTACTTCATCGCCATCGACCAGCAGGCGCGCACCACCCTCCGTAACGCATTCGGCAACGTCAGCCTGGACGAGGCGCTCTCCTCTCGTGAGCAGATCAACGCCGCGATGCAGCAGCAGATGGAGCAGGTCACCGACAAGTGGGGGATCCGGATCAACCGGATCGAGATCGTTGACATCAGCCCTCCCGGCCAGATCCTCCAGGCGATGGCCCTGCAGAAGCAGGCCGACCAGGAGAAGCGTGCCCGCATCCTCCAGTCCGAGGGCCAGCAGCAGCAGTCGATCAACATCGCCGAGGGCAACCGGCAGGCGGCCATCAAGCAGGCGGAAGGTGAGCGGCAGGCGACCATCCTCCGCGCCGAGGGTTCGCGGCAGGCGGCCATCCTGGAGGCCGAGGGGCGCGCCCTGGCCATCGCCAACGTCTACGAGGCGATCAAGAAGGCCGATCCTGACCCGACCCTGGTCGCGATCCTCCAGCTGGACACCCTGAGCAAGTTCGCTGACAGCGACAACACCACCATCGTGGTGCCCGCCGAGTCCGCTGCTCTGATGGGCGCGGCACAGGCGCTCCGCGGGGTTCTCGGAGCCGTCCCCTCCGGTGAGGGCACACCGCCCGCACGGCTCCCGGCGGCACCGCCAGGGAAGTGACCGTCTCGCCCGCGTGGCGAGGCCTGACTTCGGCGGCGTAGCGTAGCCGCCACCATGAGCGATCGACCCTCCTCCCAGGATGACCTCTTCGGAGCCGTCCGGGAGGAGGGCGGTCGGCACGTGGAGCCCTCCGCCCCGCTCGCCGCCAGGATGCGGCCGCGCAGCCTGGACGAACTGGTCGGCCAGGACGCGGTGATCGGGCCGGGCAGTGTGCTCCGAGAGGCGGTCGAGGCGGACCAGCTGCCGTCCCTGATCCTCTGGGGGCCCCCCGGCAGCGGCAAGACGACGCTCGCGATGCTGCTCGCAGCCCGCACCCGGGCCAGCTTCGAGCACGTCAGCGCGGTGTCAGCAGGGGTCGCCGACCTCCGCCAGATCGTGGCCCGAGCCCAGGAGCGCCGACGCCTGAAACAGCGGACCGTGCTCTTCATCGACGAGATCCATCGGTTCAACAAGGGGCAGCAGGACGCGGTGCTCCCCCATGTGGAGAGCGGCCTGGTCCAGCTGCTCGGGGCCACCACCGAGAACCCGAGCTTCGAGGTCAATGCGGCGCTCCTCTCCCGAGCTCGGGTCGTCCGCCTCGAAGCGCTCGACGCCGAGGCGCTCCGGACCGTCGTCCGCCGGGCGCTCGCCGACCCCGAACGAGGTCTCGCGGGCCGCGGTGTGGGGCTCGATGCGGCGGCCGAGGCGCGGCTGGTCGGTCTCGCCGGCGGGGACGCGCGGGTGGCCCTGGACGCGCTGGAGCTGGCCGTCGTCGCCGTCTCGCGCCGGGGTGGGACGACCGTGGAGGTCAGGGACGTCGAGGGAGCTCTCCAGTCGCCCGCACTCCTCTATGACAAGGCCGGCGACCAGCACTACTGGCTGATCTCCGCCTTCATCAAGTCGGTCCGAGGCTCGGACCCCGACGCCTCCATCTACTGGATGGCCCGGATGCTGGAGGCGGGCGAGGACCCGCTCTTCGTCGCCCGCCGCCTGGTGGTGCTCGCTGCCGAGGACATCGGGCTCGCCGACCCCCGGGCGCTCTCGGTGGCCGTGGCCGCCCAGCAGGCGGCCCACTTCGTGGGGATGCCCGAGGGCTACCTGCCCCTCGCCGAGGCGACCCTCTACCTCGCCATGGCCCCCAAGAGCAACTCCGCGCTCCGCGCCTACAGTGCCGCCCGGCAGGACGTGCTCGACACCCTCAACGAACCGGTACCCCTCCACCTCCGCAACGCGGTCACCGGACTGGGCAAGGCGATGGGCTTCGGCGCCGGGTACCGGTACGCGCACGGGGAGGCCGGCGGGGTGGCCGAGCAGCAGCACCTCCCCGACCGGCTCGCCGGGCGGACCTATTACGAACCCGGAGAGCGGGGCGCCGAGGCGGCCATCGCGGTGCGGCTGGCCGAGATCCGGCGGCGGCTGCGCGGTGAGTAGCACCGGCGGGCTCTGGGCGCGAGCATGCTTTGCGAGATGCGGATGGGATCGACGGGACCGGGGTTCGCTACCATGGCCCAGCTTCCTCCCCGTCGGGGAAAAGCGACCTTCGACCCCTGACAGTTGGTAGGAATCGAGGAGTCATGCCTCAGCGCCCCCCGTCCCCAAGC
>PMYJ01000047.1 GCA_003170875.1 Candidatus Dormiibacterota bacterium | reverse complement strand
GTCGACAAGCTGAGCAACATCGCGGGCTCTGGCGGATCGTGATTGGAAAGGAAGCCCGCTTTATCGACTTAGAGGTTGCGCCGATAGGGTCGCCTGCCATCCAACCGTCCCGTAAGGTGGGCCACTGCTCACGCACAAAATCGACCGTCGGACGCGCGCCATATCTTGCGCGCATCGCGCCCGGGAGATCAGCGGTGCTGAGACCTACCGCGTTCGCAAGCTGACTTAGGGTCTCTAGCGGGACGTTTTCCCAGTTGAAACGGTACCTCGGCATTTGATCTACACCCTCCTGGCAAACATGGCTGTGGTTCTGCTGAGACAAGCAGCGGCACTGGACCCGTACGGGACCGCTCCATCGCCTTCGTCGACGTGAGCTCCACGATTCCTCAAGGTGGCGAAGCGTAATCCCCCGATGCCCACTTGTGGACGTGCCTCGGAGACTGGTCGCCGTCCTATGGGTAGCTTCGATTCAATCAAAGTGGCTGAGGATGACGTGGCTGGTGGCCTAGGCCGCGATGCTAGGTCCGTAAGGCGGGCTGACAACCGAATGAAGTTGCGCTTCTCGGAATGGGGTGCGCAGCAGCCGATCCTGCTCCCGACGTGGGACCGGCTGGCCCTCACGCTGGGCCTGCCGACCTCGGAGTGTCGGACCGAGCATATGGAGACGCTCTTTCCTGTGGCATTTCCGGAGAGCGGGCAGACACTGACCGAGATCGCCGAGGGTGTGGCTGACCGGGCTGCCGTCATCCTGCGGGCCATGCCCGAAGCGTACCGACTTGCCGGAGTGGTCGGCACGCCCTAGAGCGTATTGGTAGCACGGGCGCTGGCTCGGTGCTATACGTGGCGGTACAGCCGGCGACGACAAGCGGTTGTCGCGACTGTGGCTCAGGCTGCCTATATCGTCTTCACCATCGACGATGCGCATACGATTCCTTCGGGTCCAGAGCGGACAGCGTCAAGCCTCCTGGCTTGCTGTCCCGGCAACCTCGCCCCGCGCAAGGTGCCTCCAGGAGAAGACCCGGCCCGGCTGCGGCTCGCAGCGGGCAAGAGCGGGATCACGGCTGGAGCCGGATCCCTCGACGGAGGTCTGGCCATGTCCACAAGCAGTCCCGGTGCCGAGTGCACGCTGTATCACGCAGGACATCGGGTCCACTTGATCCAGGTCATCAGTGCCTCCCTCCCACGGGACCCCCGAGGCGCGCGGATCGTCTCGATCGCAGGCGGGATCATCACGGTCGACCTCGACGGAGAGGAACGCCGCTTTCGCAACCACGCCACCCGCCGGCTCCGGGCTCTGGTGGAGGAGCTGGGTCTGGATGTAGTCGTCGACCAGCCGCGAGCGCTTCTCAAGGTGCCTCTGCCGGATCTGAAGTGCTTCAGCATCGCGGACGCCGGTAAGCCATGGCATCGGTGCCGCTTCGACCAGCTGACCCAGTTCGATTCTGAAGCACTGGCCAAGCGAAGCATGACCCACGGAGGCTTCACCGTACCGGGACGACTGCTCACCGCCCGACGCGGCTAACGCATCTCTTTGCCGGGACTGTTGGGCCGCGCTCCCGCACGTCGGAGCACGGGGTCGGCTACCGGGTGCTGGTGACGACCGCCCGCCTGTCGTGGGCGACCCGGCACGTCCGACCGCGACAGGCACGTGTCGGCTCGGTCCCTCACCGTCGGGCTCATGGGTGATCGCCACGCAGTGCAGCCTCCGGAGGCAGCCCGCCCCCGTTACCATCACACGTACCTTGAGCTCGACGGCTGGGAGTACTGGACCATGGGCGAGCCACCGACCGAGACCACGGTGATCAACCGGGCGAGGCTGGGCGACCCGACATCGGCATGCGGTTGCCAGTTCAATCGTGAGCGAGTCAAGGAACCCCGAGATCCGAGTCGCGGTGCCCGAGGCACCTTTGCCGCGGACCTGGGCGTTCGCGCTAACCTTCAACGGGTACCAAAGCTACGGGGGCTTCGGTCTGACTGTCGTCCCCGAGCCGCGCCCCTTCGACGCTCGGATCACCGACTTCCTGGAAGAGGTCCATGATGGCTTGATGGTCGAACCTCGGTCTCGTCTCGGGCGCCTCTACACATACTCGAAGGACGTCGCCCTCAACGCCCAGGAGAACTTCACAACCGAGGCTCTTCGCATGGCGGTCGAGGACGACCCCGGGCCCATGATTGAGGCGCTCTGTCGGCTCGATCCACTGCGGGCGGAGCGGCTTGTCCTTCGAAATGCCGCTGGCATCCGAGCATCAACCCAGGTGGCGCTGCTGGGCGGTGGCTGGCTGGATCTCGTCCTTGAGGTCCTCCACGGCGGGCGGGTCACCGCCGAGGTGTGGGTTGAAGTCAAGATCGAAGCGCCTGAGAGCGGCTCTGGTCAGCTCAAGTACTACCAGTATCACGCTGACCGACAGAGCCCACCGGCTTGGCTTCTGACACTCGCCCCCGAGGCGTTACCCGGCACCACCGTGCCTAACTTGAGCTGGAACGTTCTTTACCAGTGTGCGAGGCATGGGCAGTATGACCACAGAAGCTGGATGGAGCATGCAACGTGGAAGGATCTTGGGACCTTCCTGGAGGAGCAGAACGTGGCGAACGACGCACTGGGCGAAATAAGCGATCGCGAGGCTGGATCGCTGGAACCGGCGTATGAGCTCATTCAGAAGGTTTCGGCGCTCGTAGTGGCTGTGCATAAGGAGATCCCGCCCCTGTTTCCCGGAGTCAGCAAGTTCCAGTACAAGAACGAGGGACCGCTGAATAACGCCATTGCCTCTAACTTCCGCTGGTACGGCAACATGGTCGCAGCCAGCGGCCCCATCAGGTACGGACTCATCGCCGAGGACGGACCGCGTATTGGGAGGTTGCCGTGGACGCGAAGAACTACACCAGGGAGACGATGCAAGCGGCTCGCAGCAGAGCCGATGGGGCGGCGCTGCAGCTTGGAGCAGACTGGAAACGCCCAGTGAGTGGTTCCTCGATCCTGTTCAGTCGGGCACGAGCAACGAGGCTTGTCGCGCACGAGGCCGCTCTCGCTTGGTTCGAAGGGCGGCTGCACGAGCTGTCGACGACCGCGGTTGTCGAGACCTTACTCCGTGGCGACTCGACACTGCCCGGCGACGAGGATCCTTCGATCAACCCGTCGGGTGCTCCCATTTCGTAGGGGCCTAGTCGGCGATCATTCGCGGATACTAGACCAGGACGGAGTTCCCTCACTCTGTACCCCTTAACGTACCCCTACAGGAGCCGCACCACCTATCACAGGGTGGCATGAAGGCCGCACGGTTGAATACCTAGCAGCACCGGAAGCCACTAGGAATGACGCGTTCGGGGGATTTGTAAACCGTAGGTTGGGAGTTCGAATCTCCCCGTCGGCTCCGGGCCTGGGGTCGATGGTGATGGTGGCCGCGGACGGCAAACCGGCGAACGGGGCACTTCGCGTCCGAGGGTTTCCCCCGATTCCGAACTGCTCTCGGGGACTCAGGCTTGACCCGTGGATACGTGCCCGAGCTCGCCGATCCGTGCGGCCCGGACTGTGTCCCCATTGTTCGGTGGCTGCGCGCCGGGCCTCAGGCCCTGGCGGGGTGGCTGGCCGGCTTCGGCGTCATGTTCCTCTCGCTGTTCCCCGTCAGCTGGGCGGCCCCTCAAGGGGCAGCGCGGTGTCCCTTCGCAGTGGGCGCCATGGCCAGTTGGATCAGCGCCTACTGCGTCTGTCGCTGGCTGCTTCTGGTTGCCCGGACGCGTTTCCAAGGGCAGCGCCCGGCGCTTCTCCTGATCGGGCTCTGCGGCCTCGCCGTCGTAGCCGTACAGGTGGTGGTCACGGGCGTGCTCTGGATCGGGGCCGGTCTGATCATCACGCCGCTTGGCCCCATAGACTTTGGGAACACTCTGATCGGCCCATGAAGGCCCTCAGGATGGAGTTGAATGGACACGCGTCAGATCGCCACCGAGATGCACCAAGCGGGGCATCCCGCGGCCATCGAGGCGGGGTAGCAATCGGCTGTGACCCGCCCTATCCCGTTGTCCTTCGATCTTCAGCGCTGGTCTAGGTTCAGTCACCAGCCAGTCTTGAAAAAGCCATTTCAGGATGCAGGGCTACAATGGCCTGCATGGGAGGCAGAGGCCTATTGGCCCTGAGGCAGGTATTAGTCAGAGCGCGTTCGGATACCGAACGCTCGATAGCCTACGTCGCGTATGGGCTGACGCTAGCGGCAGTCATGCTGGCTGTATGCATCGTGATCCGCCCCCAGAGTCTGCGCGTCGACTACGGCCTCAGTTACCTGGGCGTGTTCACAGATACGATCGTGCCCTATGCAGTCGCCCTCTTGGGTGTCGCTTACTGTATGTGGCGGGCTTCGGAGCTGGTGACCGATTTTGACCACGGCTTGATCATAGGCAGATCCATGAAAATCATGGCCTGCCAATTGATTGGCCTGCTAGTGACGCCGTACACTCGTTTTGGCGATGC
>PMYJ01000077.1:700-5385 GCA_003170875.1 Candidatus Dormiibacterota bacterium | reverse complement strand
CCGGTGGGCATGGACCTCTGGCGTCAGGCGCGGGGTGGGGATGGAAGGGGGGAGTGGAGCCCGGGGCATGGGCTCGGCATCCCGGATCCGCCCCGGCGGTTGGGGGAGCGCCTCGTCCTCGAGGGTGGCACCGGAGACCTGGAGGCACTGCGCTTCGCCGTCCACCGCTCCGCTCTGGATCTGGGCGACCGGTTGCGCCACCACGGCTGCCGGGCGGTGGCGGTCACCCTGGTCTGCGAGTTGGAGGATGCCGAGCCGTCGGGGCTGCGGATCACCCCGCTCCAGCCGCCGGGAAGCGGCGCCGAGCTCTGGCCGGTGGCCCTGGAGCTGCTCGCCGGCATGGCCCTGACGGCACCGATCACGGCGGTTCGCCTGGAGGTCGAGGGGCTGCAGCCGGGGACCGGACGTCAGGTCGATCTCTGGCGGGGTGGCGATGCCGCCGGCGAGGAGATCGGCGGAGCCGCCTCGCGTCTGCGCGCCCGCTTCGGCCGGACGGCGGTGCGGCGCGCGGAGCTGACCGTCGATCCCGGGGACCTTCCCGAAAGGCGCTTCCGCTGGACCGACCCGGTGGCTGCGGATGCCGGGGGAGAGGGCCGCAGTTCCCGGATGGCAGGTGTAGCGACAGAGCTCACATCGGCAGGAGGTGCCTCCGAGGGGAGTCAAGGCAGGACACGGGAGCACCGGCGGGCGGGGGCGGTGCCTGGGGTCCCGGCGGCAGCGATGCCGCTGCTGCGGCGATGACCGTCGACGGCGTGCCGCCATCCGAGGCTGCCGGCGCGGGGCGAGGCGGATGACCGAGCTCCTCGACGGCATCGCGGGCGTCCGGCTCGACGCCTCGGGCGCCATCCGTGCCGTGTGTCTGGCCGGCGGCTGGTCCACGGTCAGCCGGGTCGCCAACCAGTGGCTGGTCGAGACCGATTGGTGGCGCACCCCGGTGCGGCGCCGCTACGTCCGTCTGCTCCTCGAGAGCCGGGGAGGCGGCCGCCCGGCCACGGGTCGCGGGACGGCGGACCGGCGGGAGCCGGCGGACGAATGCGTCGAGCTCTATCGCGACCTGGAGACCGGGGAGTGGTACTGGTCCCGCCGCTATGACTGACGCCGGCGCGTCCCGCCCGTCCTCAGTCGGGGAGCAGGGTGAGTCGGTTCCCGAGTGGGTGCGGAGGGCCGCCGGTCGAGGGGGACCGGCGGCCCATGCGGGGAATTGCGTGTCCGTTCGAGCTTTCCTGCGCCGAACGACTGTCCAGCATAGTTACACAGATTTGTAGAGGATGTCAAGCGTGCCTTTCGCCGAGCTGGCGGCCCGCTCTCACTTCTCCTTCCTGGAGGGTTCGGCCTCACCCCGCGACCTGGTCGAGGTTGCGGCCCGGCTGGAGATCGGGAGCCTCGGTCTCTGCGACCGCAATGGGCTCTACGGCGCTGTCGGCTTCATCGAGGCTGCCCGCAAGGCCGGCATCCGCCCGGTGGTGGGCGTCGAGCTGGATCTGGTCGACGCCGGTCGGATACGCCTCCTCGCCCGTGGCCGGCGCGGCTACCGCCAGCTCTGCCGGGCGATCAGCGCCGCCCAGCTCGCCGGCGTCAAGGGCCAGCCCCGCCTGCGCATCGCCGGCCTCACGGACGACGAGCCGGTGGGCGGAGCCCAGGGATACGAGGACGGACCTGCGGGAGAGGAGGAGTGGGGGTGCGTGCGCAGCGCAGGCTCTGCGCAGGCGGCGGATGCAACGCCGCCGAGCAGAGGGCGCCGATCGCCAGTCAAGGCGATCGGACGCCCGGGCCGGAGCGAAGCACCACCCTCACCCCTCCGCCGCCGCCACCCCACAATCCCTCCGCCGTCGCGCCCGGCCGCGCTCCGGCCCACCGCCGGGCCGTTCCCCGAGGGATGGCCGTCGCTGCCCTCGACCCGGGATCGCGTGGAGAGCCCGCCGGCGCTGGTCGACCCCCTAGACCTCGACGACTGCATCGCCCTCGCCGGCGGACCGGAGAGCGCCGTTGTCGCCGCCCTCATCGCCGGCGACCGGCGAGGAGCCCAGCGCCTCGCCGAGCGGCTGCGCGAATCCTTCGGCCGGGACCGGGCGGCCCTCCTGCTCACCAACCATCGCCATCCCGCCGATCGCTGGCTCGCCGCCGAGGTCGCCGAGCTGGCGGAGCGGGTCGGCCTACCTCTCGTCGCCAGCAGCACCCCCTTCCACGCCACCCGCGACGACAAGCCGCTGCTCGACGTGCTCACCGCCATCCGCCACCGTACCACCCTCGACCAGGCGGCGGCCCACGGGCTGCTCCTGCCCAATTGCGAGCACCGCCTGCTCTCCGAAGCCGGTCTGCGGCGGCGGCTTGCGGACTTCCCCGGTGCCTTCGACCATGCAGCGCGCATCGCGGCCCAGTGCAGCCTCGACCTCGACTTCACCGAGGTCCGCTTTCCGGGCTTCCCCGTCCCCGAGGGCGAGACCCCCTTCTCCGTCCTCTACGGCCTCTGCCAGGACCAGGTCCGGCGCCGCTACCGCCCGCTCACCCCTGAGGTGGCGCGGCGGCTGCAGACGGAGCTCGAGGTCATCCAGAAGACCAATCTCGCCGAATTCTTCCTGATCGTCCACGAGATCATGGTGTGGGCCCGGGAGCATGGCGTGCCCGGCCAGGGGAGGGGCAGCGCCGCTGATTCCATCGTCGCCTACCTCCTCGGCATCACCCGGGTCGACCCCATCGCTCACAACCTTCTCTTCGAGCGCTTCCTCCATGTCGACCATCAGGGGACGCCCGACATCGACATCGACTTCTCCACCGATCACCGCGAGCAGGTGATCCAGCACGTGTACGAGAAGTACGGGGCGGAGCGGACTGGGATGGTCGCCAACGTGGTCACCTTCCGCTCGCGCCTCGCGGTGCGCGAGGTGGGCAAGGCGATGGGCTTCCCCGAGCCGATCATCGACCGGCTCGCCAAGTCCGTCGACGGCTGGCGCGAGGGCGGGGTGGAGGACGCTCTGGAGGCAGCCGGTCTGCAGGCGCAGGCCGCCAGCGGGGCACTCCCGTGGCAGCAGTTCCTCGAGATCCTGCAGGCCATCGAGGGCACCCCCCGGCATCTCTCCATCCATGTCGGCGGCATGCTGGTCACCGGCGAGCCACTCATCGACGTGGTCCCGGTGGAGCGCGCCAGCATGGAGGGCCGGGTGGTGGTCCAATTCAACAAGGACGACGTCGAGGATCTCGGCCTCATCAAGATGGACCTGCTGGGGTTGCGCACTCTCTCCGCGGTCGCCGAGTGCCTGGAGATGATCGAGGGGACCCATGGCGCCCGCCCCGACCTCGACAGCCTCGCCCTCGATGATCCGCGCGTCTACGACATGATCTGCGCGGTCGACACCATCGGCCTCTTCCAGATCGAGTCGAGAGCCCAGCAGCAGGCGCTCTACCAATCCCAGCCTCGGGAATTTAACGACCTGGTGGTCCAGGTCGCAATCATCCGGCCCGGGCCCATCCAGGGAGACGCGGTGCACCCCTACCTGCGCCGCCGGCAGGGGCTGGAGCCGGTCAGCTACCTCCATCCCAGCTTAGAGCCAATTCTGTCGGAAACGAAGGGGGTCATCCTCTACCAGGAACAGATCCTGCGCATCGTCATGGAGCTCGCCGGCTACAGTGCTGGTGAGGCCGACCGCTTCCGGCGGGCGATGAACCGGCACCGCTCGCGTCTCGAGATGCAGTCGCTGCGCGACGACTTCGTCCGCCGCTGCGGGGAGCACGGGGGTGTCGACGCCGGTGTCGCCGAGAAGCTCTTCCGGAGCGTCGCCGGCTTCGCCGAGTTCGGCTTCTGCAAGTCGCACGCCGCCGCCTTCGCCCGGACCGTCTACGAGACGGCCTGGCTGCGCCTGGAGTACCCGGCCCACTGGCTCTGCGCCCTGCTCAACGCGCAGCCGATGGGTTTCTACCACCCCTCGGTGCTGGTCGACGACGGCAAGCGCCACGGCATCCGCACCCTTCCCGTCGACGTCACCCGCAGCCGGGCCCGCTGCATCCCCACGCAGCAGGCTGCGTGGGGGCCCCTCCCATCTGACAGGGGCTCGCCGCCCCTCGACGGCCCGGCAGAGCCGGGCTCGTCTCACCCCGCCATGGGAACGCAGCAGGCTGCGTGGGCCGTGCGCTTGGGCTTCAACTACGTCGCCCGGCTCGGGCCGGCCGGGCGGGCGGCTTGCGAGGCGGCCGTCGATGCCGGCGCCACCGGCTCGGTGGGGGAGTTCTGGCGGCACACCGGGCTCACCCGGCCGGCGATGGAGCAGCTGGTCCGCTGCGGGGCCTTCGACCGCGTCCATCCTGATCGGCCTCGCCGTGAGCTGCTCTGGGAGCTGGTCGGGGTGGAGGGCTCGCTGCCGCCCCGCCGACGAGCCGGAAGCGGTGGCCGTCCATCTGCGACGCCTGGACCTCCGCGGGGACGGGGTCACGTCACCGCCGCTCCCGTGGCCGCCGTGCCGCCGCTCGGACCGCTCCTCGACCTGCCCGCCCCGGCTCCGGAGCTGCCGCCGATGAGCGAGCGCGACCGGGTCGCCGCCGACTACGCGGTCCACGGGGTGAGCACCGGGCCGCACCTGGTCAGCCTGCTGCGGCCCTCCCTGGACGCCCTGGGCTGCGTCCCGCTGGCGAAGGTCGCCGGGCTCCGCGACGGGTCACGGATCACGGTCGCCGGGCTGGTGATCGCCCGGCAG
>PMYJ01000077.1:0-668 GCA_003170875.1 Candidatus Dormiibacterota bacterium | reverse complement strand
GGGATGACCTCCCCGAGTGGCCCTCCGCGTCGCACGACTTCCACTGAGGACCAGCCAATTCGAGCAACGTGACGGCGGTCGATTCGAGCAACGCAGCCGAGTGTTCTGAAGCGCACGGAGCGTTGTCTCACGTGGGTAACGCAGTGGCCTCATTGCTCCGATGGGAGCGGTCCACGCTTTCGTACATCAGTAGCCTGGCAAGCACATTCCACCCGTCCCCGGGAGAAGGCAGGACCGTGGTGTCACAGCAGATCTGTCCGTCGTGCGCGACCGCCAACTCGACCTTCGCGTCGGTGTGCAGGAGCTGCTCTTTGCCGCTCGCTCCCCGGCCCCCATCCAGTGATGCACCGGGTGGCTTCGCCGTGTACGGCAGCAACGGACCGAGCGCCGCGCCCGCCCCCACCCCCCCGGCACCGCCGGCGTCACCGTCCCACACCTATGAGGCGAGCCCGCGCTCCGCGCCCGGCGAGGAGGGAGGTTGGCCGGCTGAGCGCTTCTCGGTGAGCAGCCACCAGGTGTGGGCGTCGAATGGGTGGACCGGCGTGCCCAGGGAGCAGCCCCAGACCCCCCGGGCTCCCGTCTCCCCGGTATGGGGTCCGCCCCCGGCGCCCGGGCCGACGCGCTCCGATGGTCGTCCCGCTGCCCCGCCACCCGTGACCTCGCCACCC
>PMYJ01000189.1:658-6779 GCA_003170875.1 Candidatus Dormiibacterota bacterium | reverse complement strand
TGGTCTGGCGGGCGGACCTCACCAGCGTCGACGGGGTACCCGTCACGCCGTCCCCCTCCTGAGCCGCGCGAGGACCGCGAGAGCCAAGTGGGATCGTCCAATCGAAGACTCCTCACCACGAGTCAGGCAGCGCGTCTGCTCGGCGTGGATCTCCAAGTCGTTCAGCGCGCGCTCCGAATCGGGTATCTGCGCGGTAACAAAGTGGGCAACCGCTGGGCCATCGACGAGGCGACACTAGCCAAGATTTCTCGATTTGACCCAGGCAAGGTGGAAGGCCGAGCTCCCAGGCACCCGGCAGCGTGGATGCCCGGCTTCCTCAGTGCGGCGGACGCCGCCCGCCGCCTCGGCGTCACCGCCGGATATGTCGGAACCCTCGTCCGGCGAGGCCACCTTGAGGCCCAGCGCGTCGGCGTCTGGCTCGCCGTGAGCGAGGAGAGCGTGGCAACCTTTTCGCAGATCAAGGAGCAGAACCAGCGAACCACCGAGATGCTTGAGCTCACTAGGCTGGTTCTGGACGGAATCTGTCCCTGGTGTGGACGTGGCGCCCTCCTGGTTCCAGCACGCCACATCACAGCCCGCCATAACATCGATCGCCACCAGCTTCGCCGCCTGATGGGGGTTGGAGCGCGCACGCCAATCTGCGCCGCACCGCTTACCCAGGCGAGACGCGAGCGCAACGCTCAGCCCGAGAATCTAGCCCTCCTAACCACCCTCGCCCCCTGGAAGGACCGGAGGCCGGGGCAGCGACTGATCCGCACGACAGATCGGACCATCGTCATGCCCACGCTCGAGAGGCGGTCGCCCCCGAGGCGCAAACGGATCGAGCCTGCCCAAAGGACGCGAATCGTGGCCCAACGACAGGAGGGGCTGACTTACCGCGCAATCGCCGATCTAGAAGGCCTCAGCGAAGTCACAGTGCTGAGGATCTGTCGCGGATACCGCTGAGGCGTCGAGAAGGGTCCGATCTTATCGGCGCCGGCAACCTGGTTCGTTTCGCGACGTGTCGTTGGTACTTGTGGATGCCACGTAACAGAGATCAAGACGCCAACACCCCCTCCCGTTGACGCCGCCTACCTGGCGGCGGAGCTGGGCGCCGAGATGGTGACGGAGGGAGACGACCTTCTTCTGCGCATTCGCCCTGGCATGGAGGGGGGCGCCCGCCTCCTCGACCTGGCCCGGGTCGGCGACGCAGTCCGGCTCAGCTGAGGGCCGGAGGCGACCCCGGAAGCTGTGCCTTGAGGGTAGCGATGGCGTCGAGGACATCCTTGAGGCCGCCTTGGGTGTGGACATCGAGCGCGTTGGCGATCTTCTCGGTGTCCTCGAAGCTCTTGGCGGAGCGGGCGTCGCTGGCCGCGTTCTGGAGGTTCTGCCCCACCATGATCGCGGGCATCAACACCAGTTCGATGCAGGTGCTGAGGAACCATGTCGCCAGGAGGTTGAACCCGAAGCCCAGGAAGAACGCGGGCAGTATCCACTGGGCAGGGATCACCCCCATCTCGTGCAAGCAGGAGGGCAGGATCGTGAAGCACGCGAGCCAGAACAGCCAGAAGCACGTCATGGTCCCGACGTTCTTCGTCAGCCACACGGCCACCGTCTTGTTGAACCGAGCGTACCGGGTGTCCGTCGCCATGTGGTCGATGACCCTGCCATGGACAGGGTGCCCTAGCTTGGTCCAGCCGTGAGTTGGGGTCGCAGGTGTCTGATTCTTCATGGCGGGCATGCTACGGGATACTTCCCGGGTTTGCCGTCGATCTTGGATCACCCTTAGCCTGAGATCCCGGCCACCGGGCGGGATGGCCGCCGGCCGGGCGACGCCGCGTCGCCGGTGGGCCCCTGATGCGCGCAACCCAGACCTCCAGATCGAGGGCTTTGACCGCTTCCCGGCTCTCACCTCCGGCCACCAGAGGCCAGCCCGGCCGCCGCGGCGACGACCGCGAAGCCCACCCCCACGGTGGCCGACGTCAGGATGCCAGCGTCCTCCTACTATTCACGGCCTTGGACGCTGAAATCGACTTCCGGATCCCTCAGCCCTTTCGGACCTTCTCCGTCGGATGGTTTTCCGTCCTCGCACTCGGGGCCGTCCTCTCCGCGATCGAGGCCGCCATGCACGGCGCTCTCGCGGTGCTGCTGATCTCTGTGGTCGCGGCGGGGCTCTTCACGGTGGTGGCCTGGCGCTGGAGCAGGGTCGGGGTCCGGAGCACTAGAGGCGCGCTCATCGTGCGCAATTTCGCCTCGACGCGAACGATCCCTCGCGAGTCGGTGGCAGGCTTCCGGCTCGGTGGGGCTCGATTCAAGTATCAGGGGCGAGCCATCCGCGTTCTGCTGACGGATGGATCCTCCGTGGTGATCGCGGCGACCGAACGGTACTCCGGCTCGCCGGTTCACCCACGCAGCACCCTGATCAAGGCGCGCCACGACGAACAACTGGCCAGGCTACGAATCTGGCTAGCAGGAGCGAGGGGGCAGGACGGAAGCGACACTTGCACCGACCCGCGGCCGCCCTCATTGGAACCGGCACCTCCTACACCTACGCCGTCGGTCGAGTGACGTTCCCAACACTGGGTCAACCCACGATGGTGGGTAAGTCGGCTCACAAGCTGGCCGCCCGGATCACAGGTCGCGGCCGATCAAATCAGCGGTGTACCTGGGCAGGCCGACATTCTCTCTATGGGCGTACTCGCCGGGGCCAGCTCCCTAGGGGAGGATGGCGCGGGGCGCTGGACCAGCGCACTCTCCGCCCCCGACCGGTCCACCGCCGGGCTTGAGGGATAGAAAGGAGCGACCCTACGGTTAGGGCCGAACGATCCTCACCGTCCCCTTAAGCTCGGTGGGTTGACTTGAGATCCCGGGGCCTGGCCATCTCCGGTACAACCGCCGGTGGATCGCCGCCTGCTCTACTCGGGTCTACGCGTTGGGCCTGGCCTCGCCCGGAGGGGGCGCGTCCTGCGTGGAGCCCGCTTCAGTGCCGACGTTTGGCTCCTCTTCGCCCGGAGGGGGAGCGTCCTGCGTGTACCCCGCTTCAGTGCGGACATTCGGCTCGGCTTCGCCCACTTCGGGCGCGTCCTGCGTATACCCTGCTTCAGTGCCGGCGTTTGGCTCGGCTACACCAGCCGGCTCCTTGTCATCTTCTCTGGCCATGTGAACTCCTCCTTGCCCTTGTGATCAGACGTGGTAGCGATCGGACGCATCCGACCGCGTGGGCTACCGACGCCTCGCCGACCGGATGAGCTAATCTTACACGATGATGGCAGATTATCAAGCACCACCCCCCCCGCCGCCGCCACCGCCCCCAGGCGGTGAGGACGAGTTGGTAGCCATCCCCCGGCTGGCGGAGCGCACCGGAGTCACCCCCCGGGTCCTGCGCTACTGGGAGGAGCTCGGCCTGATCAGCCCCACCCGCGAGCACGGCAAGCTGCGCTACTCACCGCGGGACACGGCGATCGCCCGGCTCACCAAGCGCCTCGTGGATTCGGGGATCTCCTTGGATGGGCTCCAGATGCTCAAGCAGCTCGCCGAGCGCGAGGTGCGGAGAGCCGGGCGTGATCGCGACGGGGTCGCGCTCACCGAGCTGGCCCTGCGCATCCTCTATCAGCGCAAGGCCTTTCGCGAGGCGATTGGCATGGACGAGGAGCAGTACCCGGAGGGACACCCGCCCCCGCCGCCCCACGGGCCTGGGAGGCCGGAGCCCTGGCGCGGTGAGCCGGGGCCAAAGGGCCACGGTCCGAGGCCTCACCCGCCACCGGGCTGGTAGCGCGGGCTCGCCGGGCCTGGAGCCGCCCGCGTCCCGCTTCGCCAGTGCTGCGGCCAGGTTGGCCACCGCCTCCCGCAGCGTCGGTGCATAGACCGAAGGCTGAACCCCGCGGCCATCCACGTGGACGGAGTGCTGACCTCGCCAGCGGCTCTTGGAGTCCGCGTGATCGCAGCGGACCACGGCCAGCTCGCCCTTGGCGACGACCTCCTGCGGGGTCCGCACGGAGAGCGTCATCGCCTCTGAGGCGTCTCGGGCGGTGGCGCGTATCGGTACGCTCGCGCACCCATGACCGGAGTCAGCCCCGCTGCCTGGGCGCCCTCACGGTGCCGCCNNCACGTGCGTGTCGTCATCTGGGTGGTCGAGGGGACGTGGCAGGGATGCGTCGACGCAGCCAGCAAAAGCCTTCCCTCAGACGCGCGGGTCGCACTCCTCCACGTCACCGCTTCCGAGGTTACCGAGGTGGCCGAGGTGGCCGCGGCAGGGCTGCTCGGGCGGGGGTTCCCGGGGCGCAGACCCACCCACCCGCTCCAAGCCGTTGCCGATGAGGCCGCCTCGGAGTTGCTCGCCGCCGCCGCGGCGCGGCTCGGGCGTCAGGATGTGGAACTCATCCATCGTCGGGGACGCGTCGGGCACGAGGTCATCGGCGCCGTCGCCGAGAACGTCGACCTGCTGGTGGCGGCCCGCGACGGTGACCACGCGCGCCTGGGTCCGCACAGCTTGGGCTCCGCCACCCGATTCGTTGTCGACCACGCCCCGTGTGCCGTGCTGCTGGTCTGGCCAGATAAGCCACCGGGTATCGAGACAATTCCACCACCGCCGTGGTGACCACTCGCGGCTGGGTCCGCGGCTGAACTTAGCACCAAAGGGTCCTGGGGGCCTGACGCCGGTAGGGCCGGGCAAGCCGAGCTTCTCTCTAGGACCGCCTGGAGCCCCCGGCGAGCCCGAACCACCGTCGTCGGAGTATCAACGGCCTTGGCCTTGAGCTTCGACTATCCGGCCCGATTTCTAAGACGCCTTGTCCGGCGGGTGCGCCAGGAGCTTGGACGCCCACTTAGACCGCATGGTCAACCCTTGAAGGCCGAGCTTCTGGATCGCGGCACCGAGGCGCGGCAGTTCGGCTCCCTGAGCCTCGCGCGATTCCCAGATCTCGACGACGATGAGACCGGCGTCGGTGATGCCTGCTGTGTGGCGGATGAGCCCGACTGGCCAGTCGCCTTCACCGGTCTCCATGTTGACGCCGAGCTCGGCGTTGACCTTGAAGTATTCCGCCTCGCCAATGCCGTCGATTTCCGTGATCAGCAGTTCAGCCAACTCAACGCTCCCGCATACCAGCGATGCCCGCTCAGGACGAAAGTCCCAGGGCAGTTGAGTATGGGAGATCTCCTTGGTGATGACAATAGGGCCTAACGGCTAGGTCGTTGGTCACATTGACCCCGTAGGTTCACCGTCACCCGCCGCCGGGAGAAACTCGAAACCAGCGTTACGGACGGAGGCGCGGATGATCCGTTCGCGCGCCTCCTGGATGGCTCGGCCGGTCGCCTCCACGATGACGAAGCTGGAAAAGCCGTCGGCAACGTCGGTTGGGCTTGCTACCCACATTTGCGCATTGATGGGCACCACCTGCGTCACTGGGCTCAAGGCGGTTCGACAGATCTAGACAATCTTGTCACGATCTGTCGGGGCCACCACTGGAAGGTGCGCGAGGGCGGCTGGCGGCTGATCCGCTCCGACGAGGGGATGGTGGTCCTCCCACCCGTGCCCCTCGACCTCCACCCACCCGCGACAGCAGCGACCGGCGAGCCGTCCACGGCCTGACCGCCGCGGGCGCCCGGAGCTGACCTACCTCGAATGCGCACACCGAACGCACCCGACGGAGGAGGTGTCGGGCAACGCCTCGTGATAGCCTCTTCCCACTGTGCAACGGGGGTTGCCGAGCCGGCTGGTCCGGGCGGGCGTCGGTCTGGGACTGGCGCTGGGAGCATTGGCACTGGGTGTCGCGAGTCTCAGCCCCGCCTGGGTGCCCGGTGTGGGAAGTCCGTATGTGCCGCTGTCCCCTCACCTGCTCCTCGACGCCAGCCTGACTGGGAGTCCGCTCGGCGCGGAGGGCACCCGAGATGTGACCGTGGCCGGCGTGGACAGGGTGGCCGCGGACGCTGTCGCCGTGGTTTTGAATGTCACGGTCACCGCACCGAGTGCCGCAAGCCAGGTCACCGTGTCTCCAGCCGGTGGGAGCACTCCCACCATCGCCAACCTGAGCTTCTCGAGTGGCGAGACCGTGACCAGCCTGACCATCGTCCCGATTGGGGCCCACGGTCAAGTCGCCATCTCCAATGCGACGGGCACGGTGCAGGTGGCAGTTGACCTGGAGGG
>PMYJ01000189.1:0-630 GCA_003170875.1 Candidatus Dormiibacterota bacterium | reverse complement strand
GCGGAGTTCCACGCAGTGGCGTCCTGGCGGTGGCGCTCAGCGTCGCCGTGACCGACACCACGCAATCCGGCTCCCTCACCGCGTTTCCAACCGGGGTGGCGATGCCGATCTCCTCCAATCTCGACTGGTTGACGGGCCAGACCGTGGCCAATCAAGTGATCACTCCGGTCGGCTCTGACGGAGAGGTGAGCTTCTACAACGCACAGGGGGATGCCGATCTGGTCGTGGAGGTCGTGGGTTTCTTCACCGACGGGCTCGGCACGCCCAGGGGCGCCAGCCTCTACATTCCGATGCCNNGAGCAGTTCGCAGGGATCGATGGGATCAGCCCCACCGCCGATGCCGTGGTCGCCAACCTCACCTCCGCCGACGCCACCCAGCCCAGCCTCTTCGGTGTTCTTCCCGAGCAGGCGGCCGGGGCGACCCCCGCTGTGAACCTCGGCGCGAGCCAGACCGCCCCCAACCTGATGTTCGCCGCCCTGAACGCAGACGGCGGGGCCAGCATCTACAACGGTACCGGCACGGCTGATGCGGTGGTCGACGTATTCGGGTACTTCGAGCCCGAGGTAACACCCAGGGAGCGCGCCGTCCCGCCCTGCACCTCGGCCGGTCTGGTCGCCAACGCCAGTACC
>PMYJ01000099.1 GCA_003170875.1 Candidatus Dormiibacterota bacterium | reverse complement strand
AGCGATGGGACCTCGCGCCCAGTGACGTCACCCAGCTAGTTCCCACCGGGGGCCAGGAGCTGACCCTGATCACCTGCACCCCGTGGTGGCAGGACTACGACCGCTTGGTCTGGCGGGCGGACCTCACCAGCGTCGACGGGGTGCCCGTCACGCCGTCCCCCTCCTGACGGCTCGGAGATGCCAGGTTGACTGACGGAGTGACCCTCCCACCTCGGCGTGTGAGCGCCCCGCTCACCGCAGCGGACGCCGCGCGCAGCCTCGGGGTGCAGCTCCGGGTCGTCCAGCGCGCGCTGCGCAGGGGCTACCTGCAGGGCGAGAAGCGGGGCAACGCCTGGCTGATCCAAGAGGCCGTCCTCGTGGAGCTCGCGGCCGCGGGCCCGGACCCCTTTCGAGGTACGGCGACGTCGCATCCGGCGGCATGGATGCCCGGCTTCATCAGTGCCGCTGACGCCGCCCGCGAGCTGGGTGTCACCGCCGGCTACGTCGGGGCCCTCGTCCGGCGTGGCCGTCTCGAGGCCCGGAGGGTGGGCGTGTGGCTCGCCGTCAGCGAGGCGAGCGTAGCTCGCTATGCCGAGCGGCGGATACCTGTCGAGGAGGATCCGACGAGCGGGGAGATCCGCAGATTGATCCTGGATGGCACCTGCCCCTGGTGTGGGCGGACAAACCTCCTGGTTCCCGCCCGGCACGTGACCTCCCGCCACGGCATCGATCGCCGGGAGCTCCGCCGCCTCATGGGCGTGCGAACCCGGACTCCCATCTGCGCTCCGGAGCAGACGGAGCTACGGCGCCAGCGCAACCTGCGTCCGGAGCGTCTCGCCCAGCTCCGGACCCTCACGCCCTGGAAGGAGACGACGGGGACCCGCCGGCCGGCCCCGACAACCCGTTCCACCATCCCCCGTCCGGGGCCCGTGCCATCGCCGCCGGCTCCCCGACGCCAGCGGATCGACCTGCCCCAGAGGGAGCGCATCGCCTCCCGGCGGCAGGCCGGGCTGACCTTCCGGGCGATCGCCGAAGAGGAGGACGTCAGCGAGGTGACGGTGCTCCGGATCTGCCGCGGGCACCGCTGACCTCGCCGAGTTCTGTCCCGGAGCCACCGTCTACGTCGAGGGCCACCTCGCCCGCCACCGGCGATCGCGGCCGGGTCAGCGTCATCGCCCACCGGGCCTGGTCGATCGCGCCGGCGCCGCCAGCGCCCGAGGAGGAGCGCCCCACCGGCACCCACGCCTCCCCCCGGGAGCAGCAGCGGGCCGGGCATGCGAGAAGAGTGGCGATAGGGACGTGGGCTTCAAACTGTCGTTCCTCCAGTACGGTTAGTACTCCAAGACGTGGCTCTGACGAGCTGAGTGTCCCAGATCGAAGCCCGAAGGTGGAGGGGTCAGCGTGAACAAGGCGCTTCTCATGGGCCTCGTCACCCAGCTCCCCCGAGAGAGCGCCGGGATGGTGGCGTTCGAGGTCGGCGTACCGCAGGAACGCCTGGGTCGACAGTGGCTTCAGCGGGCCACAGTCATCGCGGGAGGGCATATCGCCAACGATGCCCGTGCGCTCCGGCCGGCGCAATGGATCTTTGCCGAAGGTCGACTCACAGTAAGGGACGGTCTCCCCTTGGTCGAAGCAGTGACGCTGTTCACCATCGCTGACGAG
Source organism: Candidatus Dormiibacterota bacterium (assembly GCA_003170875.1). Lineage (GTDB taxonomy): Bacteria > Chloroflexota > Dormibacteria > Aeolococcales > Aeolococcaceae > Changshengia. The sequence continues at coordinate 8,287 of PMYJ01000099.1, read as the reverse complement.
CCTTCGCCACCAGCGGACAAGTGGGCCCCTGAGCGCACGCATGCCTCCCCCCGTCCCCATGACCGCATCGGCTATCCGAGACGACTCTATGCAGGCACCCCGNNAGCGGATTGTCTGGGTGCGGCCGACCACTGTTCGTCCGCACGCGTCATCGACTGCTGGTCGCCTCCATTCGCATAACGGTCCAACACCGGCCTTGCAGAGGGTCTCGGGCGTCGGTTACAGACTCGCTACACATTAGAGGCTCCCGCACTTCTCGCCGTACAATCGCGGGCGTCGATTCGACGCCCGTGTTCGGATTCCGTGAACAAGCTCAAACGTCCATCCTCCACTCTGCCGGTCCTAGCGCTCATCACCTTAGTGATCGGAGCAGCGGCTAGCCTGGCTGGCTGCGCCTGTCCTCCGCCCAAGCCGGTGACGCCCACAAGCACCTCGTGGCATATTGGGGACACTCATCCGGAGCCGTGCGGCCTCGGTGGCGATACAGCCGACGACGCCTTCCTTGATGCCGATGCCAAGCTCTGGGTCTTCTCGTCCCCTCCTCCCTTTGCGACCACCAGCAACGCCTGCGTAAGAGCCGGTGCCCTCGTGCTGCCGACTACCGCTGGAGGCACCGTCTACTGGGAACAGGGTGCCGGGCCGCCCGTCACGAGAGTTCCCATGATCGAGGTGACGGCCACGGGGATCTCCATGGCAGAGACATCCACACTGCCCTCGGTGAAGTACTACGGGGATACCTCGCCCGACGTGCTCGCGGTGACGTGTACCACGGCCGAGATCGTCAGCGTCGGCGGCGACTACTTTGAGCCCGCTCCGGGCTACTCCTATCCTGCCGGGCAGGGTCCGCAATGCGCCCTCTACAGTCACATCACCCTGGTCAATAGCAGCGAGCTCTTAGTTACATATCCAGATGGTCAGCAGGTAGCTCTAAAGCCTCATGCGGGAACACTGACGACCGGCGGCACCTGTCCCCCAGACTAACCACCGAACCTCTCAGAAGGGTGAGAGTCGAAAGGGGGGCGTAAGGAAACCGATACCCTCTCAAAGAGCGCAAGCACACATCGCGGGAAGGGGTGTGCGGAGGGAAATGGCAACCGGACGTCGCTTGACTGGGATCTGTCAGCCGGTGCACTCGCCTTGGATCTTGCCACGCACGATATCTCCGCTCGAGGTGGCGGCGGGCACATCTCCCTGACACTGAAGGTTGCCGGAGACGGTGTTGCCGTAGAGGGTTGCGGCGTGCGTCGCGGGGCCGGCGACTTGGTTGCTCTGAACCTGAAGGTTGCCCCCCACAGTGTTGGGCGTGCAACTCCCCGGAGGTGCGGCCACCCCAATCTCCACCTGCGAGCCGTTGTTCTGCCAGGTCAGGTTGCTGGCGATGGAGCTTCCGCAGATCGTGTCCAGCACATCGGACGCCCCCAGCTGCTGCACCTGGAGATTGCCATGGATGCTATCCGTGGAGAGGGTGACGGGACCGTCCCCTGCCTGGAGTTGGAGGTTGCCCCCGATGGTGGCACCGTCAATCGACACCGGCGCCGTCCCCTGCGTCTGCACATTGCCTTGGACAGCGGTGTGCGAACCCACGCTGAGCGAGCCTCCGCTGCCCTGAAGGTTGCCGGTGATCGTGGCAGCGTTGGCAATGAGGGTGCCGTCCGACTGGACATTGCCCTCGACCTCAGGCCCACTGCCCGACCCAGTTCCCAGGGTGCAGGTGACGCCCGCGGGCACCGTCAGGTTACCAACCAGTGTGACGTTGGGGTCGACACCGGCACAGGTGACCCCACCACCGCTGACGGTCAAAGTGGTGCTGATCGGCTCGGACAGGCCGTTGCCACCCGCGTCCGTGATGGAAACCTCCGCCGTGTAGGTGCCACTCTTTGCGTAGGTGTGAGTGCCGGAGACCATCCAGCCGCCGGCTGGGCCGACCGTTACCAGGCCGGGCACCGCGGCAGTCCCGTCCCCCCATCTGATGGACGTTTCAAAGCTGGCGGGGGGAGCGTTCACTGCGCCGAGGTTGGAGTCGGCGAACTGCGCGATGGCTACCACTACAGTCAGATTCCCGTGGAGCGACGTGCCCGTTCCTGTCAACGGCGCCACGCCGTAGCCCATAAGAGTCTGCTGGGCCTGGGCCAGAGGGTAGAGAGCAGACATGCTAATGGCCTGAGTGAGGTTGTCCTCGCTGACCAAACCGAACAAAGGGCCGTCCAGCCAGAAAATGCTCCCGCTGCCCTCATATTCTCCGAGCGGACCCGAGATCGCCGCGTCCTCGGAACCGACTTGTCCGGGCAGGGCGGCCGCTGCTGTACCCAGCGACCCCAAGCACGCGTTGAGGAATGAGAAGTAGGCTTGGGCACCCGCGACCGTGGCGAACTCCAACGTCACGCCCAGAACCTGTGCCGTGCCATCGGACAGGCTCTCCCCTTGGGTTGGGGTGTACACCGCGACCGCCCCCGCTTGGAAACCGTCCTCCGCGGCGACGGAGGCACCCTGGCAGTCAAGCTCTGGGTCACTCGCCGTGACCTGCTGGACAGAACCGGTCAACCCTGCGGGCACATCACCCGGCTGGAGCACCGCCGCCGAGACATCCGCAGTCTCGATCCTGGGTGTTGGGCTCGAGGTCACCGTACTAGTAGCCGTGGGATGCGAGGCGAAGAGCCGTCCATTGCACGCTGACATCGCGAGTGCCAGAACAACCATGCCCACGAGCGCCGCAGTCCGCCTCATTCCTCAGACCCTCGGTGGGGCAGGCGAGCCCCCGGGCTCCACGCTCCGCACAGGTCGCGACCGCTCGGCTCCCCGATCATGGGTCCAACCACTGGTCGCTGCATTGGTCGGAAGCCTGCCCGTCATGCTGGCCGCCGAACGATGTCGTAAAGAGGTTTTGCCAGAGGTAAGGAACCGACGGCTCGACACCCGCGTTGTCGCCGTCGTCAAGCGTTGCTCCACCGGCAAGTGGGATCTGAGCGATGTTATTGGGAAGTGGTCCGCACGCATCCGCCACCTCCGACGGATCCGTCCAACAGTAGCTGCCGAGCACCATGCCGCCGGGCAGACACCACCCTGGGGAGGTTGGGACAGGATCCGTCAGGGTCTCGGCAAGTTCGTGGGCCGAGTCCGCGATCGCCGAGTCGATGAAGGGGTCGTCGCCAGAGGTCCGCGACTTGGCGGAGCAGTTACTCCCTCCGGGGAACGGAATGACAATGTAGGACTGATCATTCGGCACGGTGACGCTGACGTTGGCGCTGTGCCACGAACATTCACCCTGGGTACTGCAGGGTGCGCCGATCTCGAAGGGTCCGCCCGGCCCACAATCTGCCACTCCAGCGGCGGTTGCCATCAGGACGATGCTGTTGCCACTCCAGGAGGCGTCATCGTTGTTGATTTCGTCGATGATCTGGGTGTCGGTAAGGCACGTAGAACCGCAACCGAAGAAATCGGGGATGTTGAGAGGGTTCTCGTCGACCACACCGCCCTCGAAGGTGACCGTGTTCGCCGATAGCGGCGCGAGCGTCGGGGAACCCGACTGTGCCACCTGCGGATACTGCGTGAGGAGGTCGAGATAGGCTGTTCCGCTGACGCTGCCCAGGAACGTATCCAGAGCGCTGATGTAGTTGACGTACTCGGCATGGTTGGCCGAATTGAAGTCGGGAAGCCAATAGATCACGTGGACCTTAGCATTGGTAATCACCGGACCACCCTCGTAGACGAGATCGTGTGGGTAGTTCTGCAGCGCGACCGTGTTTGAACTTGCTAATGCTGCAGCTCCACCTGGATAGTCGGCGGTCACGGTGAAGTACGCTGACACCGAGGTGGGGGACGAGAGCACCGCTCCCGGCGTGCACGTGCCGCACACGGTGACGGAGGAGCCGAGCTGACTGCCGGACGTGGAGTACGCGGTCACTTGGTATTGCGTCGGTGCGGGGACCCCTACCGGCGGTTGCCAGAAGACCTCGGCGTAGCCATCGCTCGCGTCTGCTTGAACGTCCGCCGGGGGCTGGGCCACGGGGGCTTCACCCCACTCCTCAGCGAACGGCGTGATCTGGGTGGTCTCCGACCACCCCACGGTCATGCAATCGTTGGAGTCTGAGCAGCTCACACCTTGCAGGGCGTTGCTCTCACCAGGGTTCGACCCCGCCGGGTTTTGGGGCAGCAGAAGCGTCCAAGCAGTGCCATCCCATTCCTCAGCGAGCGTCGCGTAGTCATAGTTCGTTTCGGTACCCTCGTAGTACCCCGTCGCCATACAGAATGTGGAAGTGGCGCAGCTAACATCTTGCAGAAAGTCTCCGTCCGAAGACGACGTAACTGGGGCCGCCACCTGGAGCCATCCGGCGCCGTTCCACTCCTCTGTCAGAGGGTCCAGCTCCCCGGAGAGAACGTACCAGCCGGCAGCCATACAGAAGCTCGCCCCGGTGCAGCTCACTCCGTCAAGCAGCTCGTTGTTGTAGGAGTCTCCGAGGTTCTGGGGCCCTTCGGACGCCCACGAGCTTCCGTTCCAGATCTCAAGAAACGATGCGTAGACGCCGCATCCACCGCAGCCGTCCCCGTAGTCGGACCCGACCGCCGCGCAGAACGAGGNNCCCCAGGAGTCGGTGTACCCGCCATAGCTTAGGGTCCATTGGGTGCCGTCCCAGGTCTCATAGAAGGGCTCCGCATTGCTGCCGGTTTGGTATGAGCCGGCGGCCATGCAGAAGCTTGTGCTGGGGCAACTAACAGCTGTGAGGTCGGCACCGGGAACGCTCGAAATCAGCGCCAGGCTCCAAACAGCGCCATCCCACTGTTCGATGAGAGGTTGATACGCCGCCGCCGGGGGGAACTGATCACCGACGGCGACGCAGAAGGTGGTCGTCGCGCAACTGACGGTACCCAGGTTTGCGGTCTCAGCGCCGAGGCCGGCCGAAGGGACTTGGTCCCACGCAGAGCCGTTCCACTCGTTGATCAGAGCTTCGCCAAAACCGTCGGCCATGCAGAACGTGGGGCTGGTGCAGGACACGGCAGGCGAGGTCCCAGCTTCGCTGTAGGAAAGCTGGTCGCTGGAGGGAAGCTGGAGGGTCGTCCAGGTCGGATCTGCGGAGGCTAGGGCGGGCACACCTACGGTGCTCACCGGCGAGGTACCCCGACTGGTGGCCGAACCCTGCACCGTGAGGGCAGCCGAGAGAACGAGGATCGCCGCCAGCCCCGCCGACAGAGCACGCCGAGCGCGGAGAGGCACCCGCCTGAGCTTCTTGGCGCGGGTGGCGGCGCGCGGCCTCTCAAAAGGCGTGCGTGACGCACCTCCGCCCTCGTCGATCGACCCCAGCGCATCGGCCTTGGTGATCGACAAGTTCTCAACCTCTGCTTCGACGGACGGAGCGGCTGACGGCTCGGAGTTGGTGGACGGGACCCTACCATTTCGCGGATAGGCTTCGCAAGCGCCTTTTCAACTCAACTCCAATTCCGACAAAGCCTCAATGTCGGCGACCGCGAGATGGAGCCACCTCGTGCCCGCCTCATCCTCCGGCTTTGAAGTTCCTGCCGATGCGCGAGGATCGTGCCACCATCTCCCGGCACTTGGCTTGAACCTGGGGGGAGAAGGGGATGTACCACCGGCCCGATCGCATGTGCCGACCTTGGAGGAAGCCGCGGTAGAGCCAGTAGTAGACGACGCTCTCGCGGACGTCGCACCACGCGGCCACGGCTCCGGCGGTGGCCTCATCGGGGAGAGGTGGCACGTCGGGAGTAGGGGGGAGATGGTGGGAGTAGCGCAGCCAGCGCACCGCACGGACGTCAAAGGGGCGACCGACCCCGGTCTTCAGCCCCGCGACGTTCAAGGCCGCCACGATCTCGGGGTCAGGAGTGCCGGTGCCGGCCATCTGGTCGACCATCTGGACCGCTGCTTGATCCGTGCGATGGTGCTGATAGAGAAGCGCCGGCCGGAGGATCGTCAGCTCCTCGGCGGCACCGGCCCTCCAGCGGATGCCGATGCGCACCGTGTTCCCGCCCGCTTGGGAGGTGAGGGTGACATCAGCCACGAGGGTGCGGAGCAGCCGCTTTCGGTCCCGGGGGGACGTGCTGGGGGCGGCCCACAGGCACGGCAGATCGCGCGCCAGCGCCGCCAGCTCCTCACGAGGTGGCAGTGGGGCCACCTGCATCTGGGCGGTCACCAGGCCAGCCTCGGCCTCGGCAAGCGCTGCTAGCTTGAGCTCCCAGCGCCGCTCCAGGCTGCGGGCAACGAGCCGGTTCTCCGGCTCGCACTGATGAAAGGCCCGCTCGGCGCGCGCAGCCTGATAGCGGGCCCGCTCCACCGTGAGCTCCAGCGCCCGGGTGCTCTGTCGCCGCCGATCCGCCACCTCGTCGGCCGCGGCCAGCGCCACGGCGATCTCGTCCGGCGCGACCACCGCCAGCAGGCGTTGGGCGACGGCCGTATCGACCTGGATGGCGCCGGCAGAACGGCAGTGCGGCGTGGCGACGGAGTCAGCCCGCGAGTGGCCGCATTCGTAGCTCGGACCGCGCGAGTACGTCGTCGCCATCGGCCGGCCGCAGGAGCCGCACAGCACGATTCCCTGGAGGAGGCAGGCCCCCTCTCGGGGTGGACGAGCCCCTCGCTGCGTGTTGTTGGCCGCCAGCCGCCGCCGGTCGCTCAGAAACGCCTCCCAGTCGATGTAGCCGGGGTGGTGATCGTGAATTAGGACGGGCCACTCCTCCTGGGCGACGGGGCGCGTTCGGGTGCAGATGGTGCCGTCCGCCAGGACCGCCCGGCGCGAGCGCGAGCGGCCGTAGACGTAGGCGCCGGCGTACGTCGGGTTGTAGAGGATCCCCAGGACTCTGCCGTGGGTGAGCCGCCCCCAATGGACCTCACCCGCCCAGGCACCGGCCGAGGTGCGGCTCGGGAAGGGCCGCCCCACGAAGGCGCTGACCACCGAGTAGGCTGACCCCGTCCTCTCGAAGGTCGAGAAGACGTCCGCGATGGCGGTCCGAATCTCCTCATCGGGGTCGATGACAGTCTGGCCGTCCTCGTCGTAGAGGTAGCCAACCGGGAGAGAGATGCGGAGCTCTCCACGCGCCGCCGCGGCCCTCTTGGACTCGTCCAGGCGCCCCGCCAGGATGTGCAGCTCCGCCTCGGACATCGTGCCCTTGAGACCGAGGAGGAGCCGGTCATTGAAATGCTGGAGGTCGTAGACGCCGTCGGCGTCGACGATTAGCGTGTCGGTCAAGTTGCAGAACTCGAGGAGGCGCTGGAGGTCCGCGGAGCTGCGGGCCAGCCGCGAGACCTCGAGGCCGAAGACGGCGCCGACCTCCCCCATGCACACCCGAGTCACCAGCCGCTTGAAGCCTTCGCGGCCAGACGCGGTCCGACCCGACACGCCGAGGTCGTCGTCGATGACCACGATCTTCGACGCCTCCCAGCCCAGCCGGGCGGCCTCCTCCGCCAGAGCGTACTGACGCGCCGTCGACTCGGTGTTCTCTCGCACCTGGGCGAGCGTGGACTGGCGTATGTAGACGAGGGCGGCGCGCTCCAAATGAACCCGGCCGATCTTGGACGCGGTCATCATCGCCCGGCCCTCCCCACATCAGCGCGGCAGCGAGCATGTTGGCCACCGGCACGACCAGCTCGCGGGCGATGGCGCTCATGGGCGCTCAGTCGAGCTGCCCTCTGGCCAGCAGCTCGAGGTTGATGGCGGAGATCTCCGCCAGGGCCGCCTCCACCCGGGAGGTCAGCTCCACCCGGCGCCCCACCTCCTCCGCCAGCTGGCTGGGGATGTACACCAGGCCGCGGCGGCGGCCCGAGCGCATCGAGAGATAGACGTAGGGCCCGTGAAGCTCGCCCCTGGCGCATCGGCATCCCTCCTTGCCGCAGCGACGCGCTTGGCGATGGAGTGACCCGCGGACGGCGCTGGCCACCTCGCCGAACTGGCCAGCCAGCTCGGTCCGGCGGCTGTGGAGCTGGGCCTCGCTCAGATGGCTGAGTGCATCGCTGGTCTTGTGTGCCATCTAGGTACAAGATCATATGCTCGACCCTCCCTCTTGATCTGTCAACCCCTTCAGGGCCGCGAGTGCCGCCACGAGCCCGACCAGGACCTCGACGCTGAGGGGACGGTTGCCGGCTGGTCGCCCGAGATCGGTGAAGTCGGCTGGGAGGGTGAGGGTGCCCCCGCCCCCGTCCTCGCAGATGAAGACGAGGCCGAGCCCCCGGTATCGCCGCTCCGAGACGATGGTCAGCCGCCGGCCGGCCAGGGGGTGGAAGGGGTGGGTGACGAGCAGGGAATCACAAGGTGGCCTGCCAGGTCCGGCAGTATGAACGGGGCGTCGG
>PMYJ01000112.1 GCA_003170875.1 Candidatus Dormiibacterota bacterium | reverse complement strand
TCCTGGATGATCCGGAAGAGGGTCGGCTCCAGCGCGCCCGGAAGCCGCGTCTCCTCCCCGATGACCCGCAGGCCGGTGGTCACTCCGTTCAGCTCGAAATCCTTGGTGAACTTGCGCAGGGTGGGGACCAGCCCGAGATCGTCGAGGGTCATCGGACGCAGGTCGAAGATCAGCCGCCGCGTCTCGTCCAGGACCCCCCGGACCCCGTCCTTGAAGTCGGCCAGCTCGTTGACGACCAGCTGTGGGTCGCGGCTGATCAGCCGCTCCAGGATCTCGGCCTGAAGGACCAGGTTGGCCATGGACTGGGCGGGCCCGTCGTGCATGTCCCGCGCGATCCGCATCCGCTCCTCCTCGATGATCTGGAAGACCTGACGGGAGGTGTTGCGGAGCCGAGCGGTGCCCCCGGTCAGAGCCGGCGAGGCGGTGCTCGCCGCCAGGTCGTCCAGGCTCCGGTAGACCTGGCGGAGGAGCTCCTGCTCGTGATGGATGTCGGTCATGCGGGCGGCCGAGTCCCGGGTCCTCTCCTCCAGGGAGGCGAGGTCCGCACGGGTCGAGGAGACCATCCGGAACTGGGTGTCGATGTCCTCGACGGCGAAGCGCTCGAAGTTCTTGAGGACGTGGCTCCAGGCCACCTCGGCCTCCTCGAGCCGGTCCCGCAACTGGTCGCGCCGCTCGACGGCATCCGCCTGGCGGGCTTCAAGGCGCAGTGCCACCCCCTCGAGGTCCTCGATCCGCTTGGTGATGAGGAACCGGATGCCGGAGATCGCGGACGGATTGACCGGCCGCCCGGTCTCTGCGGCCACGGTCATGCGAGCAGAAGCGGGCGAAACACTGCGCGGCCATGATACCGGCGGCCCGTGAAGGCGACTGACGCATGGCAGTGACAATGACGCGGCCGAGGCGTGACCACCTCGCCGAAGCGCCCGCGGGGTAGTCCCGAGATCGGTGGCGCCAGGCGCGTCGATCGAGTGTAGAGCCCCGATCAGGTCTCGCGCATGGCACCGCGACGTCACGGCTCGGTGGTCAGGGCCAGTGCTCTGGGAAGGCCCCACATCGGGTTTGTGACAAGCCGGTTGCGCCGTCACCCCCCCTTTACATCCCGAGGGTATAACCGGCCCAGGGCCACCGCCGTCCACGGTGCGACGCCCGTGGTGGCGTGGACGGAGACCATGAGGACGAGAGCGATGAGCGACACGCCGGGGCCGACGCGCATCCTCGTTGCCGAGGATGACCCGGCGCTGCGCCGCCTCATCGACATGCTCCTGAGCAATCAGGGCTACGACGTCCTCACCGTCAACGACGGCGCCGACGCCCTGGCTGCGGTGGAGAACTGGCCACCCGACGCGCTGGTCGTCGACGTCATGATGCCCCGCATCTCCGGCCTCACCGTCTGCCGGGAGCTCCGCGCCGACCGCCGCTTCGCCGCGGTGCCGATCATCCTCCTGACCGCCCGGGTCTTCGACGAGGACATCCAGGCGGTGATGGAGCTGGGCGGCATCGAGTTCATGAACAAGCCCTTCAACCCGCGCCAGCTGGTGGCCGTGCTGGAAAGCCTGGTCACCGACCCCCCGCCCCCAGCTCACTCGACGGCCATGGTGGCCGCTCATCCCGTCGCCTCGGCGCAGGCCGGGGACGGACCGGCTCGGCGCTGAGCCGGGACGAGCGGGGGTTTGGGCCGATGGGCTCCGGCCTCATCACGGCTGCGCCCGACGCCCCCGGCGGCGCCACCACCCCCTCGCGCCCCCTGGCGCGGCGCCTGCACGACGCGCTGGACGACTGGAGCACGCCGGGAGGACTTCTGGTCGTCGGCGCCCTCCTGATCACCGCCATCGCCGTGACCTCGGCGATCACCGATCCTGACTTCTGGTGGCACCTCCAAACCGGCCAACTGCTGATCGCCAACCACCTCCAGCTACTCGGCCACGATCCGTACACCTATACGGTTGCCAGCCACCACTGGACCATGCACGAGTGGCTCTTCGAGGTCGGTGTCGCCGCTCTCTACAACATCGGGGGCATGGGCGCGATCGTCCCCGTACTCAGCCTGCTCACCTGGTTCGGCGTCGTCTTCATCCTGCTGCGGGCCCGCCTCCACACCGGGAACCGGCTCAGCCTGGGTCTCGGTCTGATCGTCGCCGCGCTGGCGGCCAACCCGATCTGGGGGCCGCGCGACCAGATGGTCGACTTCACCCTCAGCTGCCTGGTGCTGCTGCTGATCGAGCGGTACCTCATGCGCGGCGGCCGGGCGCTCTGGTTCCTGCTCCCTCTCTTCCTGCTCTGGAGCAACCTGCACGGCGGCTTCGTCATCGGTCTGGTCTTCGCCGTGCTGATCGTGGCAGCCGAGGCGGCGGGCCTCCGACTCGGCCTCCCCGACCCCGTTCCAGCGCGGAGGATCGCGACCCTGGCCGGAGTGACCGTCCTCTCCACCCTGGTGTCGATGATCAACCCCAACGGTCCCGGGATCCTCATCTACGCCGCCGAGACGCTCGCCTCACCGGCCCAGCAGGCGCTCATCCTCGAGTGGCAGTCTCCGGACTTCCATCAGCTGGAGGTACGCGGATTCGCGGTGATGCTGGTGAGCCTCTTGGGCTTCCTGATCGCCAACCGCAGAATCCGAGCTCGCGACGCCGTCCTGGTGGCGGCGACCTCCGCGCTAGCCCTGGAATCAGTGCGCAACGTCGCCCTCTTCGTGGCCGCCTCCAGCCCCACCTGGATCGAGCAACTGAGCCGGCTCCTGGACCGTCTCCGGTCCGAGGGGGCGCTGGCGACGGTGCGCCGGCTGGGCGCCCGCGCGGGAGCTCCGGTCGCCGGCCCCGCGGGCGCGCCAGCCCCGGCCGGCGCCGGCGTCAACGCGGCGGCCCCGGCGGCCCAGCCAGGCACCCGCCCGCTGCCCCCGTTCCGGCTTCGGGTCATCGCCCTGGCGGCGATGACAGCCGCGCTCCTCGGCGGCTGGGTGGGGCTCCGTCTCGTCCCCGCGATGACCACGAGCCCCACCGCGCTCAGCTATGCGGAGACCTACCCGGTCTGCGCCAGCGCCTGGCTCCGCTCCGCCCCCGGGCACCTGCGCATCTTCAACCAGTACGGGGAGGGCGGCTATCTGGCCTGGAGCCTGGCCGGCACCGGCGACAAGATCTTCATCTTCGGCGACGCCGCCCTGATGGGCGACAACCTCCTCTACACCTACTCCGACGTTGCCGACGTCACGCCGCAGTGGCAGAGCATCCTGCTCCACTACGGCACCCAGGTCGCGCTCTTCGACACGGGGAGCGCCCTCGACCATGTGCTCGAGGCGAGCCCCAATTGGGTGATGGTGTACAGCGACCCGCACAACCAGGCCTTTGTCCTGAGGAGCGAGAAGACCTCCCTGCACCTCCCGCGGCAGCCGACCCCCACCGGGACCTGCGCCCAGCTGGCGGCCCAGGGGAAGGCGAGCTCCTCGTGACCGAGCTTCCCGCCGCCACCGCGCCGGCCGGTGCCGTCACCGGGCCCGACGAGCCTCGCACCGGATCACGCGCGGTCAATGTCGCCTGGCTTCTCGGCGGCTTCTGTCTGACCCTCCTCTTCACGGTCCAGCTCTTCCGCTACGGCGACGAGTGGTGGCACATCGCCCTGGGCCGGCTGATCCTCAACCACGGCATCCCCGCGGTCGAGCCCTTCAGCTTCGTGACCACCCAGTTCGTGACGACCCAGCACCCCTGGGTGGAGCAGCAGTGGCTCTACGAGGTGGTCCTCGCCACCCTGGTCCGGATCGGAGGGGACGGGCTCGCCTCGCTGGCCCTGGGGCTGGTGGGGAGCCTCGCCCTCCTCGTGGCCGCCCTCGCCGTCCCCCGGCGGGCGCACGTCCCCCGGGCCTGGAGCGCGGCGGCGATGGTCCTCTGCGGCCTGATGGCCGGGGTGGCCCTCGGCGTCCGTGCCGAGACGGTGAGCGCCCTCGGCGTGGCGGTCACCCTGCTCATCGTCCAGCGCTGGCGGGACGGCAATCGGTGGGTGGTCTGGCTGCTGCCCCCGATGTACCTGCTCTGGGCCAACCTCCACGCCGGCTTCATCGCCGGACTCGGGGTGCTGGCCTTCACCCTCGTCATCCACCGAGCCTCCCGGAGCCGGACGGCGCCGGTCCCGGGTGGGCTCTCACTGGCTGTCATCTGCGTGGGCGCCGCCGCCGCCGCGGTGCTCCTCGGCCTGGTCGCCGGCGCGGCGATCCTGGTCCTCCTCTGGGCGGTCTTCCGACCCGTCCCCGTCGACCCGGGGGTCAGCCGCCGGCCTCTCGTCATCGCCTCGATGGGCGCCGCCGCCCTGACCCTGGTCAACCCGGCGGGGCCGGGGCTCTACGGGTACATCGCCGAGACGGTCAGCAACCCGATCCTTTCTCAGCTCGTCTCAGAGTGGCAGTCGCCGAACTTCCACGACATGCTGACCCGGCTGATCGCGGTGGTCGCGGCGCTCCTCGTCCTGGTCTGGCTGCTCGGCCGGCGGCCGCGCGTGCCCGACATCCTGCTGGCCATCGCCGCCTTCCTCTTCACCCTCCAGGCCATCCGCAACGTCAGCCTCTTCGCGGTGGTCGCGATCCCTCTCCTCTCCGAGTACGGCGCGGCAGCCTGGGCGGCGCGGGCCCCCATCAACCTGCGCCGCCGGCTCGGCACCCGGCTACCCGGAGGGGTGGCCCTGGTCGCCGCGATCGCGGTGAGCGCCGCCTCCATCGCGGTCATGGCGCCCCAGGCATCGGCCTCGTCGGCGGCCCAATTCGAACAGACCCATGAGCCCGAGACCGCCGCTGACTATGTCGCCGCCCACTTTCCCGGGCAGCGGCTCTTCAGCTCGGACGGCGACGCCGGCTACCTCGCGTACCGCTTCCCCACCGGACGAGTGGTGTTCGTCTACGACGAGATCGGAATCTTCGGCACCGGTCTGCTCAACGACTACCTCGACATCGCCACCATCTCCGGCACCTGGAAGGTGCTCCTCGCCAAGTACGACCTCCGCCACGCCATCCTCAGCTCCGGCAGCGCCGACGTCTCCGCTCTGCTGGAACTCGGCTGGACGGTCAACTGCTACGAGGCGCCGAGCGGCCGGGTGGTCGTGTCGGCGGGGGGCTCGCCCCCCACCTCGCCTCCTCCCCCACCGTCGGACGCGCCGNNGCCTCGTCGCCGATCTGCCGGAGGACAGCTGCCGCCATCTGCCGCTCCTCGGCGGTCCGGGCGGCCAGGGCAGCCTCCTGGGCGTAGGCGAGGGCAACCACCAGGCGGCCGCCCTCCAGGGCGACGGCGGCGAGAGCGCGGAGCGCTGCGCCTCGCAGGGCGTCGTCGCCCAGGGCGTCAGCGCTGGCCCGGCAATCCTCGAGGCATCGCGTGGCCCGGTGCGCCTGGCCACGCCGCCAGTGGCTGATCCCGAGGTCGTGAAGGAGCTCGGCCACGCCGTGCGCGTCGAGGCCTGCTTCGCGGAGCGGCATCGCCTGACGGAGCCGAGCCTCCACGTCGTCCCAGCGCTCCTCCACGGCCGCCTGCGACGCCAGGGTGACCTGTCCGTCGGCGACCACCTGGACGTGGGGGCCTTCCGGCACCTCCATCGCGCGCTCGAACATCCTGTCCGCGCCGGCGGCATCCCCGCGGGCGGCGGCCAGACGCCCGAGGTTGGCGGCCGCGGCGGCCCGGGTGTGTGGGTCGCCCCGCTCGAGGGCCTCGTGCCAGCGAGCCGCCGCGGTCTTGGCCTCGCCGCTCTCCGCCGCCGCGGAGCCGAGCTCGAGGAGCACAGCGCCCAACACCTCGGGGGAGCTGCCGCTGGAGAGTCGCTGGGCCGAGGCCAGGAAGGCGGCGCCGAGGTCGCCGTCGGAGCCGGTCACGAGAGCGCGGCCGAGGGCGGCCAGAGCCACCGCGCAGGCGCCCGGGTCAGCGGCTGCCCACTGTTCCAGTGCCAACCTGACGCTCGCCTGCGCCTCGGCCCTCGAACCGTGCATCTCCTCGCAGAGACCGCGCCCCAGGAGCGCGAGACCGCGCCACGCGGGCGATGCCTCGGCGGCCAGGAGCCGATCAAAAGCCGCGGCGGCACCGGCTCCCTCCGCCCGGAGACGGTTCAGCGCAGCCAGCAGCGGAGCCGGGGGCGTCGCCCCCCCGGCCGGTGTAACGGGGGGTGATGCCGCATCGTTACCGGAAGCGCTGGTGCCCCCGCTCGAAGCGGACAGTAGGCTCATCGGCGTGAACCGGAGGATCGGTGCGCGTAAATGAGCGTGACCCCGCAGGTCGCGATCGGCAACCCGGCCGCGCGCCCGCCAGCCGAAACGGCGCAGGGGACGCCGCACCGAACGATCCCTGACCTTCCGACGGTTCTCGACCGCGACCGCCGTGCCGGCGTGGAGCGGGTGATCGAGCTGGCACGGTGGATCGTGCTGGTCTTCGCCGCCGTCAGCGTGAACTTCCCCGGCGAGAGCAGCCCCAACCGCCCCGAGGTCGACCTGCTGCTCGGCATCTGGGCCATCTTCACCCTGGCAACGACCATCGCTCTCCTGACCAACCACCTGCCCACCCGACGGCTACAGTACGCCATGCTCGCGCTCGACATCGCGATCGCGAGCGGCCTCGTCGATCTGACCGGAGGCTTCAGCTCACAGCTGGGCCTCGTCTTCTACCTGGTCATCATCGCCAGCAGCCTCCGCTTCGGCCTGGGTGGGAGCCTCTTCTGCGCGGCGACCATCGCGGCGATCTACCTCGGCATCGGGTTCGCGACCGGCGGCCAGCTCAACGCCTCGACCGTCAACCTCTTCGCCGAGCGCCTCTT
>PMYJ01000096.1 GCA_003170875.1 Candidatus Dormiibacterota bacterium | reverse complement strand
GTCCGCCGCCGGGGGGACGCTCGCGGGCTGGTCGGCGGGGGCATTCGGAGCGTAGCCGAAGAGGGAGGCACCGCCCGAGGGTGGCGAATAGCTGGGCGGGGGGACGGCGACGGGCTCGAGCTCGGGGGGCTGACGGCGACCGAATTTCATGGGAGTCATGCTCTCAGGCGGGGAGCCACGGAGTCAAACCCGGCGCTTCACACCGGAAGGCCGCGGGCGGCCTCCTCCAGCGCCGCCCGGAGGAGCGGCGCGGCGACCGGGTGCGTGGCGAGCGGCGAGCCCTTGCCGAGGATGTCGCGATTGGTCTTGCGGATGTAGCGCCGTGTGAACTCCGGGTCCCCCCGGGCGACGACGTCGCGGATGTTGGAGAGGCGGTCCGCCGCCTTGAGCAGGGTGGCGTCGGGGTCCTTCCAGATCTGGCGGTAGTGGGCGCGCCGCATCGCGCCGGTCATCGCGGGTGCGGGGTCGGTGAGCAGGGCGACCAGCCGACGCGTCCGCTCCGGGAAATCCACCAGGCCGTCGACGGTGAGCGCGGAGTCCTCGACCGCATCGTGCAGCAGTCCCGCGGCGAGGATCGCCGGATCGGTGACCCCCAGCTGCTCGCGCAGGATGAGCGCCACCTCGACCAGGTGGCCGATATACGGGGTCCCCTGCCGCCGGGGCTGCCCCGCATGGGCGCGCTCGGCGATCGCGTGGGCACGGGTGAGCAGGGCCACATCCAGCTCCGGAAGGCGAGCCAGCAGATCGCCCAGATCGCCGGTCTGACGGGCATCCGCGGGCACGTGCCGACGATACATGGAGGCGGCCAGTGGAACGACCGCGCGAAGCGAAGGCTGCCCCACGTGCTCCGGGCGGGCGGGGGACTCCCGCGCGCCCGGGAGGAGTCACGCCATCATTGCTGGTGACGTCACGCAAGGAGAGCCGATGAGCGCAGGAGCGCTGTTCATCGCGGTATTCCTCGCCTGCACCGTGGAGGCGGTCGAGGCAACCACGATCGTCCTGGCGGCCGGCCTCGCCCGCGGCTGGAGGTCGGCAGGGTACGGCGCCCTGGCGGCGGTCGCCGTCCTCGCCGTCGTGGTGGCCGCGCTTGGGCCCGCGCTCACCGCGATCCCGACGGATGCCCTGCGCCTCGTCATCGGCACCCTCCTGCTCGTGTTCGGCGTCCAGTGGCTGCGCAAGGCGGTGCTGCGCGCGGGCGGCGTCACCGCCCTGCACGACGAGGACGCGATCTTCACCACGAAACTCGCGACCGCGCGGCGGGCCGCCTCGCACCAGATGGGGACCGTCCCGGACTGGTACGGAGTCACGCTCGCCTTCCAGGGCGTGCTCCTCGAGGGGACGGAGGTGGCATTCATCGTGCTCACCTTCGGGAGCAACCAGCACGCCATCCCCCTGGCCTCGGCCGCCGCCGGGGCCGCGATCCTGCTGGTGGGCGCGGCCGGCTTCGCGGTGCGGGCGCCGCTCGCCCGGGTGCCCGAGAACGCCCTGAAGTTCCTGGTCGGGGTCATGCTGACCGGGTTCGGCGCCTTCTGGGCGGCGGAGGGTGCGGGAGCCCGCTGGCCCGGCTCCGACGCGGCGCTACTCGTCCTGCTACCCGGCATCGCGCTCCTCGGCCTGCTGCTCACCGCCGGGCTGCGCCGGCAGGGGGTCGCCCGGGATCGCCGCGCCGCGGCCTCGCCCCCCACCCCGGTGGCGAGCTGATGAGCCGGAGGCTGCGCGCCGTGGCGGCGTTCGTGTATGACCTCGTTATCGGCGACGATTGGAGGGTGGCGCTGGGCCTGGCCGTGGCGGTGGCCGTGACCGTGGCAATGAGCCGGACCACGTTCCCAAGCTGGTGGGTGCTGCCCACGGCGATTCTCGCCTTACTCTCTTTCAGCGTGCGGCGGACGGCGCGGCGCCGCGCCTGAGCCGCCTCGACAGAGGTCAGGCGGCGCCGAGGGCGTCCAGATCAAGGAAGCGAGCAGCGCAGGGAGGGAGCGCACTGACGTGCGTGACCGATTGAGCAGCGGAGCTGACGCAGAGCTGGGCGTCCTCGACGCCGCCTGGTCAGACCAGGCGGTGGGCGTCCCGGGGGTCGAGAGCCACGTGGTGCTTTGTCCGGATGTCGCGCACCGTGCCGCTCTGCGCCCGCATCACCAGGCTGTGGGTCTCCGCCCACCAGTTGTGGTACTGGACGCCGCGCACCAGCCCCCCGCCGGTCACCCCGGTGACCGCGACGGCGACGTCCTTGCCCGGGACCAGGTCGGCGATGCCGAGCTTCGCCTCGGGATCGAACCCAGCGGCTCGGAGCGCCGCCGACTCCTCCTGGTTGCGAATCCAGGGCCGGCATTGCATCTCGCCACCGAGGCAGCGCAGGGCGCAGGCGGCAAGGACCGCCTCGGCGGTGCCCCCGGACCCGATGAATACGTCGATGCCGCTGCCCGGCCAGGCCGTCATCAGGGCCGCGGCGATGTCGCCGTCACTGATCAGCACGAGCCGACTCCCGAGCAGGCGCACCCGCTCGATGAGGCTCTGGTGGCGGGGGCGGTCGAGGAGCATGACGGTCAGGTCCGCGACCTGCACGTCCATGGCGAAGGCGATGCGACGCAGGTTGTTCTCGGGAGTGTCGGCGATGTCGATGGCACCCCGCGCCCGGGGTCCCACCGCCAGCTTGTGCATGTAGGCGCAGGGGGGCGGCTTGGCGATCCCGCCCGGCTCGGCGGCCGCGGCGATCGAGAGCGCCTGCGAGAGCCCCTTGGCGACCAGACTCACGCCGTCGACCGAGTCGATCGCCAGGTCCACCTGGTCGCGTCCGACACCGACGCGCCGGCCCGGGCTGAGGGGGTCGGCCACGCCGCCGGCGTCGATGACGACGTGCCCGTCGAAGGGCATGCCGAGGAGCGCCTCCTCCATCGCGCGCTCACCGACGTCGCGCGTGCTCGTCTTGTCGCCGCGCCCGAGCCAGCGCCCGACGGCCAGCGCAGCGGCTTCTGTGGCGCGGAGGAGCTCGAGGCCGCGGTGCCGTTCGCGGCTCAACCGTGCCGGCGAAACCGTGGCCACGCGATGCTCTGCTGGGGTCAGGGCTCAGCGGCCTCCATGGCCGGGTCGATCCGCGGCGAGAGGACGCCCCGGACGGACCCCGGGACCTCGTCGGCGACCGGCGCCGGAGCGGTGCCGGCCCCGCCGGCCTCCGCGCGCGTTGCCTGGGTGTCGACGCCGGCCCGGCGGCAGACGGCGGCCATGAACTCGCGGAAGAGCGGATGGGGCCGCCCGGGCCGGGAGCGGAACTCCGGGTGGAACTGCGACCCGACGAAGAAGGGATGGTCGCGCAGTTCGATGATCTCGACCAGGCGCCCATTCGGTGAGGTCCCGCTGTACACGACGCCGAATTCGGCCAGGCGCTCCCGGTATTGATTGTTGAACTCAAAGCGATGGCGGTGACGCTCGTACACCACCGACTCGCCGTAGGCGGCGGCGGCGTGGCTGCCCGGCAGCAGCTTGCAGGGGTAGACGCCCAGGCGCATGGTCCCGCCCTTGTTCTCGATGTCGCGCTGCTCGGGGAGCAGGTCGATGACGGGGTTGGCCGTGAAGGCGTTGAACTCGGTGGAGTTGGCGTCCTCGGTGCCCAGGGCCTCGCGCGCGATGTCGATGGTGGCGCACTGCATGCCCAGACAGAG
>PMYJ01000138.1:10406-10976 GCA_003170875.1 Candidatus Dormiibacterota bacterium | reverse complement strand
GTGGGCACCGAGCACCTCCTGCTGGGCCTGCTCATCGAGGGCGAGGGCATTGCTGCCCACGTGCTCGAGGACCTGGGGGCCAACCTGGAGAAGGTGCGCGGCGAGATCGAGCGCCTGCTCCACGAGTCGGGCCTCGAAGAGGACTCCAAGGAGACCCAGAAGAAGCCGAGCAAGACCCCACTGCTCGACCAGTTCTGCCGTGACCTCACCGAGCTGGCCCAGAAGAACCAGCTGGACCCGGTGATCGGCCGTGCCATGGAGATCGAGCGGGTGGTCCAGATCCTCTCCCGGAGGACAAAGAACAATCCCGCCCTGATCGGCGAGCCNNGGCAAGACCGCCATCGCCGAGGGGCTGGCTCAGGCCATCGTCCTCGGCAACATCCCCGAGTCGCTGATGGGCAAGCGCGTGCTCACCCTGGACATGGGCGGGCTGGTGGCCGGCACCAAGTACCGGGGCGAGTTCGAGGAGCGGCTCAAGAAGATCCTCGACGAGATCCGCCAGTCCCGGGAGGTCGTGCTCTTCATCGACGAGCTCCACACCCTGGTCGGGGCCGGTGCCGCCGAGGGCGC
>PMYJ01000138.1:10147-10381 GCA_003170875.1 Candidatus Dormiibacterota bacterium | reverse complement strand
CGAGTACCGCAAGTACATCGAGAAGGACGCCGCCCTGGAGCGCCGCTTCCAGCCCGTGTACGTCGACGAGCCGACCCTGCTGGAGACCATCGACATCCTGCACGGGATCCGGCCCCTCTACGAGAAGCACCACCGGGTCAAGATCACCGACCTGGCCCTCAAGGCGGCCGCCGAGCTGTCGGTGCGCTACGTCGCCGATCGGTCGCTGCCGGACAAGGCGATCGACCTCATCGA
>PMYJ01000138.1:0-10067 GCA_003170875.1 Candidatus Dormiibacterota bacterium | reverse complement strand
GTGACCGAGGAGCACATCGCCGAGATCATCAGCTCGTGGACCGGCGTGCCCGTGTCCCGGCTGGTGGAGGAGGAGACCACCAAGCTGCTCCAGATGGAGGCGGAGATCCACAAGCGACTCATCGGTCAGGACGAGGCGGTCAAGGTGATCTCGCAGGCGGTGCGGCGTGCCCGCGCCGGGCTGAAGGACGCCCGCCGGCCGATCGGCTCGTTCATGTTCCTTGGACCCACCGGGGTGGGCAAGACGGAGCTCGCCCGCTCGCTGGCTGCGTTCCTCTTCGATAATGAGGACGCCATCATCCGGCTCGACATGAGCGAGTTCATGGAGCGGCACTCGACCGCCCGTCTGGTCGGCTCGCCGCCCGGCTATGTCGGCTACGACGAGGGTGGTCAGCTCACCGAGGCGGTGCGCCGCCGCCCGTACAGCGTCGTCCTCTTCGACGAGATCGAGAAGGCCCACCCCGAGGTCTTCAACATGCTGCTCCAGATCCTCGAGGACGGCCGGTTGAGCGATGCCAAGGGGAAGGCGGTCAACTTCGCCAACACCATCGTGATCATGACCAGCAACCTCGGCGTCGCCAGCTTGAAGAGCAACCTCTCGCTCGGCTTCCAGCCGGCGATGACGGCCGACCGTGCCATTGACTACGACCACTCCAAGATGCGCGACAGCATCATGGAGGAGCTCAAGCGGGCCTTCCGTCCCGAGTTCCTGAACCGGGTCGACGCGGTGGTCGTCTTCCAGCGGCTCAATCACGCTCAGATGCGCGAGATCGTCGACCTGATGCTGGCCCGTGTCGCCACCCACCTGGCGGCCCAGGAGCTGCAGCTGACCGTTGCCGACGAGGCCAAGGATCGCATCGTCGAAGAGGGCTTCGACAAGATCTACGGCGCCCGGCCGCTCCGCCGGGTCATCCAGAAGGTGATTGAGGATCCGCTCTCCGAGGAGCTGCTTCGGCTCAAGCACAACCCCGGCGACACCGTCGTGGTCGAGGTGGTCGACGGCGAGATCAAGATGCAACTGGTCTCCAAGTCGACTCGGCGCGAGAAGAGCGAGCGGAAGGAGAAGGCCGAGGCGGCAGCTGCGGCGCCCTCCGAGTAGGGGCGAGGAGACGGGCATCGACCAGCCCCAACCCCGCACGGGCACGTCCCGTGACATCCCTGCTCTCGTGGCCGGGATGTCCCTCGATGAGAAGGCTTCGCTCACTGCGGGCATCGACTTCTGGCACACCGCCGCGGTCCCTCGCCTGGGCATCCCCTCGGTCAAGTTCACCGACGGGCCGAACGGCGCGCGGGGCGAGACGGACAGCTTCCTCTCGGTGACGCCCTCGATCTGCATCCCCTCGGCGACAGCGTTGGGGGCCACCTGGGATCCCGGGCTGGTGGCGGAGGCGAGTGCCGCCGTCGCCCGCCAGGCCCGCGACAAGGGCGCCCGGGTGCTCCTCGCGCCCACCGTCAACCTGCACCGCCATCCGCTCTGGGGGCGCAACTTCGAGGCCTTCTCCGAGGACCCCCTGCTCACCGCCAAGCTCGCGGTCGCCTATATCCGGGGGGTGCAGGAGCAGGGCGTCATCGCCACCGTCAAGCACCTGGTTGGCAACGAGACCGAGTTCGAGCGCTACACCAGCTCGTCCGTGATCGACGAGCGCACCCTTCGCGAGCTCTACCTCCTCCCCTTCGAGCACGCGGTCAAGGTCGCCGGGGTGCTGGCGCTCATGACCAGCTACAACCGGGTCAACGGCGCGCACGTGCCCGACACCCCGCGCTTTCTGCGCGAGATCGTCCGCGGGGAGTGGAGCTTCGGGGGCTTCGTCATGACCGACTGGTTCGGTTTGGCGAAGACCGTCGACGCAGCCTGCGCCGGTTTGGATCTGGAGATGCCCGGGCCCGCACGCTCCTTCGGAACGGAGCTGGCCGAGGCGGTCCGCTCCGGGCTGGTGGACGAGGTGGAGCTGGACGCCAAGGTCCGGCGCATGCTCACCGTCTTCGACGGAATTGGAGCCCTCGACGACGAGCCACAGGACGAGCACCCGGTGGACCGGCCCGAGGATCGCGAGGTCACGCGCCGGACCGCGTCCGAGGCGGCGGTGCTGCTCGTCAACCGCGGCGTCCTGCCCCTCCTGGCCGGGGCGCTGCACCGGGTGGCAGTGCTGGGCCGCAGCGCCGAGCATCCGGGCATCATGGGCGGCGGCAGCGCGACCGTCCGGTCGCACTACCTCCTCTCACCGTTGGAGGCGCTGCGCCGGCGTCTGGGCGATGGCGTCGAGATCGCGTACGAGGCCGGAGAGGACGAGGCCGGCATCGAGCGAGCGGTGGCCCTCGCCCAGGGCGCCGACGCCGTCGTCGTCATCGTCGGCACCGACTCGACGGTGGAGACCGAGGGCATCGACCGCGAGTCGATGGACCTGCCCGGGAGGCAGGACGACCTGGTCTGGCGGATCGTCCGGACGACCCGCGACGCCGTGGTCGTCGTCAACACGGGGTCGCCCGTGACCATGCCGTGGGCCGATGATGCCGGCGCCGTCCTGCAGACGTGGTTCGCCGGCCAGGAGCACGCCAATGCCCTCGTCGACGTGCTCCTCGGCGATGCCGAGCCAGGTGGCCGGCTGCCCACCACCCTGCCCCTCCTGCTCGAGCATTCGCCCGCCTACGGCAACTTCCCCGGCGAGAGCAGCGAGGTCCGCTACGGGGAGGGCCTCCTCATGGGATATCGCTGGTACGAGGCGCGCCGGCTGCCGGTGCGCTTCCCCTTCGGCCACGGGCTCTCCTACACCACCTTCGAGATCGGCAAGCCGCGCCTGGCGAGCTCGCGCCTGGCGGCCGGCGAGCGGCTGCGGGTCGAGATCCCGGTGACAAACACCGGGGCCCGGCGGGGCTCCGAGGTCGTGCAGCTCTACGTGGCGCCGCCCGGCGGCGGCTCGGGCTCGCCGGAGCGGCACCTCCGGGCGGTGAAGGAGCTCAAGGCCTTCGCCAAGGTGCACCTGGACCCGGGGGAGTCGACCACGGTGAGCCTCGAGCTGGGCGAGCGCTCCTTCGCCTACTACGACGTCGTCGACAGGGCCTGGCCAGAGTTGGCGAACCGCCGGGCCAATCCCACCGCGCATGTCCACGACAGCCTGCTCCACCGCGGGCAGGCCGGCTGGTACGTGGATGGCGGCACGTACCGGCTGCACGTCGGGCGGTCGTCGGAAGACATCGCCCACGTCGCGGACGTCGCGGTCGACGGCGGTCCCGAGCCGCTCGCCGCCTCCCTTCCGCTCGACTGACGGCGGGTCCTCGGCCCGGGGCGCCGCTTCTTGCCGGACAGTGGCACCGCCGACACGACCGTGGGCGCAGGGCACCGCGCCGCACATCCAGTGAGGTGAGTCTGGCCCAGCCCAGTGTCCGCTCACCTCATTTGAACTGATGGAGCGCACCGGCCATTCCGGGCTCAGCGCCGGTCAGAGCCACGGCCTGGTCGGGTTATCGTGGAGGTGAAACCGCTCCTCCAGATGTATCAGCAGTCGCCCGGACGCCCCGTCGTCGGCGCTCCTGGCGACGTTGGCATGCCTCCCCTAGGGTCCGTCGCGCGTGGGCCCTCGGATGCCACGGCTCGCAACTCAGCGAGCGCCTCGGCGACGAGCTGGCGCAGGGGCTTCGTCTTGGTATCCGCAACCCAGCGGTCGGATGCCACACGCAAGGCGGTGATGCCCGACTCCGCGGCGAGGATCGCGGCGGGGTCGCCGACCCCCCTGCCTCGGAGTGCTCGTGCAACCGCTTCGGCCAGGGACGCGAACTTGATCAACTGACGCTCCCACAGCTGCGGGCTCGCGCGCACAATCCGAAAGCGCCGGGCGGCCTGCTCGCCCTCCTCGTCGAATCGGGCGGCTAGCGCATTGAGCCCATAACTCACTGCATCGAGCGCACCAGCGGCCGCCGGCGCCGCTCGGACGCTGGTCACGAACGGCTCATCGGCCTTGTCGCCACCTCCAAACAGCACCTCGCGTTTGTCGGAGAAGTGGCGGAAGAAGGTGCGCTTGGTCAGCCCGGCGCGCTCGGCGATCTCCTCGACGCTGGTGTGGTCAAAGCCCCACTCGTCGAAGAGCGCGAGGGCCGCCTCCTGGAGTCTGGCCCGGGCGTCCGGCTTCCACCTCGGCACGGCCGCCAGTATACCCGGTCTTGACACTTGGTGACATCAACTGGTATCCTGACGCCACTGAGTGTCATCACTGATCGCGGGAGGTACACCCTATGCGCATATTCGTGACCGGTGCGTCCGGTTGGATCGGCTCGGCACTGGTTCCGGAGCTTCTGAGCGCCGGACATGGGGTCGTTGGACTCGCCCGCTCTGACGCGTCCGCGGCGACGTTGGAGGGTGCCGGAACCGAGGTGCTCCGCGGCGCCCTGGACGACCTGGACACCCTGCGCGCCGCGGCCGCCGGCTCCGACGGGGTGATCCACCTCGCTTACAACCACTCCACTGATCTCGACGCCGCGGCGAAGACCGACTCGCGCGTCATCGAGGTGCTCGGCGAGGCCCTGGAGGGCTCCGGCAGACCCCTGGTCATCGCTTCAGGGACGCCCAATCTGAACGGCCGCGTTGCCACCGAGCGTGACGAGCCCGGAGCCGCCGGAGTCGCGGCGGCCCGGGGTGCGAACGCCAGGGCGGCCATCGCCATGGCTGGCCGCGGTGTCCGCTCGTGCGTGGTGCGGCTGCCCCGGTCGGTGCATGGGGAAGGGGATCTCCACGGTTTCGTTCCCCGGCTGATTGCCACCGCCCACAAGAAAGGCGTCTCTGGCTATGTCGGCGATGGGTCCAGCCGCTGGCCCGCCGTGCACGTGCTTGACGCCGCGCGCCTGTTTCGCCTCGCCGTGGAGGAGGCTCCGGGCGGGTCGGTGCTGCACGCCGTCGGCGACGAGGGCGTACCGACCTCCGAAATCGCTGGGTGCATCGGCCGGCACCTGAACCTGCCGACGGCTTCCGTCCCGGCCGAGGACTTCGGTTTTCTCGGCTTGGTGCTCGCGGGGGACCAGCCGGCATCAAGCGCCCTGACCCGCGAGCTGTTCGGGTGGCGGCCGGTCCAACCGGGGCTCATCGAGGACCTGAACCAAGGCCACTACTTCGTAGAGCCGGCCTGATCGCAGGCGCGTGGCCGTCACCTGCCCGGTCAAGTGTCATTCCCCAACACTGGGCCACCCCAGTGTTCTCTGTCCTCTCACTGCAAACTCAAGATGCTTGGGCGATACTCGAGCAGAAGCGCACGCACGGAGCCTGTCTCATGTCACCCCGAAAAGACCTGGTCGAGCGTTCGACGCGATTCCTTCCTCCAGGAAGCCAGATCCGACAGGCGTTCGTCTGCCAGACGGCGCCAAACTTCGCCTTCTTCCTCATCACCTACCTCACCGGCCTCACAATATTCTGGATCAAATATCGCTGCGTGGTGGTCACTGAGGACGCCATCTACGTACTGGACAGCACCAAGCCATCTGGAGGTGCTAAGCCCAAGGCGCTGCTGGGCACGTTGCCGCGGCACACGCAGCTCGGCCCCGTCTGCGGTCGATGGGGCCAAATTGATCTTCTCGGCGAGCGCCACTGGGTCCACAAGCGCTTCCATTCCGACATCGCCACCGCTGACCGCGAGGCCGGCTTTCGATACTGAGCGTGTGTCTTCAGTCCATGAGACGTGTCCCAGCCGCAGGATGTGAAGCGCCACGCTGATGTCACCGAAATACGGCAGGGTGTTGTCACCGTCACCGGTCGGGGGCCGGCCCGAATCAGCCTGCCCAGGCCGCGTTCGCCCCCGCGAAGCACCGAGGCGCGCCGCTGGCCGGGGGTCGGCCTGGTGACCGAGCCGGCAAGAGCTGCTGCGTGGCAGCATCCGTCCATGCATGAACCAGGCGCGTCCGAGAGGCAGGCAGCCAAGACGATCGCCGCCGCGCGGGCCGTGCTCGCCGAGGCCCCGGTCTTCGACGGCCACAACGACCTTCCCTGGGAGATCCGGCGGCTGACCGGAGGTGACCTCCGGGCCCTGGATCCGGGTACCTCGCTGGCCGGGCGGACCCACACCGACCTGGAGCGGCTGAGCGCGGGCGGAGTGGGTGCCCAGTTCTGGTCGGTCTACGCGCCCTCGACGCTGCCCGAGGCTGAGGCCCTCGCGGTGACCCTCGAGCAGGTGGACCTGGTCCACCGAATGATCGCTCTCCATCCCGACCGCCTGGTGCTGGCCACCAACGCCGAGGACTGCCGCCGAGCGGTGGCCGGCGGCCGCATCGCCTCGCTGCTTGGCGCCGAGGGCGGCCACTGCATCGCGTCGTCCCTGGCCGTCCTGCGCGACCTCCACCGGCTGGGTGTCCGCTACCTCACCCTGACCCATAACCACAGCACCGGCTGGGCGGACTCCGCAACCGACGAGCCCAGAGCCGGGGGGCTGAGCGCGTTCGGCCGGGAGGTCGTCGCCGAGATGAACCGAATCGGCATGATCGTCGACCTCTCGCACGTCTCCACGACCACGATGCACGCGGCGCTGGACACGAGCTCACGACCGGTGCTCTTCTCCCACTCATCGAGCCGGGCGCTGGTCGACCATCCCCGGAACGTCCCCGACGACGTGCTGCGACGCCTCCAGGACAATGGCGGGGTCTGCCAGGTGACGTTCGTGCCCTCCTTTGTCTCCGAGGCCTGCCGGGCATGGACCGAGATGGCCCAGCGGACGATGGAGGACCGGGGTCTGGACCCCGAGGACCTCGGCGAGCGGGCCCGCTTCCTCCCCGCCTTCGTGCTCGAGCATCCACAGCCGGCGGCGACTCTGTCGGAGGTGGCCGACCACATCGAGCACGTGCGCCAGGTCGCCGGCCTGGATCACGTTGGGCTCGGTGGGGACTTCGACGGCACCGACGCCCTGCCTCGGGGACTGGAGGATGTGACGGGATACCCTCGGCTCCTTGCCGAGCTCGCCGGGCGCGGCTGGACCCAAGCAGAGCTGGCCAAGCTCACATGGGGGAATGTGCTGAGGGTGGTGGAGAGGGTCTGCGGCTAAGTCGGCGACTGGCGCGGGACGGCCTCGAGGATCGCCGGGCGGCACACCCACGACGTGCCGGAGCCACCGAAGTTGCCGGGCAGGTCGTTCTGCGGCGAGAGGCCAACCCAGATGCTCCGCCCGTCAAGCGTCATTCCCCAACACTGGGCCAGTTGGCCGTGCTCTCGCCTGTCACCTGAGGTAGTTACAACAATCGGAGCGGACGCACCAAGGCGGCTAGGCGGTCCCGTCGGGCCGCACACCTCCCAGAGCAGGACCGAGGTCACCGCGGCCGCCGACGCCCACGATGAGGATCGGCGCGCCTTGGGAGGACGGTCACCAGGAGACTCATACGACTCATCCTCGTAGACGCAGAATGCCGGGCAGGAGCGACACCGCCGAGCCAAACGCGATCTGTAGCGCGTCGCCCTCCAGCACGCGGCCGACGATCGACTCTCGGGTCGTCTTTGTACACTCACGGGCATGGCATGCCGCATCAGTGAACTGGTCATCGACGCCGCCGACCCCGACCGGCTCGCCGCATTCTGGAGCAAGGTCCTCGGCTACGTCGAACTCGGCCGGGAGGACGACGGAAGCACCGAGATCGGGCCGCCCGACGCCGGCTTCGGCGGCCCGGAGCCCACCCTCGTCCTCAGCCCCAGCAGCGACCCGCGGACCGGGAAGCTCCGACTGCACATCGACGTCAACGCCACCGACCGCGACCAGGACGCCGAGCTGGAGCGGCTACTCGCTCTCGGCGCCAGGCCCGCCGACGTCGGCCAGACCGGCACCGAGAGCTGGCACGTCCTGGCCGACCCAGAAGGCAACGAATTCTGCCTTCTGCACACCCGGCTCCAGCCCCTCTGACCACGTGCGTCCTGGCGCCAAGCCGCTCGGCCGTTCGAGTGAGGCCGGGGGTTTGCTCGTCGTGTCAGCGCCCGAGCTTGCGCTTGAGTTCCGCCTTGTTCATCGACGCCATGGTTCCCGGCACAAGTCGGATCCCCGGACCGGTAGAGGCCACAGCTGCCATTCTGCCGATGATCGCCAGCCGGGGCGCGGTATGCTTTCTGGCCCGCTGACAGCGAATCGTCGGAGCAGAGCCCATGGGAGGACGCGTCGATGCAGCGACAGCGCATTTCCAGCGGATCGCCGTTCGAGGCGGCGATAGGCTTCAGCCGCGCGATCCGAGTCGGTGACCGGGTCCTGGTATCGGGGACGGCGCCGATCTGGTCGGACGGCTCATGTGATCCCGACCCAGAGGCTCAAGCGCGACGCTGCTTCGAGATCATCGGAGCGGCGCTCGACGAAGCTGGGACGTCCATCGAGCAGGTCGTACGGACCCGCATGTTTCTTACTGATGCCGTCCACGCCGAGGCGGTGGGCCGCGCCCACGGCGCCATCTTCGGAGCGGTGAAACCGGCTGCCACCATGGTGGTGGTCGCCGCGCTGCTCGACCCGCGCTGGAAGGTGGAGATCGAGGCGGAGGCTGTGGTGGTGGCGTCCTGATCGGCCTCGCGGCCTGCCGGCTTCAGCGCCATCCGGAACAGCTGAGGGGCAAGTCGGATCACTTGGCCGCTTAACATGCGAACGATCAGCGAGAGACGGAAAGCCGAGCACGGCAGGCCCGGCGCTCCAGCCCTGTGACGAAGGTGAGACCGACCAGGCGGACTAATCAAGTGACATCCCCCAACACTGGGCCAGCGGAGAGTGCTCTCACTCCCACTTGACCAAACCCTGCAAATCTCCGGATCAGTACGGTGATCGACTGTGCCGGCCCTGGCTGGGAGCCGGAGGACGTGGATCCGAGCGACAGCCTGTCCATCCGGCCTTGGGCGCGGAGGGCGCGTGCCGGCCGCGTATCGCCCGGCCCCCAGCGGGTGCGAAGCTGCCCTCGTCGTGACTTCGTCCCTCGTCCTCGTGCACAGCCCTCTGGTGGGACGGGATAGCTGGGAGGCCGTGGCCGCGATCCTGAGCCGACACGGCGAGAGGGTGGCCCTGGCAGACCTAACCAACGCCCTGGTCAGTGGCCCTCCCTATTGGCCCCGCGAGGTCGAGGCGATCGCCGCCGCGACCTCGGGCTCAGCCATCCTCGTCGGCCACAGCCGTGCCGGCCCCCTTCTTCCGGTGGCGGCACGCGCGATCCGCCGAGTGGAGGGCTGCGTGTTCGTCGACGCCAGGCTCCCCCAGCCCGGCGCGAGCTGGTTTGCCATGGCTCCCTCTGAGTTGGCCGAACAGCTGAGGAGGATGGACCGTGACGGATGGCTCCCCCCGTGGTCGGACTGGTGGGGTCCAGACGAGCTCGCCCGGCTCCTACCTGATCCAGTGGTCAGAGCTCGTTTCGTCGCGGGTTGCCCGCGGCTGCCGCTTGCGCTCTTCGAAGAGGTCCTTCCCGAGGTGCCCGGATGGCCGGATGCGCCGTGCGCCTATCTCCGCCTCAGCGAGGAGTATCGAGAGCCGTGCGACGAGGCACGGCGCCTTGGCTGGCCGGTGATCGAGCTGGCCAGCCACCACCTCGGTCTGCTCACCGACCCGGAGACCGTCACCGACGCCATCCTTGAACTGGTGGGGCATCTCCTGCCGCAGGGATGATGGTCCATCTCAAGGCTTTGGCACCGCTACCCCACGTGCTCCAGATCCCTCAAGTGACATTCCCCAACACTGGGCCAGCGGAGAGTGCTCTTACTCCCACTTGAGCAAAGCGCGCGATTCTGCCAATCCTCCAATCCTCGATTTCCATCAGACGGGGCTCCGAGCTGCCCTCGTGCACGACAATGGGTCTGACGCCGCAATCGGGCTAATCTACCCAGGCCTACGCCCGACGGTTCAGCGGCGGTCTTCCCGCGGTCGGCGGTGCCGAGTGGTGGTGTCGTCGGCGGTCAGCAGGATTGCGGTGATGCGTGGTGTGCCGCCCATGGCGCGGGCGATGAGGGGCGGCGGAGCTCGGAGACCGGAGCGGTGGTGCGGCCCACGCTGGAGAGCCAGGGCGAGCCTCAGGCGGCGTCGATGTGCAGGCTCACCTCGGAAAGGCGACGAGCGCCGAAAGGAGCCACGCGGGCCGAGACGGCACTCAGGTCCA
>PMYJ01000167.1 GCA_003170875.1 Candidatus Dormiibacterota bacterium | reverse complement strand
GACGAGTTCTTCCAGGTCCGGGTCGGCGGCCTCAAGCAGCTCGCGGCAGGGCTCGAGAGCGCCGCCTCCGATCCCAAGGGGCCCCAGGCCCAGGTCCGGGCGATCCGGCTCAAGGTGGTCGAGCTGTACGCCCGCCAGGCGCGCGCCTTCCTCCACGGGCTGGTGCCCCACCTTGACAGCCACGGCATCCGCTTCAGTGACTGGTCGAGCCTGGGCGAGGACGACAAGGCTTACCTCGACAAGGTCTTCGAGGAGCGGATCTTCCCGGTGCTGACCCCGCTCGCGGTCGATCCCGGTCACCCCTTCCCCTACATCTCCAGTCTCTCCCTCAACCTGATGGTGGTGGTGGTCGACCCGGCGAGCCACGAGCAGCGGACCGCGCGGATCAAGGTGCCCCCGCTGCTGAGCAGGTTCGTGGTGCTCCCCGATGGGGAGCGATTCGTGCCCATCGAGCAGGTCATCGCAGCCCACCTCCATTCTCTCTTCGAGGGGATGAGGGTGCTCACCCACCACGTCTTCCGGCTCACGCGCAACGCCGACTACACGATTGACAGCGACGAGGCCGACGACCTGGTCGAGGCGGTGAGGGCGATCCTCAAGGAGCGGCGCCGCTCACCGCTCGTGGTCCGCCTCGAGGTGGGCAGCGACATGCCGGCGGAGCTGGTCGACCTGCTGGCGCGCGAGCTGGAGATCCAGCACCAGGACGTCTACACGGTCTCCGCGCCGCTCGACCTCGGCGGTCTCTTCGAGGTCTGCAAGCTGGACCGCGCTGACCTCAAGTTCCGTTCCTGGGTGCCGGTGACGCCGCCGCGCTTCGCCCACGACCTGGGGGGCAGCGACGGCGACCTCTTCCGGATCCTGCACGAGGACCAGCTCCTCGTCCACCACCCCTACGACAGCTTCGAGCACACCGTCGAGGCGTTCATCGGGCAGGCGGCCGAGGACCCCGCGGTGCTCGCCATCAAGCAGACTCTCTACCGGACCTCGGGACCGGTCAGCCCTATCATCCGTTCGCTCACGCGCGCGGCCGAGGCCGGCAAGCAGGTGGTGGCGATGGTCGAGCTCACCGCCCGCTTCGACGAGCAGAACAACATCAACTGGGCTGAGGTCCTGGAGGACGCCGGCGTCCACGTGGTCTACGGCACGGTCGGTCTCAAGACCCACGCCAAGGTGACCCTGGTGGTGCGCGAGGAGGCCGGCGGGATCCGCCGCTACTGTCACATCGGCACCGGCAACTACAACCGCGACACCGCGCGCAACTACGAGGACCTGGGCCTGCTCACCTCCGACCCCGCTCTGGGCGCCGATGTGGGCGAGCTCTTCAACAGCCTCACCGGCTACAGCCACCAGGCGCGGTACCGCAAGCTCCTGGTCGCCCCCGACTCAATGCGCCCCGCATTGCTGCGGCTGATCCGGCGCGAGACCGACCGCGGCGAGGCGGGGCGGATCGTCATCAAGGTCAACAATCTGGTCGATCCCGAGATGATCGCGGCGCTCTGCACCGCCTCACGGGCGGGGGTGCCGATCGACCTGATCGTGCGCAGCATCTGCTGCCTACGCCCGGGCGTCCCCGGGCTCAGCCAGAACATCCGGGTGCGGTCGCTGGTGGGCCGCTACCTGGAGCACTCCCGCATCCTCCGATTCGGCCGCGACCCGAAGGAGAGCGACTACTACATCAGCTCGGCCGACCTGATGCCCCGCAACCTGGACCGGCGCGTGGAGGCCGCGGTCCCCATCCGGGCCCCTGCGCTCCGGGCCCGCCTCGACCAGGTGCTGGACATCAACCTGAGCGACGACACCCTCGCCTGGGAGCTGGGCTCCGACGGCGAGTGGCGGAGGGCGCCCAAGGGCGCCGGCGTCGACACCCAGGTCCGGCTGCAGGAGGTCGCGCTGCGTCGAGCCGAGGGGAAGAGCTGAGCCCGGCCCAGCCGGTCGAGCGGTGCCAGGTCGACCTCCCGGTGGGCATCGCGTTCCGGCTCCGCCAGCTGAGGTGGGGACGGGCGGCCGCGACGCGGATCGAGCGCTTCGAGACCATCCACTGGGACACGCCCGACTTCCGGCTCGCCGCCTGGGACGCAGGGCTCCGATACCGGCGCGGTCGCGGCTGGCGGGTGACCCTCGCCGACTGGCCCGAGGGCCCCGGATTCCGCCGCATGTTCGTCGACCTCGAGGGGAGCCAGGCCTCGCCGCCGGCGGAGGCGCTCCGCCTGCTCAGCCCCTACCTTCGGGGAGCCGAACTTCGGCAGGTCGCACGACTGCGACACCTCGAGACCGGACGCCAGGTCGGCGAGCTCTGGGCCATCCATCAGGTGGTGAGCCTGCTGGTCGAGCGCCACGCGGTGGCACACGCGCGCCGGGTCAGCCTGCGCAGCCACGACCCGCTCACCGGCACCCGCCGGGCGCTGGCGGCGCTGCGCAAGGCCGGGGTCGTGGACACCACCACCGTGCCGCTCCTCGCCGAGCTGGTCGGTCCCGAGGCCGAGCCGGCGTGGCGGGAGACCCCGCTCGATGGCGATAGCAGCGTCGCCCAGGCGGTGACCGCCGCACTGCGCGAATACGCGGCCAGATTGGTCCGCAACGAGGCCATCGTCCTCGAGGGGAGAGACCCCGAGGGGGTGCACCAGGCCCGGGTCGCCTGCCGCCGGTACCGCTCCGCACTGCAGACCTTTGGCCCGGTGCTCGAGGCCGCCTGGACGGCCGAGCTCCGCGCCGAGCTGGGGACGCTGGCGACAGACCTGGGCGCCGTGCGGGACACCGAGGTCCTGCTGATGCGCCTGCGCGCCAGCGCCGCCGCACGCGGCGTCGAGGGCGAGGCGACCGAGCGGCTGCTCAGCCGGCTGGTCGGCGAGCGGGTGCTGGCACGCGACGTCCTGGTCTCCGTGGTCGAATCCCACGAGCACGGCGAGCTGCTGGACCGCCTGCTGGTCGCCGCCTCCCACCCGGCCCTGCTGCCGGAGACCGCTGACCACCCGGCGCCCGTCGTCCTGAAGCCCCTGGTGGATGCCAGCTGGCGCAAGCTCGCGCGGCGCGCCGGCCGGCTCGACGCCCATCCGGGCGACGATGAGCTCCACCAGCTGCGCATCGCCGCCAAGAAGTGCCGCTACGCGGTCCTCGCGCTGGTGCCCCTGCTCGGCGACGGTCCGGCGCGCATCGGGGCGCGGCTCGGCACCCTGCAGGACACGCTCGGCGACCAGCACGACGCCGTGGTGGCCGGCAGCTGGCTGCAGGAGGCGGTGCGGCGGGCCCCCGACCCGGAGACGGCGTTCACCGCCGGCGTCCTCTACGGGGTCGAACGGGAGCGGGCCGAGGCCGGCCGGGAGGCCTGGCGGGAGCCCTGGGGGGCGCTCGACCGCAAGAAGGGGTGGGGCTGGATGTGACCGCAAGCGGGAAGTGGGTGTGACCGGCAAGCCGCCGGCGGGCAGGCGAGCAGCGGCGAACGCCGCCAGGGCGCACTCGAGGTCGGGGCGGGTTCTGCTGGTCCGGCACGCCGACGCCGGCGAGCGGACGGAATGGACCGGGCCGGACCGCGACCGGCCGCTCAGCGACCGCGGCCGGGCCCAGTCCGAGCTGCTCGCCGCCTCCCTCGCCCGCAACCCCGTCGAGCGACTGGTCAGCAGCGGGTACGTGCGCTGCGTCGAGACGTTTGTCCCGCTGGGGGGCAGGCTCGGCCTGCTGACGGAGACGGCCAGCTGGCTCGAGGAGGGAGGGGATCCCGAGAAGGCGCTGGCCGCGCTGCTGGTGGGTGGCTCCGTGGCGGCGTGCAGCCACGGCGACGTGGTGAGCGGCATCCTCTTCGAGCTCGCCGAGCGCGGGATCGCCCTGGGGTCCAGCCCGCGGATGCAGAAGGGCTCCACCTGGGTCCTGGATGTCCAGGACGGCCGGGTCACCTCGGCACGGTACCTGCCGCCGCCGGATTGATCCGGGGCGCGGTCAGCCGCGACGCGTCAGGGGAACTGGACCTCATACCACTGCGCCCCGGCGTCGTCACTGCGCCACAGGCCGTTCGGCTGGGCATACGAGCTGTTCGGGTAGCTGAAGGCGAACCCGTCCTCGGAGTTGGTGAACCCAACCACGCTCCAGCCGTCTCCGTTGTCCAACGCGACCTGGAAGTTCTGGCCCCCGTCGGTGGTGAACAGGAGGCGCGTTCCGGCCATCACAGCGTTGGTGGCGGACGTGGCGGCGATCGTGCCCGTGTTGGGCTCGCCGTAGCCGCCTGACTGCTGCACCTCGGTGAACACCTGCCCTCCGTCGACGGAGCGCCAGACACCGACCAGGTTTCCCGTCGCGCAGGTGGCCCACAGATCTGCCGCATTCACTCCGTACAGACTCACGAGGCCATTGGTCCCCGGACAGACCGAGCTCTCACTGACGTGCGCCCCGTTGTCGGTCGACGTCAGCACCTCGCTCACGTTCTCCGCCTCGTTGGCCGCCCGCCAGCTGAACGCCATCCAGACGTCGCTGCCGTGCACGTTCAGGCTTCCCGGCAGGTACCGGGTGGCGCTGACGTCGCTGGGGAGGGCGAGCGCCTGCCAGCTGTCGCGGGTGGCGGGACTTCGCTCCAGCGAGCAGACGGGCGCCGAGTCGCAAGCGATGGCATAGACGTAGCCGCCAGACGTCTCGAGGTCATCGATGGTCATGCCGCTGAAGGAGGTGGCGTTCCACTCCGCGCCTCCGTCGTGGGTCGACCACATCGTCGTCGAGCTGTACGCCCAGCCGTCCTCGGGATCCCTGAAGCGCAGGCCGGTCACGACGGCGGGCGGGATAGGGATTGAGGTGAAGGTCTGGCCACCGTCGAGGGTGTGCAGGATCCGGGTGCAGTCCGCGCCGGAGCACCCTGCGCTGTCGGAGCCGAGCACCCACCACTGGTCGGCGCTCACGGCGGTCACGTCCTCGGGAACGAATCCGTCCACTGCCGGCCCGAGTGGGATGGTGGCCGCCGGGTTCGGCTGGGAGACGCCGGCGGGGCCGTTCGACGACCCCGCCGGTTTGGGGAGACCTTGCAGGTGGATCACGGTCCCGACGGTCACCACCGCCGCGACCGCCACGACGAGGGCCACCATCGAGGCGGCCCGCACCGGGGCGGGTGCGGTCCCGAGCTCGAGGGCCCACCACCGCCGGCGCCGGGCTCGGGCCGCGGCCAGGTCAAAACCCTGGCCGGTGACCTCGGGTTCGCCGATGGCGGCCCGCAGGCGGGCACGGAGGGCGTCAGCTGTCAGCCGGTCCATCAGACGTCCTCCTCCGTGGCGAGGTCAAGCCGGAGGCGGCGCAGCGCCCGGGAGGTCCGCGCCCGCACGGCGGTCACGTGCATCCCGGTGACGGCGGCGACGTCCTCATGGGAGAGGTCGAGGTAGTAGCGGAGCACGATGACCAGCCGGTCGCGGTGGCCCAGCCGCCGCAGGGCGTCGCGCAGGTCGTAGATGGCCTCGCGGTGCTCGCCGGCGACGGGAGCGGCGGGTTCCGGAGCATCGACGGCGGGGGTCCCGCCCAGCCGCCACCAGGAGCTGCGCCAGACGTCCCGGCAGCAGTTGGCGACGATGGCGAGGAACCACGGCCGGAGGTCGCTGCCCTCGCGCAGATTGCGACGGCTTCTCCAGGCGCGCAGCGCCGCCTCCTGAGCCGCGTCCTCGGCGAGCGAACTGTTGCGAAGCATGCCGTAGGCCAGGCGAACCGCCTCCACGTACAGGGGTTGGAGTCGAGCCTCGAAGTCGGCGGCCTCATCCGCTGTCTCCCCGAGCGCCGGTGCAGAGGCCATCTCCTGTAATACGTGCGACGGGGCCAAAAGGTGACACGTGCTCGGGTTGGGTAGCCTCTACCCCTCCGAGAAGGCGATCGGCGAGCTGCGGGCGATCATGGACGAGACCGGCTGCCGCGAACGGCTGCAGGCGATGGAGAGGCGGGCCCAGCCGGGACTGTAATCCCGGTTGGCGGTTCCGGCTCCTACCGGCCGGAACTCTGCGTCAGGGCTCTGATCGAGGCGTCACCGACCCCGTCAACCCCCGTTTCGTGCAACGGGTTGGGGTGATGCGCTGAGTTGGGTGGGTGCGTCTGGCATACTGCGGCACCGTCAGGCAGTCCTTGTCCTGTCGCGTCGCGCCGCACACCCATCCAAGAAGAGGGACCAAGCCATGGCACCGTTCGGCAAGAAGGGGGCGGGGATGCCATCGACCGGCAGCCGGATCCCGGCTGTACTCCGGGTCGGGGCGGTGAGCGCACCGTCAACGCCGAGCGGGCCCAATGAGGTGCTGATGTCCGGGATGCTGCTCGGGCCAGGTGGGGCAAACCTCCCGCAGTTCATGGTCGTCGTGCCTCCCTTTGCCCAGGGTCCGAGCCAGGGGATGGAGCTGCAGGCCAACGTCGACTCCGCCAACCTCGACCTGGTCACCCTGACCCTGCCCGTGGGCGTCACGCCGGCGCCGACCCAGCCCTCTCAGAATCCGGGCGGGTGGGACCCCGGACCGGGAGGCGGGCACAATCGGGCGCTCGCCGACTGGCTGGCGGCTCCGGGTTTCCTCTCCTCCGACTTCGGGCCAACCCTCGTCGGTCGTCCCGGTCTGGCCGATTGCCTCGACCAGGCCGCCGCCCGTTACGTCTCGGTGGTCCCGCCAGGGATCGACCTGGCCCTCACCCGGAGCGGCGAGCCCGCCCAGGGCCAGGTCGCGGCCGTGCAGGTGCTGCCGTTCCCCGCGCAGCTCCTCCCCTCCCCGGAGGCGTGCATGACCTGGCTGACGCTGGCGGTCACACCCCAGTTCGGCTCGACCTACGAGGTCACGATCCGCATGGGGTTCAGCTCCCCGCAGCGCTTCGCTGAGCTGGCCACGGTCGGGACACGACTCCCGCTGCGCCGGGACCCCGCCAACCGGATGATGGTCACCATCGACGCCCCGCCGGTCTACACCTGAGCTGAGCCCCTGGCGCGTGAGCCGGCCCCCGCGGTGAGGGCCGACCCACGGAAGTGCGGCTCAGGCCGGGAAGAGCCCCTCGACGGAGAGGTAGCGCTCGCCGGTGTCGTAGGTGAAGGTGAGCACCTTCGCCCCGTCCTTGAACTCGGGAAGCTTCTGGGCGACGGCCGCCAGCGAGGCCCCCGAGGAGACCCCGATGAGGATCCCCTCCTCCCGGGCCGCGCGGCGGGCGTACTCGGCGGCGTCCTTGGGGTCGACCTGGATCACGCCGTCGATGAGGTCGAGGCGCATCACCCCGGGGATGAAGCCCGCGCCGATGCCCTGGATGGGGTGCGGCGAGTGGGTGCCACCCGACAGCACCGGGGAGAGGGTCGGCTCGACCGCGTAGACCTTGAGCTGCGGCCAGCGCTTCTTGAGCACCTCGGCGATGGCGGTGATGTGGCCGCCGGTGCCGACGCCGGTGATGATGTAGTCGAGCCCGTCCGGGAAGTCAGCGGCGATCTCCTCAGCGGTGGTGCGCTTGTGCGCCTCGACGTTGGACGGGTTGTCGAACTGCATCGGGATCCAGGACTTCGGGGTCTCCTTCTGCAGCTCGTTGGCACGCGCGATGGCACCCTTCATCCCCAGCTCACGGGGCGTCAGCTCCAGCTCGGCTCCGTACGCCTTCATCAGGCGGCGGCGCTCGATGGAGAACGACTCCGGCATGCAGAGGATGAGCCGGTACCCCTTGACCGCGGCGACCAGGGCGAGGCCGATGCCGGTGTTGCCCGAGGTGGGCTCGATGAGCACCGAGCCGGGCCCGATGATGCCCGCCTTCTCGGCGTCCTCGATCATCCCGAGCGCGATCCGGTCCTTGATGCTGCCGCCCGGATTGACCCGCTCCTGCTTGGCCCAGACCGTGACCCGGGGGTCGAAGAGCCGGTTGATCCGCACGTGCGGCGTATTTCCGATGGTCTCCAGAATGCTGTCGTACGGCATGGGGAAGATTCCTTCTATCAGATTGAATAATCCGAGTTGCCGAGAGCGTCCAGGACGCTCCGCACCCGGATCTGGCTGGTGTGGTACACAAAGGAGCGAGGTGGCACGCTGGTGGTGAGCCAGACGTTGCCCCCGATCACGCTGTCGTGGCCGACCACGATGTCGCCACCGAGCACGGTGGCATTGGCGTAGAGGACGACGCGGTCCTCGATGGTGGGGTGGCGCTTGGAGCCGGCGGCGGCCTTGGTGACACTCAGCGCGCCGAGGGTCACGCCCTGGTAGAGCTTGACCTCGTCGCCGATGACGGCTGTCTCGCCGATGACGATGCCGGTGCCGTGGTCGATGCAGAGGGCCCGACCGATGGTGGCCCCGGGATGGATGTCGATGCCGGTGCGGGTGTGCGCCACCTCCGCCAGCAGACGGGGCAGGGTGGGCACCCCGAGCCGGTGCAGCTCGTGGGCGATGCGATGCACCGCGATGGCGAGGAATCCCGGGTAGGCGGCGATCACCTCGTCGAGCGTCTCCGCGGCGGGATCGCCGGCGACGATGGCCGCGGCGTCGTCGCGCAGCCGCGCATAGATGGTGGGCAGCAGGTCGATGAGCTC
Organism: Candidatus Dormiibacterota bacterium; assembly: GCA_003170875.1. Taxonomy (GTDB): domain Bacteria; phylum Chloroflexota; class Dormibacteria; order Aeolococcales; family Aeolococcaceae; genus Changshengia. The sequence continues at coordinate 21,089 of PMYJ01000167.1, read as the reverse complement.
GCCGGCGACCTCCGCGGAGCGCTGCCGGGGCAGCACCGTGTGCAGCATGCTGTTGAGCTCGGCGCGGAGAAGAGAGATCTTGGCGAGGAGCTGCTCCTCGGTCGCGCTCCCGTCCGCGGAGTGCTGCGGGAAGAGCAGACCCACCGCGGAGTCGACGAACGTCTCGACCCGTCGCCGCGAGGGCAGCCGGGCCCCCTGCGTCCGGCGATGCTCGAGCAGGTCGCGGACCAGCGCGCGATCGCGGTCGGTCGGGTCGGTCACGTCCGGCCGCTCGCTGACCGCGATCCCCGGGTCACGGCGCGCACGCCGTGTCCCGCCGGCCGGGTCGTGGGCTGCCGCGCCCACGCTGCCGCCATCGGTGATCGTCAACGAGTCCATCTCTGCTCCTGCTGAACATTGGGATGCACGCCGTCATCGGCATGGCATCAAGACCAGGGTTCACCAAGCCTGGAATGGCCGCTCCGGGCCCATCCAGGCTCAGATACAGGAGCAGGTGTTGCGCGCACCGAAATCGAGGTACAGCCGCCGTGTCGGCAGATAACGTCCGGGCTGCGCGCTCATCTCGCATTGATGATACACGCGTCCGGTGACGGCCCCATCTGGAGTGCGGGCCTCGCCAGCCGGGGAGGCGGCGCCGTGAGGAGCGCTCACAGCGCACCGGCGGTGGCTCCGACCAGCAGCTCCACCTCCTCTTGCTCAGCCGCCGGGGAGAGGAACGCGGGCAGCCGCCGGTCGTCCGGCTCGGGCACCACACCGCCGTCGGCGAGCTTGCGGTACCTCCAGCGCGGCCCCCGGGTCGTGATCTCGCGCAGCGCCTCGGCGAGCCGGTCGACGTCCTCCTCGACGTTGCCGAGGCCGAGACTGGCCCGGATCGCCCCGGGCACGCGCCGGCCGCATCCAGGCCGCCACTCCTCCGGACCGCCGTCAGCCAGGTGGGCGAGCAGCGGGTGCGCGCAGAACGAACCGTTCCGCACCCCGATCCCGTACTCGGCGCTGAGGATGGTGGCGACCTCGGCGTGATCGCGACTATTGACACTGAAGGCGGCGATGCCAACCCGGTCGGGATACCCCGGCCAGGTCTGGTACGTGACCACCCCGGGCACCCGGGCGAGGCGGGCCCGCAGCCGGTCGCCGAGGCGCTTCTCCTCGGCCGCCACGGCATCCATCCCGATCCGCTGCAGCGCCCGGCAGGCCGCGGCGAGGGCGAATGCGCCGATCACATTCGGCGAGCCGCCCTCGTGCCGCTCGGGCAGCTCGGTCCACTCGGCGCCCTCGGCGCTCACCTCGGCGACCGCTCCCCCACCGGCCAGGTACGCATCGCCGGAGGCCAGCCAGTCCGGCCGGCCCATCAGCACCCCGGCACCGAAGGGGGCATAGAGCTTGTGCCCCGAGAAGGCGACCCAATCCAGGTCCGGTCCGGTGACGTCGATCGCCCGGTGGGGCGCCAGCTGGGCGCAGTCGACCAGGATGCGGGCGCCGTGGCGGTGGGCCAGGGCGGCCAGCTCGGCGATCGGCCAGACCTCTCCCGTCACGTTGGAGGCTCCGGTGACCGCGAGCAGTGCCGGCCTCCCGGCCGGAATGCGTCCCAGGGCGTCCCCGACGCTCGCCAGCAGCTCGGTCGGACTACCCGGGACGGGGAGCTCCACCGCGGCGTGGTGGCGGCGCCACGGGAGCAGGTTGGCGTGATGCTCCATGAGGGTGGTGACGACGGCCGTCTCCCGCGGGAGACATCGCGCCAGCAGGTTGATGGCGTCGGTCGTGTTGCGGGTAAAGATCACGGTGTCGTCGGGCCGGCCCCCGAGGAAGGAGCGCACCGCGTCGCGCGCGCCCTCGTACGCGGCCGTCGAGACCTGCGATCGGAAGCCCGCGCCCCGGTGGACGCTGCTGTACCAGGGGACGAAGGACTGGACCTCGTCCCAGACCTCGACCAGCGCCGGCGCGCTCGCGGCGTAATCGAGGTTGATGTAGCGGGCGCTGCTGCCGCCCACCAGCGGAACCTCGAGCCCGGCACCCACGACCAGGGAACCTCTGGATCCGATCACCATGTCGGCCGCCTCCGGACACTTAGTTGCCTCTCGCGAGGCCACATCCCCGAATTGGAGTGGCACCTTGGATGTCCATCCAGGTTGCCGGGTCCGGCCGGGCGCCGGACCGCTCCTGATGCGTGGCGGAGTCTAGCGCAGATCAGGGGTCGATTGCCACAAGGGGATCAAGACGTAGCGAACCAATCTCATCGTGCGATGGAATGGCACCCGCCCCGTGGCCGGGAGCGACGCGTGCAATATTGTTGTCCCTCAGAACGAATTCCCGGGGAAGGTGGAGGGACGCGCATGGGGCAGGACACCGTTCGCTGGGGGGTCCTCTCCACCGCGGCCATCGGCGACTCGCTGATCCCGGGACTGCTCGGCGCCGAGGGGTGCGAGCTGGCCGGCATCGCCTCCAGGTCGCGCGACCGCGCCGAGGCAGCGGGCGCCCGGTGGGGCTGCCCCGCCTACTCCTCCTACGAGGCGCTGCTCGACGACCCCTCGATCGACGCGGTCTATATCCCCCTCCCCAACCACCTCCATGCGGAGTGGACGGTGAGGGCGCTGGAGGCGGGCAAGCACGTGCTCTGCGAGAAGCCGCTGGCGCTCACGGTCGGCGAGGTCGACCGCATCGCGGAGGCCGCGGCGCGCACCGGACGCCATGTGCTGGAGGCCTTCATGTACCGGCATGCGCCACGCTGGCGGCGCGCCGTCGAGCTGGTCGCCGCCGGGGCGATCGGCGAGCCACGGGTGGTACGGGTGGGCTTCGCCTTCTCCCAACCCACCGACCTCGCCAACATCCGCTTCATCCCCGAGGTGGGCGGCGGGATCATCTGGGACATGGGCTGCTACGCGACCAACATGGCCCGGGGGATGGTGGGGCGGGAGCCGACCGAGGTCTTCGGCTTCGCCGACCGGCGCGACGGGCAGCCCGCGGAGACGACGGTCACGGGGGTCATGCGCTTCGGCCCGCGGCTGACCGCTCCGTACTGGGTGAGCTTCGACTTCCACAACCCGTATGCCCAGGTGGAGGTGGTCGGCTCCGACGGCTGGCTGATGCTGCCGGGAACGGGGTTCCGCCACGAGCCGCAGACCACGCTTCTCCTCCATCAGGGGGACGCCGAGATCTTCACGGACGGCGTCCTGCCGAGCATCGAGACCTTCCCCTTCGTCGACCCCTACCGGCTCGAGGTGGAGCACCTCGCCGGCGCCATCCGGGGCTGGGCGCCGCTCGAGTACGACCTGACCGACGCCCGCGCCAACACCGCCGCCGTCGAGGCGATCCACGCCTCGATCGCCCGCGGCGCGCCCGCTCCGGTGATGGACGACTGAGCACCCGGAGGGCGCGAAGTCAGCGGTGGTGCGGGCCCATCCGGGGTCAGCGGTCGCCCCGGTCCACTATCGGCACGAAGATCGCCTCATGGTGGTAGTCGAAGTTCAGCAGGTCGAGATGGTGGGCGGGGACTGTGAGCAGTGGCCTCCCCTCCAAGACGGCCTCGCCCGTGATCGTCAGCGTCTCGGGCAGCACCGTGATCGCGCCCCAGTCAAACAGAACGTGGTCGTTTGGGCAGAGGCAGAGGACGTTGTCAAGGGCGTCCCGACCGAAGTGGGGTCGCCCGAGTGGCCGGATGTGCGCCGCCTCGGCGTACGGAGCGACAGGGGTGGGGAGGACGACCCGGCACAACTGGCATGTGAAGTCGTAGAGCCGCTTCACCTGGCGGGTCACTGCCGTGTCGCGCACGATCCGCAGAACGGTCTGCTCCACGCGGATGGGGCCGCCCCGTTCGTCCCGCGTCACCCAAGGGGTCGAATGATTCAGGGCTCTGAGAGAGTATCGACAGCGGAGGAAGCCGTCGCTCGCGTATCGCTCTCGGAAGTACTCGTCCACCGCGTAGAGCCCGTCGTACCGGAAGACGCCGCCGATCTTGCGGAAGAGCCGCACGGGAACTCCCGAATTCCGATTGCGGATCAGCGCGGCATTGCCCAGCACGAGCCGCTGGTCAGCTATGGCACGCGACGTGCCGGGCTCGAGACCACCCTGCCCGGTGCACACGACCATGTCGCCCTGATCGTCGTCCGGGTAGACGCCGGAGAGGATCACCGACGCGGCTGGTTGCCCTGGAGCGAAGTCGATGCCCGCCTGGAGCGGCCGATGTGCTCCGGCCGTGTGAAGGGCCCGCCGGTTGGCGAACTCCGCTCCCAGCGGGACACTGGGCAGCTCGCCGTACTGGATCGGGGCGGACGGCACGGTGGACGAATCCTACTCCGGTCGCCTCTGGGCCTCCGCGCCGTGGCCCAGTCAGCGGAGCCGGACGGCTACCGCACCACGCGGAAGCGCAGATTGGCCGTCGGTCCCCAAGAAGTACCTCCCCAAGGCCGAGGCCATGCGTGGCGCCGACGCCAAGCTCCGCAGCCTCGCCGCCGAATACCGGCGGATGCATCTCTGAGATCATCTCCCCGCACTGAGCCATCGAGCCACCGCCGCGGGGCGGCACCAGGAGGGACGCCGTGAACGAGCAGACGGACGCGCCGGCGGCCGGAGCCCCTCGCCGCCCGCTGGCGGTGGTCACCGGGGCCAGTGCCGGCATCGGTGAGGCGATCGCGACCCGTCTGGCGGATGAGGGCTATCGCCTGATCCTCGGGGCCCGCCGCGAAGACCGGCTGCAGGAGGTGGCGGCCCGGCTCGGCGCGGAGGCGCGGCCGCTGGACGTCAGCGACGAGAGCAGCGTAGCCTCCTTCTGCGCCGGGATAGACCGGCTGGAGGTGCTGGTCAACAACGCCGGCGGAGCGCGGGGCCTGGACCCGCTGGCCGCGGCCCGCAGCGACAGCTGGCGCTGGATGTGGGAGGTCAACGTGCTCGGCCTCATGCAGATGACCCGTGCCCTGCTGCCCGCGCTCGAAGCCTCGGGGCACGGCCACATCGTGAACCTCTCCTCCACCGCCGGCAGCGAGGTGTACGAGGGCGGGAGCGGCTACAGCAGCGCCAAGCACGGGGTCCACGCCATCAGCAAGACGCTCAGGCTGGAGCTGGCCGGGCTCCCGATCCGGGTGACGGAGGTCTCCCCCGGCATGGTCGAGACCGACTTCAGTCTCAATCGGTTTGAGGGTGACGCGGCGCGGGCGGCGGGGGTGTATCAGGGCGTGACCGCGCTCACGGCCGCGGACGTCGCGGACGTGGTTGCCTTTGCCGTGACCCGGCCGGCCCACGTCAACCTCGACGAGATCGTGATCCGGCCGCTCCAGCAGGCGGCCGCCCACAAGGTCGTGCGCCGCAGCTGAGGGGTCCCTCAGCTCTTCTCCCCTCCCAGGAAGCCGACGATGACCCCGAAGATGGTCGTCGAGAGCGCAAAGAGGGTGGTGTATGAGTTGGTCAGCTTCATAGCGTCCGTGGTGATCCCGCCGGCCAGGAGCAGGAGGAAGATGCCGAGCGCGACCAGGAACCGGCCGGTGTTGAACTTGGCTCCGCCGAGGAGCTGATTGGTGAGGTCGGCGGCGCTGCTGCTCGCCTGGGCGTCGGCTGCCGCGGGAGACGGCGGCGTAGTCGCGAGCGCCTTGCTCACTGCGTTGACCACGGGATTGAGATTGCCCGCCATCTGCACGGCAAGGGTCTTCTGCTGCTCGGCGTCGGCCGGAGGCGCCGCCGTGAGGGCGGTCCGCAGCAGCTGGGTCACTGCCGGATCGGCCTGTCGCTCAAAGAAGACGCCCATGACGAAATGCCCTCCACTCGTGCATGACAGTCGGCCACGGGGGCTCTCACCCGTGCCGGGACGCTCCTGCGTTTCTATCACGCAGGGCCGGGCGGCGCCAGGGGGCAGGAGCCGGCCCCGCGGAGCGCTCCGGGGAGGTGACTCGCCCTTGCCAGGCTCGGGCCCACCTGCTACTGTGCAGAGGACTTCTATTTTCAAACTACTTTGTAGGAGAGCGAAGATGATCAGCCCGGAAAGCGCCCGTAGCCCCGGTCATGCCACCTGCCCCGATGACGCGTCGCCCTCCGTGGGAGCATCGCTCTCGTTCATCACTGCCTGGAGGCGCCAGACCGCGCGGCGCCTCTTCGGGAACCCTGAACTGGTGCTCGCAGCCTGGGGCGGCGCGTGGCTCCTCGGGTTCGGCGCCTGCTATCTGGCCTCCTCACCGAGATCCGCCCTCGCGGTCCCCGGCTGGCTCGCCTACCTCGTTCTTGGAGTGAGCTGTGCAACGGCGGGAGTGGTCTCGGCGGTCGAGACGGTGCGCCCGGGGCGAGGCGTCGTCGGGCCGTCGCGCCAGGTCACCACCCTCTACTGGTGGAGCTGGCTCCTGGCCACCGGAGGGCTCTGCCTTCTCATGCTGGGACTCGGACGGGCCGGGCTCTCCCCTGCTCTGCTGTCACTGGCGTGGCCCGGCCTCGCCGTGCTGGTCAGCGGCGTTCTCTACGCCGTCGGCGGAGCTCTCTGGCAGGATCGCCTCTACTACGCGCTCGGCGCTTGGACGGTGGCTGTCGGAGCCGCCAGCACCTTCGCGGGCGCGCCCGGGAACCTGGCGGTACTCGCCCTGGCCGGCGGGGGCGGCCTGCTCGTCATGGCGGTCGTGATGGTGGCGCGGCGCACGAACCGGTGGGCGGAGGCGTGAGTACCAAAGCGGCGCCCGCGGTCATCCCCCGCCTCGACCCGATCATCCACGCCCAACCCCGCCTGCGCGTGGTGGTCGCGCTGGCGACCCTCGGGGAGCGCGACCAGATCGCGTTTCCCCGTCTCCAGGAGGTGGTCGGGATGACCGCGGGGAATCTCTCCACCCACCTGCGCAAGCTGGAGGAAGCGGCGTATGTGAAGGTGGAGAAGACGTACCGGCGACGCACTCCGGTGACGTACATCTCGCTCACCCGCGCCGGCCGGCGGGCCCTCGAGGATTACACCGCGGCGCTCCAGACATTGCTCACCGAGGCTCCGAGCCTCACTCGCGAGGAGGACGGATCATGACGATCGAAGTGCCACCCCGCGGCACGCGGGGCGCGCGGAGCCCCGGTGCCGTGTTCCAGGCTCTTCGCTCCGGTGATGAGGATGCAGATCTCCCGTTATCGTCGCAGCCGGGGTCCCGAGCAGCCGCGGACCTTCGGCTTTCCGGCGCTGCTTCTGACCACCGTGGGGGCCAGGACAGGGCTGCGCCGGACCGTGATCCTCGGCGGCTTCCCGGACGGCGAGGATGCCTGGCTCGTGGTGGCGTCCAACGGCGGTGCCGCCACTCATCCGGCGTGGTTTCTCAACATGGCACGCCACCCCGAGCAGGTCGCTTCTCCCCCGCAGCGGGGCGGCGCTACCCGGCGCGTTCGGCGAACGACACCCTGATGAGGTTGCCGGCGAGCAGGCAGATCCACAGCTGGCAGACGACCACCAGAACCCGCTCGGCGATGCCCTGCGCGGCACCCGTGATCAGCGCGATGGCAAGGAGGCCGTAGAGGGCGGGCGTCAGGACGCCGGCGACCAGGAGGACCGGCCTCAGGCCCCTCCAGCCAGGAAGTGAGGTCAGGCGTCGCGCCATCGGAAACGGCGTGGTCGCCAGCACCCAGAGGGCAGCCCCGCTGAGGATCGCGTCCGTGAGACCGCCGGCACTGAGCAGCTGAGTGGTCGCGGTGCATCCAGGAGCCGAGAGCTGACACGAGATCAGGGGGAAGGAGTTGCCAAGAGCGAGACAGGAGAGACCGATCTTCCAAGGTGTGGCCGCTGCGGTCCCCTTCAATGCGGGCCGCAATCCGAACATAGCGAAGCCGAACGTGGCAAGACCACCGATGGCGAAGCAGACGATCGGGAACCAGACGTGCGGCGCGGTCGCCGCCTGCAGGTCGCTGATCGTGTCCATCACTGGGCTGTACCTCGGCCCCTGCCAGGTCTCAGCGATCACCCATCCAGCCGCGAAGACCAGCTGGGCCAGCAAACCGACGATCCCCCAGGTGAGAGCCTGACGCCGGCGCCCGTGCTCCGGTCCGGGGCCGGCCGCGTTGGTCATCCGTTCATCCCGCGATCGGAACTAGATCCATCGACGCACCCGAGCGCCGTATGCGTCATAAGCGGGCCCGAAGGCCCGGAGCGAGGCCTCCTCGACGGGGATCACGCACCAGTTGACATACGCGACGGTGAGGACGAGCAGCGCCAGCGGCCACGCTTCGACGAGCATCCCCTGCTCGCCGAGGTAGGCAAGGACCAGGCCCACATACATGGGGTTCCGCGTAAATCGATATGGGCCCGACGTCACCAACGTTGCCGGGGCCTCTCCCGGGTGGTGGTGGTCTCCACCCGATGGAAGGCGACCAGTCCCCACCCCGCAATGGTTGCGCCCGCCGCGAAGAGAGCGACGCCAGCAACCCTGACGAGAAGCGCGATCGTCTGCGAACCCAGGTTGAAGGGGACGAGGTGCTGCAGGCCCACCCCGAGGAGAAAGGCGAGGACGAAGACCCACGGCACGGGCATGAGCAGGAAGGGTCGGCGTGTGGCGCGGGCGGAACGATCGACGAGCTGGCTCACGGCGATCCCCTACGCCTTCGGATCAGGGTCAGCCGGCGTCAGCCGGGGATCCACTACGGGGTCTTCGGCCCACCGCGGCCGTCTGGATCGTTTGGTCTCCCGCTCGGCGGTGCCGTGTTTGTCGGCCTCCAGCCTCTCGAGGAGGCGAGTGAGGGTCACCACGTCAGAGGAGTCCCAGTCGGCCACGAAGGACGCGAAGCGTGCCACCCCCACCTCCCGGAGCTGGCGCAGCTCCTCGCGACCGCTGGCGGTGAGGGCGACCAGGCACGAACGGTGGTCGGCAGGGTCACGCGTGACCGCCACGAACCCGTCCTCCTCCAGCGCCTGCACCTGCCGGGTGACGAGCGACGGGCTGACCTGCAGGGTGTTGGCGATATCGGACGGGCGATCGCCTTCGGGGGCGGTGAGGGCCTGGAGAACGGACAGCCTGCCCGCACCTGGGCTCTCGCGCCGGGCGCGGTCCAGCCCGGCGTTGAGAGTGAAGAGGGCGATCACCATGCGCTCGACGTCCGCTCGACAAGGCTCCATGTCCTGAGGCTATCATAGTTGCTTGAGAGAATCAATTATTAGCAGGACCGCCCCATCCCTCTTTTACACTCGTGGTTGCTCATCCTTTACCATCCGGTAGAATGGTAAAGCGATGAGTAAGGTCTCCCGCAAGCATCAGATCACCATCCCCGTCCGCGTCCTCCGGGCCGCGGGCATCGCGTCCGGAGACGACGTGATCGTCCGCGCCAGCGCCCTGGGTCGCATCGAGGTGGAGCGGGCCGACGAGCTCGTCAGCCGCTACGCAGGCAGCCTGCCGGCGGGCACATACCCCGCCGGATACCTGGACGAGTTGCGCGGCGAATGGCCGCGGTAGCCCTCGACACCGACGTCCTCATCGGCTTCCTGGACCCCGCCGACGCTCAGCACGACCGGGCGGTGGGCGAGTTGCGCCCTCGCATCACGGCAGGCGACCGTCTCATTGTCAGCGCCAGCGTCTACGCTGAGATTCTCGTCCGCCCGCTGCTGGGCGGGACCGGTGCCATCGTGGATGACTTTCTCGACGCTGTCCGAGCTGAGGTGGTGCCGGTCGACCGACACACCGCCCGCCTGGCCGCCCAACTCCGGGCGCGGCACAGCGCTCTGCGGCTACCCGACGCGTTCTCCCTCGCCACGGCGCTCGTGGCGGACGCCCAGCTCCTGACCCTGGACGAGACGCTGCGACGCGTTGCCGAACGCGAGAGCGCCAGCTGAACGACCGCAGTAGCGACGGCGAGCTGAGCGCTGCGCGCACTCCAGGCAGCGCCGTCCCCACGAACCCTGGTCGGGGTGCCCAGACTCGAACTGGGGACCTCTTGCTCCCAAAGCAAGCGCCTTCGATTTTCGTCGCTCGCATAGGCCATTCCGAATTCGCTTGGGCCACTTGCTTCGCCATCCGTGCCTACCGCCGGCACTTGCTTCAAGCGTCAGGCGAGGGTCCAGAAGCAATACGACGCGCGGTGGGACCGATCAGGCGGGTAGGCGGGAGAAGCGGAAGAAGCGCGCGCTGTTCGGACCCGCCCGCCTCACCTTGGCAGCGTCGCTAGGCGCGCGGCTACCGGAATGCGGTCGAGGACGATCTGGTGGACGATGTCGCACGCTTGGACGATCCGCGGCTCGGACAGTGAGTAGAAGACCGTGGTCCCTTCGCGGCGGGTCGCCACCAGTCCGGCGTGCCGCAGCACCGAGAGGTGCTGGCTGGCGTTGGGAAGGCTCATCCCGATCCCATCCGCCAACTCGCCGACGGAGCACTCTCCGGCCCTGAGCGCCTCAAGAACCATCAGCCGCTTGGGGTCGGTGAAGACCTTGCACAGCTCGGCATGAAGTCGGAATGCCTCAGCATCCCGAGGGCCGGCCGCCCGCTCGGGAGTCGTGATCGTGCCGTTCACTCTGGAGGAGAGTACCAGATCCTTGCATGATTTCGCAACTAGCCATGGATACTTCGCCCCCATCCACCCGACCTCATCGTCCCCGGGGTTAGCGCTCTGGTCCCCGGCGGTTCGGCCTCCAGGTGCAACGATCGGGTGCCGCGCACCCCGCGGTGATCGAGCGCACATCTCTCTTGGCAGAGGTCGAACCGCCCTCCCGTAGTGGGCCTGTGGGCCGGTCACCTCACGGGAAACCGCGCCGGACGGCGAGGACCTTGTGCTCTGGTGGGCGGCCCCTCCACAGTGGAGACTTTGCTTGCATACAGGCGCAAGGATGCAACAAGCTCCAAGCACCGCTGCGCGCATGGACCAGGCACCCGGCCCATGGCGATTCCCGGGGTGCCGGCTGGAGGTGACAGCGCAGATGGTGGACACGAACGGAAGCCCTGCGACGGTCGCAGAGGCGCCGCGGTCGGCGGCGCTCAGCGAGGCGGAGATCCGGGAGATCGTCCGTCTCGAGATCGAGCGTTCCAGAGCTCGGGACCCCGGGACCAAGACGGCGACGATCATCGCGTCGAAGGGGACCCTCGACTGGGCCTACCCCCCGCTGATCCTCGCCACCACCGCGGCCGCGTCGGGAATGAAGACCTCGGTCTTCTTCACCTTCTACGGCCTGAGCATCATCCACCGGGACTTCGAGCGCCTGCTCAAGGTCTCGCCGCTCGGCAACCCGGCGATGCCGATGCCGGTCACCATGCCCAACCTGGTCCTCGGCCTGCCCGGGATGGGCCCGGTGGCCACCAAGATGATGAAGGCGAAGTTCCGGGGCAAGAACGTCGCCACCATCCGCGAGCTCCTCGACACGGCGCGTGAGCTGGACGTCCGCCTCATCGCGTGCCAGATGACCATGGACGTCTTCGGCTACAAGCCGGAGGACTTCATCGAGGGGGTCGAGTTCGCCGGCGCGGCGGCCTTCCTCGCCGAGGCGCGCACGGCGCACCTCACCCTCTTCATATAGACCTGCTCATGCTCGAGAACACAGAGAACGTTGAGGAACGAAACGATGGCTGAGACCGAGGTCAAGGCGACGGTGGTCGTCGATGCGCGCGGGCTTCTCTGCCCGATGCCGATCGTCAAGACCGCCAAGGCGATGAAGGGACTCGCGGCCGGAGAGGTGCTCAAGGTGATCGCCACCGACCGGGGAGCGATTGCTGACGTCCCCGCCTGGGCGGGGAGCACCGGCAACGAGCTGCTCGAATGGCACGAGGAGGGCGGCGATCTCGTGTTCTTCCTGCGCCGGGGGGAGGAGGAGTAGGAGATGGGGACTCCCGAGAAGCTCGTGATCATGGTGACCCATGGACCGGACGATCCGGAGCTGGCCACCCTGCCCTTCACCATGGCCGCCGCCGCCCTCGCNNGAGACCGTCTCGGTCCCGGACCTCGCCCCGATCAGTGACCTCATCGGGCCCATCGCCGAGCTCGGCGGCAAGCTGCTGGTCTGCTGGCCCGGCCTGAAGCGCCGGGGCGTGGGCCAAGAAGACCTCGTTGCGGGAGCGGAGATCGTAGCCGCGGCCCGCCTCGTCGTCGAGGTCACCTCGGCGACCAACACCCTGACCTACTGAGAGGAGCCCACATGTCGACTGTGCTGACCGAGGCGGATGTCGCGGCGCTGAGCGTCGCCAAGGTCGTCGACGCCCGCGGTACCGGATGCCCGGGTCCGCTGCTGGAGGCCAAGAAGGCGATGCCCGGCGTCGCTATCGGTGAGGTACTCGAGCTCTGGTCGAGCGACCCCCAGACCCAGGCCGACGTGGCGGCCTGGTCGGGCAAGGTCGGCCACGGCTTCCTCGGTGCCGTCCCCGCCCAGGGATACGACCGGGTCCTCATTCGTCGGGCCAAGTGAGCTGAGACCGAGCGCGATGCTGCAGCCTGCAGCCTCTGCAGTCGGGGACCTGCGGGCCCACGCGCCCCGAGTCCTCGTCTTCTCGACCAACGCGATCTCCGACCCGGGTATCGATCTGGCGGGCAGCTCGCACATGCACTACTCGCCGGAGGTGGTCGTGATCAGCCTGCCCTGCACCAGCGGGGTGAGACCGGGCTGGATCCTCCACGCCCTCGAGCGGGGTTTCGACGGGGTATTCATCGCCGCCGACGGCGAGGAGTGCGGCTACCTCCCGGACTGCACGGCGCGCTCGTCGCGCATCGTCCAGGCAGCCCAGACGCTAATGGCCGAGCGGGGGATCGATGGAAGCAGGGTGAAGATGGCGGCCATCTGCTCGGTGTGCGCCGAGCCGTTCACCCGCCAGGTGCGCGGCTTCACCGAGTCCCTCGCGGCCATGGAAGCGTAGGCGGCGATGGATACGTCGACGACCTACGACGCGCTGGTCATCGGCAGCGGGATCGGTGGCATGGAGGCCGCGATCAAGCTCGGCGACATGGGGCACTCCGTGCTCGTGGTCGAGAAGGAACCGTCGATCGGGGGCAAGATGATCTTGCTCAGCAAGGTCTTCCCGACGCTCGACTGCGCCAGCTGCATCTCGACGCCGAAGATGGCGGCGACGGCCCACCACCCCAATGTGACCGTCCTCACCCAGTCGGTGGTGGAGAGTGTCCGGGGCGACGCGGAGCGAGGCTTCCAGGTCACGGTGCGCCGTTCCGCACGCTACGTCGACGAGTCGCTCTGCACCGGGTGCCGCCTCTGTGAGGCCGCCTGCACGGTCGCCGTCCCGGATCAGTTCAACGGGGAGATGGTCTCGCGGCGCGCCGCCTACATCCCCTTCCCCCAGGCCATCCCCCAGAAGGCGCTCGTCGAGCGCCCCGGCACCTCGCCGTGCACCTTCGGCTGCCCGGCGGGGATCAAGGCTCACGGCTACGTCTCCCTGGTGCGCAGCGGCAAGTACGAGGAGGCCTTTGGCCTGGTGGCCGAGACCACACCCCTCGTCGGGACCCTCGGGCGTGCCTGCTACGCGCCCTGCGAAACCGAGTGCACCCGGGGCAGCCTCGAGGGCCCGGTGGCGATCCGGCGGCTCAAGCGCTTCATCGCCGACACCCACTACGCGCTCCCCGAGCCCCCGCGGACGGAGGCCCCGGCTCCGAACGGCAAGCGGGTGGCGGTGGTCGGATCCGGACCGGCGGGGCTCACCGCCGCCTGGCAGCTGGCGCGCCAGGGATACGGCGTCCGGATCTTCGAGGCGGCCCCCGCGCCGGGTGGCGCACCCCGCCTCTCCATCCCCGCCTACCGGCTGCCCGCGGAGGTCGTCGAGCGCGACGTGGCCAACGTCACCGACCTGGGCGTCGAGATCGTCACCGGGAAGCGGGTCGACGACCTCGAGGAACTGCGCCGGCAGGGGTTCGACACGGTGCTCGTGGCCACCGGGACACCGCGGCCGGCCCGGCTTCGCGTCCCCGGCGAGGAGGAGCTCGGTGGCGTCCGCGCGGCCCTCGACTTCCTCCGCGACATCCGGCTCGGTCAACCGCCGGATCTGAGCGGCAAGGTGGTGGCGGTGATCGGCGGCGGCAACGTCGCCATCGACACGGCGCGGAGCGCCCGCCGCCTCGGGGCGGCGGCGGTGCACATGGTCTGCCTGGAGCGGCGCGGCGGGATGCCCGCCTACGCCTGGGAGGTGGGCGAGGCCCTGGACGAGGGCGTGGAACTCCACGACGGATGGGGCATCGCCGGGTTCCGCGGCGGGGCGGCTGTCGAGGCCGTCGAGCTCAAGCGCTGCACGGCCGTCTTCGACGAGAAGGGACGCTTTGCGCCCACCTACGACGAAACGACCCGCGACGATCTGCGCTGCGACCTGGCGCTCGTCGCCATCGGGATGGGGGCCGACACGGCCGCCTTCCCCCTCCTCTCCTCGGCCGGGGCGCGGGGGCTCCAGGCGGACCCCATCACCCTGCAGACGGCCCTCCCCTGGGTCTTCGCCGCCGGCGACGCTGTGACCGGACCCAAGACCATCGCCGAGGCGGTCGGACACGGGCGGCGCGCCGCCCACATGATCGACCGCTGGCTGCGCGACCTTCCCCTCGCCGGATTCGACGCGCCGCTCCCGGTCGTCGACAAGGCGGAGGTGCTCGCCCGGCAGCGCAGCCACAGCCTCCGGGAGCCACTGGACGGCACCCTCCGGCTGGTGGCGAGCCCCACCGATTTCGCCGAGCTCGAGCCGGCGCTCACCGAGAGCGAGGCACGTCAGGCCACCGGCCGCTGCCTGGACTGCGGGGTCTGCTCGGAGTGCCACCAGTGCCTCGCCGCCTGCCCGGCGGACGCCATCGACCTGGGCATGCGGCCGCAGCAGCTGGAGGTCGAGGTCAGCGCCGTCGTGGTGTCGACCGGCTACCGGCTCTTCCCCGCCGACCTCAAGCCGCAGTACGGGTGGGGGCGGTTCAAGAACGTCATCACCGGCACCCAGATGGAGCGGCTGCTCGCCCCCACCCGCCCCTACAACACGGTGCTCCGGCCGGGCGACGGCAGGGTGCCGGAGCGCGTCGCCTACGTGATGTGCACCGGCTCGCGCGACCAGACCGTGGGCAACCCACTCTGCTCCAAGTTCTGCTGCATGTACTCGCTGAAGCAGAACCAGCTGATCATGGGTGCCCTCCCCCTGGCCGACGTCACCGTCCACTACATCGACATCCGCGCCGCCGGCAAGGGCTACGACGAGTTCTTCGAGCAGGCCAGAGCGATGGGAACCAGCTTCGTGAAGGGCCGGGTGGCCGGGATCCGCGAGACGGCGGATGGCAACCTGATCCTCCGCTACGAGGACATCGACGGCGGCGGGGTGATCGCGGAGGCTGAGTACGACCTGGTCGTCCTCGCCGTCGGCGTCCAGCCCAACCCCGAGGCGGCTCACCCCTTCGCTGACGGAGCCCTGACGCTGGATGAGCACGGCTACGTGGCGGAGGTCGACGAGGACCTCAACCCCGGGGCCACCAGCATCCCCGGCGTCTTCGTGGCGGGCGCCGCATCGGGAGCACGCGACATTCCGGAATCGATCCTTCACTCCGGGGCCGCGGTGGCCCAGGCGGCGGCTCAGCTCGAGCGCAGGAGGGTGCCGGTATGACCGCCGCCCCGCTTCCCCCTCAGGAAGGCGCATCCGACCCCGGTGCCACCCCGAGCAAACGCCGGATCGGCGTCTACGTCTGCCACTGCGGCGGCAACATCTCCGACTACGTCGACGTCGAGCAGGTCGTAGCTGCCGTCAAGGCCGACGCCGACGTGGTGGTGGCGCGCGACGCCATGTTCACCTGCTCGGACGCCACCCAGCAGGAGATCGCCCAGGACATCGCCGAGCACCAGCTCGACGGCATGGTGGTGGCGTCCTGCTCGCCCAAGCTGCACACCCTCACCTTCCGCAGCGTGGCCCGGCGGGCCGGGCTCAACCCCTATGAGTACACCCAGGTGAACATCCGTGAGCAGTGCTCGTGGACGCACACCGACGACCACGACGGCGCCACCCGCAAGGCGCTCCGGCTGGTCCGGGCGGGCGTCGCCCGCACCCGGCTCACTGAGCCGCTGGAGCCGACCGCCGTGGAGACGGTGCCCCGGGTCCTGGTCATCGGTGGCGGCGTCGCCGGGATGCGCGCGGCGGTCGGTCTGGCCGACCTTGGCTTGGAGGTCGTGCTGGTCGAGCGGGCGCCGCGCCTCGGGGGCTGGGTGGCCCGCCTGGGGACGACATACCCTCACGGTGCGGACGGCGGGGCCCTGGTGCTACGCCTGGACAGGGAGATCCGGCGCCGGGAGGCGATCACCGTGCTCACGGGCGCCGAGCTGGTCGCCAAGTCGGGCACCTACGGCGACTACCAGGTCACCATCCACACGGAGGCGGAGCCGATCACCTTCTCCGTCGGGCAGATCATCGTGACCACCGGATTCGACAGCTACGAGCCCGCTGCCGGCGAGTTCGGCTACGGCATCTCCGGGGTGCTCACCCTGCCGGAGTTCACGTCGCTGCTCAAGGAGAGCGACGGGCCGATCACACACGAGGGCCGTCCGGTCCGCACGATCGCCTACATCTACTGTGTCGGCAGCCGCAGTGAGGAGCACCCCTACTGCTCCCGCTTCTGCTGCAGCGCCGCGGTCCACAGTGCGCTGCTCGCCGCCGACCGGGGAGAGGAGATCCGCCAGTACCACCTCTACCGCGACCTCCGCACCTACGGCAAGAACGAGGCCATTCTGACCGAGTCGCGCCGGCGCGGCTCCCTCTACCTGAAGTTCGCCGACGACCAGCCGCCCTCGGTCAGCCACGACGGCGACGGCCTGCGGGTGACCGTTCGCGACCAGCTCACCGCCGGCGAGGAGGTCACGATCACCGCCGACCTGGTGGTCCTGGTGACCGGCATGGTCGCGGGCAAGAACCCGAAACTGATCGGCACCCTCAAGCTCCCGGTCGGCAGGGACGGGTTCTTCAACGAGATCCACCCCAAGCTCCGGCCGGTGGAGACCGTGGTCGACGGAGTGCTGATCGCGGGCACCTGCCAGGCTCCGAAGACCGTCGCGGAGAGTGTCGCGTCGGGGCTGGCGGCGGTCACCCAGGCGGCGGCCGTGCTCAAGCGCGGCGTCGCCGAGCTCGATCCCCAGGTCGCCGTCGTCAACGCATCGGCCTGCACGGGCTGCGGGGTGTGCGTCGACGCCTGCCCGTTCGGCGCCATCACCCTGGTGGCGGCGGAGGGCGCGAGCGCAGAGACCGGGACCGCCCCCGTGGCCGGGGCTCGCACCGCGGTCATCGACGTCGCCGGCTGCAAGGGCTGCGGCGGCTGCGCGCCCGTCTGCACCGTCGACGCCATCGACCTGCGCGGGTACACCAACGCCCAGGTGCGGGCGATGATCGACGGCCTGCTGGTGGGGGTGGCGGGGTGAGCCGGGACCTCCGCGAGGTGATCCGCGAAGAGCCGCTCGTCCGCGGGCGCCTGGTGGAGCTGCTCTTCGACGCGGGACCCCTCACGGTGCCTGAGCTGGCGGAGCGGAGCGGTTTCCCCGAGGACGAGGTCATGGTCTGGACGATGGGCCTGCGCAAGTACGGCTACGTCGCCGAGGAGAAGGGCGTGAGCGACGACGGTCACTACCGCTACGCGGCGGTGAAGCGACCATGAGCGCGCTGGCCAGCGCCGGCATGATCCGCCAGCTGGAGGCGATCGGGCCCTTCGACGCCGCGGCCTGCATGAACTGCGGGGTCTGCAGCGCGGCCTGCCCGCTCGGCATCGACCTGCTGCCCCGCCGCCTCTTCCGCTATGCGCTGCTCGGTTGCGAAGACCGGGTCCACGATGCGAGCGGACCCATCTTCTCCTGCCTTCTCTGCCGGGCCTGCGAGGCGAACTGTCCGGCCGGGGTGCACATCACCGAGAACATGCGCGTCCTCCGTCACTGGCTACTGCAGGAGGGGTCCTGATGCCACTTCCCGTCCGCGACGTGGTGGGGATCCTGGCCGACAACCTGCGGCTGCGTGGCTCGGTGCTGCCCATCCCCGCTCGCCGGGCGACCGCCTGGGCCCGCAACCTCGGCATCCCCCGCGGCGGAGAGACGGTGCTCTACACCGGGCAGATGTACCAGCTGATCCCCTACATCGAGCGACTGGTCCACCTCGAGCAGCGGCTGGGCGACTCACCGCTTGCCCGCTTCACCGGTGTGGCCCGCCGCGCCAACCGGCTGGTCAACGGCGTCGCCATCGTGGCCCGGCCGGGGGCGGAGGAAAGGGCTGAGTACGATCGGGTGCCTGCCAACGTGGCGCGCCTCCTCCAGCGAGCCGGGGTCGCCTTTGGCTACCTCTACGAGGACGACCTCTACAGCGGCGCCCTGGCCCATGACCTGGGCGCGGACGAGGCGGTCGCGGCCCACGCTCGCCGGGTTGCCGGGATCCTCCGCAAGCACGGTGTTCGCGAGGTGATCACCCTCGACCCCCACACCACGACGATGCTGCGCACCGTCTACCCGAAGCTGGTGGAGGGGTACGACGTGCGCGTGCGCAGCTACCTCGAGGTGCTGGCCGAGCGCGGGCTGCCGGTGGGCGTCCCCCTCAGCGGCACGGTCACGATCCACGACTCCTGCGTCTATGCCCGGTATGAGGGGATCGTCGACGAGCCGCGCCGGCTGCTCGCGTCGGTGGGTCTCACCGTGGCCGAGCCGGAGAACGCGGGGCAGTGGACCTGGTGCTGCGGCGGACCCGCCGAATCCCTGTTCCCGACCACGGCCGCCGCGATCGCTGGCAAGCGAGTTGAGCAGCTGCGAGCGGTCGCCCCGGACTGCGTCACCATGTGCCCAATCTGCCTGGTGAACCTGCGCAAGGCGGCCAATGGCACCATGCGCCTCCGCGACATCTCCGACCACCTCCTCGATGCCGTCGCAGAGCGGGGCGCGTCAGCCGCGCACGTGGGCGGCCCGACGCGGTAGCGGCACCCCACCCCTGCCTGCGCAGCAGCTTCCCTCGGTACTCCGCCCGGGATCCATGTCAGTCCGAAGGCTCCGCATCGGTGGGGCGCACGGACACGACGTCCTAGCTCGGCGTCACCGGTCGATCGGCAGCCCGGCGCGTCGCCAATCGGCGATGCCACCTCGGACGCTGGCGACCGTCTCGAACCCGGCGCTCCGGAGTAGCCGTGCCGCGACCTGGCTGCGATGCCCACTCGCGCAGATGACGTGGATCTCCGCGTCGCTCGGAAGGTGCGGCGATTCCCGGTAGAGACGGCTCAGCGGGAGGTGGCGCGCCCCGGGCGCGTGGCCAGCGCGCCATTCGCGGTTCTCGCGCACGTCGATGAGGACTGCGCCACGACGCTGCGCCGCATACGCCTCGTCGGGGGTTGAGTGCGCGGTAGTCGCGCGGCGAAGGAACCCGAACATCATGGCCTCTCAGGCGCAGGGGGACTCACGGCCCGAACCTCGGACACGGCGCCATCGCCTGCACCGGGATCGCATCTCAAGTGGGGTGGGGACCTGCGGCAGTCGCTTGCCGGCGCCGGCACAGCTTGGATCGAGGGCGAAGATGGTTGGCCGGAAACACCATTGAGGGGGCTCCTGATGCGGTTGCGTGGTCCGGGTAGCATACCCCTACCGGTATGCTACCACGACCCCCCACCAGTGCGGCGACAGCGCTCACGCTCGGACTTGCGACCGCGAGAGTTCAGGCGCCCAGGAGGCGGTAGAGGACGAAGGCAACTCCGCAACCGGCGAGGAACCAGCCAAACGCCTTCCGCAGGCCACCGCTGGTGCCCCGTTGGGCGAGCCGACCGCTCAAGATGCTGGTTGGGATGGCGCCAAGCGCAAATTCCCCAGCGACGCTCCAGTCGATGTGCCCGAGGACGGCGTGGGCAGCAAGAATCGGCAGGGTTAGCACCGCGATAACGAGAAGGCTGGTTCCGGCCGCCTGGCGCATATCGAGACCGAAAACGAGGAGGTACATCGGCACGAGCAGAAAACCTCCCCCGTTGGCGAGGAGCCCAGAGAAGAGTCCCACGGCAGCAGAGACCGCAACCAGAACCAGGCGGTTCTTGCGGCGCATGGTGCCGGCAAGCTGCTGGGTTTCGCCAATTGGCCTGACGACGCGGATTCCGACGATCGTGAGGACGATGCCAGATGCGTAGAGCAACACGGAGCCACCGATCACTTGGGAAAGGAACGCTCCGGCGATGGCCGCTGGCACGCTCCCGATCAAGGTCCAACCTGCGGCGCGAGGCCGAGCCTTCTCGTTTCGCAGATAGGGAACCACAGCGCCGAGAGCGGCTGGGATCGTGGCTGGCAGTGGGGAGGCGACCGCCAGCAAGCCTGGAACGCCGAGCACGGCCAGTAGCGGCGTGGCGATCGACGAGCCCCCGACGCCGAACAATCCGACCAGCAGCCCGATCCCGGCTCCGGCAGCGACGAAGACGGGCCACGGCGCCATCCACGCGACGGCCAGCACGCGCTAAAGGCCTCCTGCACCGCGGTGAGCTTCACCGCTCCTGCCAGGGTGGCAAGGCGCAGTGAGTGCGTCGCGGGGGCGACCTCGTATCACCCGCTGCTCTCCACACGCCTGATTCTCGCACGTCGCCGATTGCGCAGACGGGGCCGGGCCCAGTGTACGCGCGTTCAGGTCACCGCCAAGCGGGTCTCGGATGCCATCACTGAGAAGTGCGCTGGCCGTGCCCCCAGGTCCTCGCAGCGCCGTGCCGGCGGGTGCTGAGGTGGAAGGGCAGATAGAGCGGGCAGAAGCCGGACGCACCAGTGACCAACAGGACGGCGGCGATGGCGAGGAGCACAATCCCCGCCGCCGTGCCGAACCCCGCCCAGCCGGCGACCAGGGCGGCGACGACGGCGACAACGACGCGTACCGCGCGGTCGGTGGTTCCCATGTTCTGAGCCATGTTCATCTCCACGGTGTGGCCGGGCGGATCTAGCGATCCGACAGAGCCGGCTGTCGGTTCCATGGATGCACGGCGATGCGAGATGGTGCGCGTCTGACCAATGTGGTAGCTCACCACCACCTCCGAGGCCACCGCCGACCGCCGCCTCGGTTTCCTCCGCCGGCGCAGCGGGTGGATCTCGCCTCCAGAGCGACCAGGGCTGCGTCCGCACCCTTTCGCCCGCTCCTGCATCAGTGGAATGTGAAGCGCCGAGAACCTCTCGGCCGTTCGCTGAGGTGGACGAGATGGCAGAGTTGGTGGGACCACTGAAGCTCGATGCCCTGGCTTCGCTATCGCGGGAACGGGCCAGTGCGCGG
>PMYJ01000163.1 GCA_003170875.1 Candidatus Dormiibacterota bacterium | reverse complement strand
ACCGTCCTCCAGGCCCTGGCGGCGCTGCGCCAGACCGGTGCCGAGGCCGGGCCGGACGAGGCGGGCCGCCTGTGGGGTGAGGCATGGGAGACGTCACGGGGCCCCAAGGGTGCTCATGCCGAGCTGCGCAGCCTGGGCGAGAGCCAGCTCCGGCGCTACGCGGCCTCACCGGGGTGGCGCGACGCCGAGCCTCTCATGGTCGAGCAGCCCTTCACCCTCGAAGTGAGCGCCGGCGACGTGACCGGACGATTCGACCGCATCGACGCCGGGCCGGGCGGGGTCCAGGTGGTCATCGATTACAAGACCGGGCCGCCGCGCGAGGAGGAGTCCCTGCGCAAGGACCTTCAGGTCCGCGCCTACGCGGTGGCGCTCGCCCGCGAGCAGCACCGCGACGAGGCCACGGTCGAGCTGCACTGGCTCCAGACCGCCGAGGTCAGCCGGATGACCTTCGACTCCGTCGCCCTGGGCCGGTTCCATTTCCAGGTGGAGAGCACGGCCCGCGAGCTGGCCGAGGCCCGCCGCGCCCACGACTTCCCGCCCAAGCCGAGCAGCTGGCGCTGCGGCCATTGCGAGTTCCGGACGGTGTGCGACGAGGGGCGGGAGCAGTAGGAGGCTGGGTCAGGGGCGGGAGCGGAGGGTCGCCCAGATCACGTCGCCGCGTCGGGACCGGTCGCGCGCGGTCCGCCGGCGTCCTGCTTCGGCTCCCCGTCGTCGAGCCAGGCCAGCGGGCAGCGGGGCCCCTCGGACTCATCGACCAGGAAGGGCAGACCGTTTGCCGACGTCTGGCGGATCGGGACCACCCGGAAACCCGCGCAGGTGAGGGGCTGACCGGCGAGGTACGCGGGGCAGTCCCCGGTCGCGGTCGGGCCAGTGCAGATGTCGGCCACCCGCCGCGTGTGCGGGTCGAGCAGGAGGAAGAGCCGGTCCGCCGGAGTCGACATGCCTACCTCGGTGCCTATCTCGGTGCCTATCTCGCAATCCCCCCGGACCATGGTCCGCCGCCACCCCGGCGGAGGCCATGGCCATAAGCCCCAGCCAATCTGGCGACTTAAGTCACATGACAATGTGATCGGGGGCCCATTGCTTGTAAGGTCAGAGAGACGATCTTTGGGGGGCCCCCGCTGGCCGGTGCCCTCGCTCACCTTCCGGAGGACCCAATGAACAGCCCGGCGCCATACCTGCACTGGGGATTCATCCTCATCTCGCTGCCCAACCTGGGCCTGATCGCGGCCATGGTGCTGCTCTTCGTGGTCGCGCTCATAGCCCCCTTCCCGCACAACGCCGCCAAGCACCGGGACGACGACGATGAGTGAAGCGGGCGGCATGGGATCGGGCGCAGGCGCGCCCCCGCCCGCCGCCGGCTCCTCCGGCAGCTCCTCCACCGGCTCCCCGGCGGTGCGCGACACCGGGTGGACGGCAGCGGTGCGCAGCCGCCTGGAGGGCCGCCTCCCCCTGGAGGAGGTGCTGCCCACCCGCCAGCCGGCCTTCGTCGGCTCATGGGTGTACGTCTTCGGCGTGGTGACCATCGCCGCCCTGGTCTGGGTGCTGGTGAGCGGGACGGTCCTCGCTTTCATGGGCGCGGCCTGGTGGCACACCTCCAACCTGGGCCACTTCTTCAACAGCATCCACTTCTGGTCGGTGCAGATGTTCTTCATCTTCATGGTGCTGCACCTCTGGGGCCAGTACTGGGGCGCCGGCTGGCGCGATGGACGGGCCAAGACGTGGATGGTCGGGGTGGTGCTCTTCCTGGTCAGCATCGTCACCGCCTTCACCGGCTACCTGGTCCAGCAGAACTTCGACTCCCAGTGGATCGCGGTCAACGCCAAGGACGCGATCAACGCGTCAGGGTTGGGGGGCTTCTTCAACGTCCTCAACTTCGGCCAGATGTACGGCATCCACGTGATGCTGTTCCCGATCGCGCTCACCCTTCTGGTGGTGCTCCACATCGTGCAGGTGAGAAGCCGCGGAGTGGTGCGGCCGATCGGTGACCCCTACGTCGCCGATACCGGGGCCAGCGCGTCCACGGGAGCACCCCAATGAGCGCCCGCCGACCCAAGATCGACAAGGCCGACTACTACCGCGGGATCCGGATGACGCCCTACGACCTGATCAAGGAGATCGCCATCGCCACGGTGGGCATCCTGGTCGTGGTGCTGATCCTCTCGGCGGTCCTCTCCTCACCGGACGTCCCCTCGGCGACCATCCAGGCCTGGGCCAAGTCGGACCCGGTGGACTTCGTGACCACGGCGGCCGGCGAGCTGTCCAGTCAGACCATCACCGCCCAGTACGGGCCCCCGTACACGACCGGCAGCGGATCGGTGCAGAGCATCGGCCCGATCGAGCCGCAGGTGTGGGCCGGGGTGCATGTTGCGGTCAACGCGGCTCTCGACTTCGTGCTCCAGCCTCTCTCACAGGCTACGGTCGGCGATCAGACCCTCGCCTCAGGGCTCACCACGTTCAACGACGCGAGCGCGGCCCAGCAGCAGAAGTGGCTCGCCGCCTACAACCAGGCCCTGGGCAGCGCCAAGCTGGTCAGTAACGAGGTCAGCGTGCCGAGTGGCGACTACGGCCCGGTGCCGGTTCTGATGAGCCGGTTGCTCGTGCTCGCCCGCAGCGGGGGCCTCGACGCACTGCTGCTCACCAGCGACCACTTCTACCAGACCGACTACAGCAAGCCGCTGCTCTTCCTGAGCGATGGCGGCTACTTCCGGGGGCTCGCCCAGGCGCAGGACCTCACGGGCACGCAGTGGGGAATGATGAACGAGACCGGGCGGTATCCCGGCCAGGCCTGGCTCTGGCTCTTCACCCTCTGGTACCAGGTCCCGGCGATCGGCTCAGCGAGCAACGCCGACCTGCTGGTGGTGGTGGTCATGACCATCCTCAGCCTCGGTCTCCTGCTCGTCCCCTTCATCCCCGGGGTGCGCGACATCCCGCGCTGGATACCCGTGCACAAGCTGATCTGGCGGCAGCATTACAAGAGCATGGCGAGGCGCACCCGAGCCTGACCGCGGGCGGAGGAGCGAGGACCGCGAGGTCGTCGCTCCTCCCCGCAGCACCCGTGGGAGGCCGACCAGGCGCACGGCACGCTCGCATCGAACACGTCAGACACGCTCGCGCCTGGTAGCCAGCCGGTTGATTTTTATTTCGTGACGCAATATTCGTGACGAAGTAAACTTTGAATTTCCACAGCTGCACCCGGCCCGGTGCGTTTGGCCCGTTCGGCGCGACTCAGCGGACCCGGGTGCCGTCGCCGCAAGGGGCGATCACGATCAGCCGGGCGGGACTTCCCTCGAGGCTGAGGCTACGGAGTACCGGCCTCAGGGCCACTCGCTGGGCTGGCTCTCCTTGCGCCGGGCGACGAAGGCGGCCACCTCGGCGCGCCTCTCCAGGCCCAGCTTCATGAGGATGTTGGAGACGTAGTTCTTGACGGTCTTGTCGGCGAGGTGCACCCGCTCGGCGATCTGCCGGTTGGTGAGCCCCTCGGCTACCAGGGCCAGGATCTTGCGCTCCTGGGGAGTGAGGTCATTGATGATGTCCCCGGGGGTGACGACCTCCCCGCGCAGCCGGGCGAGCACACGCTCGGTGACCTGGGGGTCGAGCAGCGAGTGACCGCCGGCGACCTGGCGGATCGCGCCGATCAGGTCGCCACCGTGGATCTGCTTGAGGATGTAGCCCGACGCCCCCGCCATGATCGAGGTGAACAGAGCCTCGTCGTCGGCGAACGAGGTCAGCATCAGGACGTGGGTCTCGGGGTGGGCGGAGCGGATCTCCCGGCAGGCCTCGATCCCGGAGCGGCCCGGCATGCGGACGTCCATCACGACCACCTGGGGGTGCAGCCGGGCGACGGCCTCGAGAGCGGCGTCCGCATCCCCGGCCTCGCCGACCACGTCCAGGTCGGGCTCGGTCTCGAGGAGCCGCCGGAGGCCCAGCCGGACCAACTCATGGTCGTCACAGAGCAAGACGCGAATGGTGTCTCTGGATTCCATGGCCCAGAAGTCTACGCTCATAACCGCTCAACCTTGCCCCGAAGGGACCCCCTCTGAGGGTCCTCGGTCACGAGAAGTCGGGTCCGCGAGGCCCCTGGGGGGTGGGGCCGCGCGAATCGGGGGGGCTCTGACCTGTGCCGCGGCCGGGTGATCAGCCGCCGGAGCCGCCGGTGCGCCCCCGGCGCCGGGCAGGGTCGGTGAACGCCACGATGCAGAGGACGACGGCCACGACCGCCATGGTCCCCGCCACCCAGAGGCAGGCCAGACCCCACTGCTGCGGCGACATCAGTGCTGCACTCTCATGACGGGTTGGCGGGTGGCGACGCGGAACATCCCCTGAGGCTCACGGCGCGGCGGTTGGGCGAGCCGATGGTCCCCCTCCGGCCCCCGGCGCTGGAAGGGCCACACGACCCCCTCCAGTCGGGACCCTGGTCACGGCGGCCCAGCAGGCCCGAACTCATCACGGCCACCTGGCCCCACCAGAGTAGTGACCTTTTCCCCTAGTCCAGAGGGTGACGGCGCAGGGATGCTCCGAGCGTGGGCCCTGGGAGCCTCTGGTTCCGAAGGCCTGACCGTTACGACCCGTCCGAGCTCCCTGCGACTCCAGGCGCCGATGGTGTGGGCTCTCCCCGGCGCTTCCGGTGGCCGCAGGGAGCGACGGCGGGATCGGATTCCGCCTCGCGGTGGACGCGCACCTGAAGGGTGACGCCCATCCCGAGGCAGAGGCCCACCGTCTCGGTGACCATCGGCCCACGACATCCAGCCGCCGATTTCCGTAGGCTGGGATGGTGACAACCGATACCGCAACCCCACCTCCGATCTCGCTCACCTGGAGCGCCGACGCCGCCCTCATCGACGGGGCGGCGATCACCATCCGCCCCCTCAAACCCGACGACGTCGAGCTGCTCCGGAGCTTTTTCACCTCCCTCTCGCCCGAGAGCATGCGGCTCCGCTACTTCTCAGCCAGCCACGAGCTGACCAACGAGGAGCTGATCCGTCTCACGACGAGCGACGCCGCGACCCACACCCACCTCGGCGCGTTCCACGCTGGAGCCGTGGTCGGAGTGGGCGACTTCAGCGTCTCCGCGCCCGGGGAGGCCGAGGTCGCCTTCGTGGTCAGCGACGAGTTCCAGGGTCGAGGCGTCGCCTCGCTGCTCCTCGAGTACCTGGCGGAGGTGGGCCGCGCGGTGGGGATCACCCGTTTCCGCGCCGAGACCATGGCCGAGAACCTGCCCATGCTCGAGGTGTTCCGCCACGCGGGGTTCATCGAGCGGGTGGGAACGCCCGAGGCTGGCGTCGTCGGAGTCAGCCTCGACATCACCGACGTACGCGGCGAGAGGGCGGCGAGCGGTGAGCGTGAGCGACTCGCTTCGGTGGCCGCAATGCGCGGTCTGCTCGAGCCCAAGAGCGTGGCCGTGATCGGCGCGGGGCGTGCCCCGGGCGGGATCGGCCACGAGATCCTCCGCAACCTCATCCGCGGACCGTTCAACGGTCGCGTCTACCCGGTCAACCGATCGGCGGACAACGTCTCGGGCGTCCCCGCGTGGGCCGCGGTCGGCGACATCCCCGGCAAGGTGGACCTGGCGGTCATCGCCGTCCCCATCAACGCGGTCCTCGCCGCCGTCCACGAGTGCGGCGTCGCCGGCGTGGGCTCGCTGGTGATCATCAGCTCCGGCTTCGGCGAGACCGGGGCCGACGGTGCGGCGAAGGAGCGGGAGCTACTCGACGTCGCCCGCAGCTACGGCATGCGCGTGGTGGGGCCCAACTGCATGGGTGTCATCAACACGGACCCCGCCATCCGGCTCAACACGACCTTTGCCCCCATCCAGCCACCCACCGGGAACATGGCGTTCTTCACCCAGTCGGGAGCGCTCGGGGTGGCGGTCATCGACGAGGCGGGACGGCTCGGCATCGGCCTCTCGGGCTTCGTCTCCGCCGGCAACAAGATCGACATCTCGGGCAACGACCTGCTCCAGTACTGGGAGCAGGACGAGCGCACCGACGTGATCCTTCTCTACCTCGAATCCTTCGGTAACCCGCGTAAATTCGCGGAGATCGCCCGCCGGGTGTCGCGGCGCAAGCCGATCATCGCGGTGAAGGGAGGCAAGAGCACGGCGGGGGCACGTGCTGCCGCGTCGCACACGGCCGCGCTTGCCTCGCCCGACGTATCGGTCGATGCGCTCTTCCGCCAGTCGGGCGTGATCCGGGTGGCCTCGCTGGAGCAGCTCTTCGACGTCGCGCGGGTGGTGGCCACGGCGCCGCTGCCGGCCGGCAACCGGGTCGCGGTGGTGGGCAACGCGGGAGGCGCCGGCATCCTGACCGCCGATGCGTGTGAGGCCGCGGGGCTGATCTTGCCCGAGCTGAGTGCGGAGACGATGAACCGCTTGCGCGAGGTGCTCAACTCCGCCGCCGCCCTGGGCAACCCCATCGACATGACGGCGATGGGGGGTCCGGACGAGTACCGGGCCGCGCTCCAGGCCGTGCTCGCCGACCCCGCGGTCGACTCGGTCATCACCATCTTCACCCCGCTCCACACCGACGCCGTCGGCATCGCCGAAGCGATCCGGCTGGTCGCCCGCGAGGCCACCAAGCCAGTCCTCGCCGCGGTCTTCGGCGACGCGCAGGAGCGCCTCCGCGCCAGCCGGGACATGCCCGTCTTCACCTTCCCCGAGGCTGCCGCGTACGCCCTCGGCGCGGTCGCCGACTACGCCGCCTGGCGGAGGCGCGACCCCGGGACCGTGGTGGTGCCCGCGGACATCGACCTGGGAGCGGCACGGGAGATCGTGCAGAAGGCGCTCGCCGCCAACCCCGAGGGCTGCCAGCTCGGGCCGCTCGATGCGGCGGCTCTGATGCGCTCGGTGGCCGTCCCGGTGGCGATGACCACCCGGGCCGACACCGCGGACGAGGCCGTCGCCGTCGCTGAGTCGATGGGCTATCCGGTTGTGCTCAAGGCGGCCGCCCCGGACATGGTTCACAAGACCGAGCGCGGCGGGGTCCTCACCGACATCGCCTCGGCCAAGGCGCTGCGAACGGCCTTCGACACGATGCAGGCCCGCCTCGGCGACGAGATGGGTGGGGCGATCGTCCAGCCGATGCTGGGCGCGGGCGTGGAGACCATCGTCGGCGTCGTGCGCGACAGACACTTCGGCCCCCTGCTCGTCTTCGGCTCCGGTGGGACGGCCGTCGGTCTGACCGGTGACCAGGCCTTCCGGGCGGTGCCGCTCACCGACCGCGACGTCACCGAGCTGATCCGCGAGCCACGGGGCTCGGCTCTCCTCTTCGGGTACCGGGGGACATCCCCCTGCGACACCGAGGCGCTGGCCGGCATCATCCAGAGGATCAGCGCCCTGGTGGCGGCACTGCCGGAGATCGCCGAGATGGACCTCAACCCGGTGATCGTGAGCCCCGCGGGCGCGGTTGCGGTCGACGTCAAGGTCCGGGTCGAGGCGGTCGCGCACGACCCGGTCGTGGAGGCGCGGCACCTGCGCCGACCGGGCTCGGCCAAGCACTAG
>PMYJ01000106.1 GCA_003170875.1 Candidatus Dormiibacterota bacterium | reverse complement strand
GGGAGGATGTCGAGGAGGTCGGGCTTGAGCCATTCGGCGGGCGAGTGGCCCGCGCTCTGCCAGCCGAACCTCCAGCTCCCCTCGGGGAGGCGGAGCCGGTCGACCACCGCGTCGACGGTCTGGTGGAGTTGGTCGAGGTAACCCGGGTCGCGATCGACGACGCTCCGCGGCAGGCTGTGGGCGGTGAAGATCAGCGTGGCAGCGCCCGGCGGGCCCGCGGGGGCCTCGGCCAGTGCCTCGGTGATGCGGTCGCCCAGCCCCTCGATCCAGCCCGGCATGGTGTGCCATGCCCCCGCGACCGCGATCTCCAGCCCCGGGTGGCGGCTCCGCGCCCGGTCGACCTCGCGCTCGTAGCCGGAGAGGATGAGCCGCGAGTACTGCGGCGCCAGCACGATGCCGAGGATGGTGGTGATCCCCGCCGCCACCATGGCGTCGACGGCGTCGGCGATCCAGGGGGCGGAGTGCTGCATCCCCACCGACACGGAGAAGGCACCGGCCCCGTGGCGCTCGGCGAGCAGGCGGTCCAGGGCGGAGGCCTGCTCGGCGGTGATCTCCAGCAGCGGGGAGTGGCCGATCCGGCGGAAACGACGCTCGAACTCCGCGGTCAGCTCGGGGTCGGCATCGCTGCCGCCCCGAACGCTGCGCAGATATGCAGGTACCTGGTCGGCGGTCACCGCGGAGCCGAAGGTGAGCAGGAGGATGCCGGTGGGGGAGCCCATCAGCGGGCGGTCTCCCGGTGGACCAGCTCGACGACCCGCTGGAGCGTGGCGGCGTCAGTGTCGGGGAGGACCCCGTGGCCGAGGTTGAAGACGTGACCGTCACGGCCGCCCGCCTCCGCGAGCACCCGCCGGGCTTCGCGCTCGACCACCGCCCAGGGTGCGAGCGCCACCGTGGGGTCGAGGTTGCCCTGGATGCCGAGCCCGAGCCCGATGCGTTTCCACGCCTCGTCGAGCGGCAGGCGCCAGTCGACGGAGATGGCGTCGCTGCCGGCGGTCGCCATGGCCTCGAGGAGGTGGGAGCAGCCGGTGCCGAAGTAGACCAGGGGGACCCCCGTAGTCGCGATCCCGGCGAAGATCCGCTGGACGTGGGGGAGCACCCGCTCCTCGTAGTCGCGCCGGCTCAGCGCTCCGACCCACGAGTCGAAGAGCTGGAGGATGTCCACCCCCGCCGTCACCTGGGCACGCAGGTAGCGGACCGTCACCTCGGTGAGCTTCTCCATCAGCCGGTCCCACAGCTCCGGCTCGCCGTGCATCAGCGCCTTGCTACGGGCGTAATCGCGCGAGGGATGGCCCTCGATCAGGTACGACGCGACCGTGAACGGAGCCCCGGCGAAGCCGATCACCGCCGCTCTCTCGCCGAGCTGCTGCCGGATGGCGCGGATGGCGGTGAAGAGGTCGGGGGTGGCCTCCTCGGCGGATTCGACCACCACCAGTCGGGCGATGTCCGCCGCGGAGCGGAGCGGCTCGTGGATGATCGGTCCCAGGCCGGGGTCGATGGAGAACGGCACCCCCATGCCGACGAGCGGAAGCATGATGTCGGCGTAGAGCACGGCGGCATCGACGCCCAGCTGGTCGACCGGCATCAGGGTGACCCGCGCGCACAGCTCCGGGGTCCTCGTGATGGTGAGGATGTCGTAGCGCTCGCGCAGCTCGCGATAGGCGGCGAGGCAGCGCCCCGCCTGGCGCATGAACCACACCGGGGTGCGGTCGACCGGCTGCCGGCGGAGCGCGGCCACCATCCGCTCACGCCCGGTCATCGCGGTGACGCCGGCGCCCGCCGTGCCGTGAGGAGCCGGCTCGGAACCCTCGTCAGGCATGAGGCTCAATCCCCACGCCGCAGGCGGCGCGGGGACCCCTGGTCCTGACAGGAGGGCGCTGCGCCCTCCTGGCCACGGCGGCAAATCCGCACGCGGCGCACCTCGCGCTCGGCGCCACGCGGCGCCGGGCGCGCTCCGCGCGCTGTGCCGATGTGGGGGCCATCAGGGCAGCGAGCTCTCATGTGCTCAGTCGACCCCGATGTCGAAGCCGGCCGTCTCGTCGCTCCTCCCGTAGGAGCGGATCGCCATGTGAGTGTCGGTACGGACGATCCCGGGCATCCCCGCGATGTGCTGGGTCACCACGGTTGCCAGCGCGTCGAGATCGGGCACCCGGACCACCGCGATGAAGTCGGCCGAGCCTGTCGTCGTGTACACCTCAGCGACCCCTTCGGTGTCTGCAAGGGCTCGCCCCAGGCGGCCGATCGCCCCCGGCTCGCAGACGATGAAGAGGAACGCGGTCAGCACTCTGGCGATGGTACTCACCCCACGCAGCGGGCTGCGCGGGGACGGCCCCACGCAGCAGGCTGCGCGGGGACCCCCGCCTTCAGAGGGGGGCAGTGCCGCCCCCCTTGCAGCGGTGGCGGAGCCACACGCTGCTCACCCCCCAGCTCGGCGCGACTCCGCGCCGGCGCGCTGCGCGCGCTCGCAGCGGGCTGCGTGGAGACCCCGTCTCGAAAGGGGGGCGTGCCCCCAATGGTGGAGGAGCCACCCCGCTCACCCGCAATTCGGCGCTTCCATGACGTCGCGTTACGCCGGAGTGACGAAACGGGGCGGTCGGGGGGTTGGGGAGCATCATGCGATCGAAATGCCAGATCAGCTTGTCTGCACCCAATGCTGGAAGTGGTACGACGGGCGCACCGTCTGCCCCAACTGCAAGGTCCCCCTGATCCATCCGGGTACCGGCCACGCCGTCGCAGACTCCGCCGCAGCGGCCGCTGACCCCGCCTTCCCGGCTCCCACCCAGTACGGCGCGGACCCTCGCGCCGCCTCCCCGGGAGCCGAGTACGCACCGCCTGTCCCGGAGGTGTCGGGGTACCCGACGGGCACCCCGTTGGATGCGCCCACGCGGACTGAGATGCGCCACATCCTGGCCGATGACCAGGCGGCGGCTCTGGCCCCGTCCGGTCCTCTGCACGCTCGGATGGCGCCCCCGCCACCGGTGGACCTCATTGCGGGCGTGCCGGAGCCGGCGCCGCCCGCGGCGGGCGCTGGCGCCGCCGATCCGTCCGCCCTGGGACTCCCCACCTGGGGAACGCGCGAGCGGGTGGGCTACCGCGGCGGGGCGAGCCACCCCGTCCCGCCTCCACCGTCTCCTGAGGCCGGAGGGTCGGCCACTGAGGGCAGCGCCACCGGGACGCCGGCATGGGGGGTTCGGGCACCGGAGGGAGAGCCTGGTCGACCTGCGGCCGTCCCCGGCATCCCGCCGGCCACCGGTGCGCCCGCTGTGGCGCCGGTCTTGAGTCCCGCGGTGCCGTCCGCGTCGCCCGCTTCGCCGGTCCCGGGAGACGAAGGTCCACCCGCCGGGATCCCCCTGGAGGCGCCGGGCTGGGCACCGCGAACAGTCGCAGCGCTGCCGGACGGCGTGCCTTCCCGTGGGGGCCCGGTTCCGGCGGCCTGGAGCCCGGGCGTCTCGCTGGGCCGTCCGTCGGGCTCGCCGGCGCTGCCCGGTGCCCCGGGGTCTCCGCCGCCCGGCCAGCCCCAGCC
>PMYJ01000052.1 GCA_003170875.1 Candidatus Dormiibacterota bacterium | reverse complement strand
GCCGCCCGCGCTGCCCTGACCGCAGCCCTGGCCCGCATCGCGGATCGGGGCGGGAGCGCGGTGGTGGCGACCCACGATCCCCAGCTGGTGGCCGCAGTGGCCACCCGGGTGGTCGACCTTGCTAACGGCATCGCCCGGGAGCGGCGGTCACTCACGGCGGCAGCCAGATGACGTGGCGGCGGTGGCCCGCTGAAGGGCGCGGCGGCGTTCCCATGACGCTGGCGGCGGTTGTCCCGATGACGCTGGTGGTCGTGTCGATCCTCGGGGCGGCGCTCTTTCTCTGGCCGTTCGCCGTCTCCAGCGTCCCCGCTCCGGTGGTCACGCTCTCCCTGGCCCTGGGGACTGTGGCCGCCCTCGCGGCGGTGGAGACGGCGATGCGCCGTCTCGACGCGCGGCGCTTCGCCCTTCTCGCCGCCATCGCCGGCATCGACGCGGCGTTGCGACTCGTCCTGGTGACGGGCGCGGGGGGGTTCAGCCCGATCTTCTTCCTCATTCTCGCCACCGGCTACGTCTACGGGCCCTCCTTCGGCTTCCTCTGCGGGGCCACGTCGCTGCTCGCCTCGGCGGTGGCCACCGGGGGTATCGGGCCCTGGCTCCCCTACGAGATGTTCGGTTGCGGCTGGACCGGGGCGGCGGCGGGGATCGCCGGGCTGCGCCGCTCCTCGACCCCGGGCATGCGGGACATCGCCGTCCTCGCCATTGTCAGCGTGGTCGCCGGCTACGCTTACGGGGCGCTCCTTGACGTCTGGGATTGGACCACCTTCTACCGGGGGAGCCCTTCGTTCGGATTCCTGCCGGGCGCGGGGACGGCGGTGCTCCTGCAGCGGTTCGGGCGCTTCTACCTGGCCACGTCGGCGGTCTGGGACAGTTTCCGTGCCGCCGGTGACGCTCTCGCCGTGATCGTTCTCGGGCTGCCGGTGCTGGCGGCCCTCGCCCGAGTGAGGAGCAGGCTGACCTTCACCGTCGTCCGCCCGGCGGGTGGCGACGAAGCCGGGGCCGCATCAGACGGCGCCGGGGTCTCCGCATCCGGCGCCGGGCTGGCCCTTCAGCCCCCGATCCCAGCCCCCGTGGCGGCCGACTGACCCCTGCCGGGAGCTGGCGCGGACCACCCGCCTGGGGTCGCCCCCGGGGCGGGCGCTCCTTGGCGCGTATCTTCGGGTGCCGGGCAGCACGCGATGCGTCCGTGATCGCCGGCGGTCGGCACTGGCACACCCGTGCGGCTAGGCTGGGCCACGATCAAACACCCTCCCAGCGCAGGCAGGCCCGTCTCGTGATCCGCCTGGTCATCGTCGACGACAACCCCATGGTGCTCGACGGGCTCCGCGCCCTCTTCGAGACGACCAGCGACTTCGCGGTTGTCGGCGAGGGCACCAACGGTGATGAGGGGATCGTCGCTGCCCGCGAAAGCAAGGCCGACGTCGTGCTGATGGATCTCTCGATGCCCAAGATGGACGGCATCGAGGCCTGCCGCCGCATCTCCGCAGAGTCACCCGCCGTCAGAGTGGTCATCTACACGGCGCTCGGCGGCGGCGAGAGAACCGCCGCCGCGATGGCCGCGGGGGCCGCGGACTACCTCAGCAAGGATCTACCCCCGGATGAGCTGGTGACCCGCGTCCGGTCCATCGCGCTGGCGGGCGTGACTGCGCCCCCTGCCCTCCCCAAGGGCCCGCGTCGCCGCACCGAGATGCCACCCGCGCCGGAGGCGCCGCGCTCGCGAACCGATCGACCCCTTGTCGAAGCCCCGTCCCCGCGCAGCGGAGGGCGCGCGACCCCGGAACGAGACCCTGACGGCCGCCGAGCCATGACGGCCGGCGCAGTGGAGGACGCCCCGACAACGGTCGGCATTCTGGCAGATCACCCGCGGCGCTGCGCGCGACTGGCCGGCGCCGGAGTTTGACCACTTCCTGCGGGAGGTGGTGGTCGAGCTGTCGCGCTCGCTCTCGGAGCTCGAGGGCCACGCACGCACCTCGCTCCAGCTGCAGAGGGACGCCGAGCACGACGTGAGCACGTCCATCATCCGTGGCAGCGTCGACGATCCCTCGTCGCTCGACTGGCTCGCCTTCACCACGGCTCGGGCGGGATGCCTGGGGCTCTGGACTGACGCCACCCTGGCCAGGGCGAGGGGCAGCCGGCACCTCAGGATCGCTGGATCGTTCCTCAGAGACGGAGGCCGCCCGCCTCTTCCCGGACAGGTGGCCATCGAGGCATTCCCTCCCGAGGCGCTCATCGCCCAGCGCCGGCCGGGGGAGATCGTCGCCGTGGTCCCCGTCAAGACGACGAGCATGGACCTGGGCTTGCTGGCGGTGGTGACGCCGATCGTCGGGGTGGAGCTCAGTGGCCGCGACCGGCTGTTTGACAAAGGTGCCCTCCTCGGCATGTCCCTGCAACGCGAGATCACCACCGAGCGACTGCGCCGCTCCAACGAGGACCTGGCCACCTACAGCCACGCCATGGCTCATGACCTGCGCAACCCGCTCGCCACCATCCTGATGTGGGCCTCGGTGGCTCCATCCACCGCCGGCCCGGATGACCGTGCCGAGCCGGTGCTCCAGACCGTCGATCGCATCCGCGACGTCGCCGCCTATGCCAACGACCTGATCGCGCATCTGCTCCGCTATGCGGAGCTCGACCGCAGCCCTGCTCCGGCCGAGCGCGTCGACCTCGGCCTGGTGGTGTCCAAGGCGGTGGCCGCGCTCGAATCCGTGGTCCGGGAGAGCAGGGCGGTCATCCAGCACCGCGACCTGCCATCGGTGGTGGCCGACGCCGCGGGACTGGAGGTCGTGATGGAGAACCTGATCAGCAACGCCATCACTTACCGGCGCGACCTCTCGCCTCGCGCGGTGATCGAGGCATCCGCGACCGAGGACGCCTGGGAGATCCGGTGCCGCGACAACGGCAGCGGCATCCCTGAGGACGTCCGGGAGGAGATCTTCCAGCCCTTCGTCCGAGGCGATCCGGCGATCTCGGGAAGTGGCCTCGGGCTGGCAACCTGCCGGCGCATCATCGAACGGCTGGGAGGCCGGATCTGGGTCGAGGCGAGCACGGACACGGGGACCACCATGGCGTTCACCGTGCCACTCGACTGCGAGGCTCAGACGCGCGACGTCGCCGGTCCGCGCCTGGCTGGACCTGCCGGGGTCTAGACCTCAGCGATCCCTCGGGGTGCGCTCGTCACATCCCCACGGAGTGTTGTGAGCCTTGAGCAGCTCCAGGAAGGGGTCCGCCGGGAAGGCCTCCGGACCGAGGACGCCGGCCCCCGACCACACCTTGGCGTCAATCAGCTCCAGGGCGGCCAGGGGGTTGACCGCCGTCTGCCACACCACCGCCTGCGACCCGTATTCGGCCATCGAGGTGGCGTTGTCCACCACGTGGTAGAGGTAAACCTCACGCGGCTTGCCGTCCTTCCCGGTACCGCGCACCAGCGTGCCGGCACAGGTGAGGCCGGACATGCGATCCCCCAGGCCCGCGGGATCGGGCAGGCATGCGGCCACCACATCGCGTGGCGAGACCCGGGCTTCGCCGACCTCCACCGGGGTGGTCTGGTCCAGACCCAGCTTGTGCAGCGTCTTGAGGACGCCGATGAACTCGTCGCCCAGGCCGTACTTGAAGGTGACCCGGCCGCAGTCGACCCAGCGTGGCACCAGGAGCACCTCCTCGTGCTCCACGTTCACGCACTCGACCGGGCCGATGCCCGCGGGGAAGTCGAAGACCTCGGGCTCGCTGAAGGGCGGCGTGGTGTACCAGCCCCGGCCACGCTCGTAGATGATCGGCGGGTTGAGGCATTCCTCGATCGTCGTCCAGATCGAGAAGGTGGGGGCGAACTCGCATCCCTCGACGACCAGGTTTGCTCCGTCGCGGACGCCCACCTCGTCGATGGAGGAGAAGAGGTGATCGGCGGCGTAGCGGGCGAAGACGTCGGCGAGCCCGGGCTCCACGCCCATCCCCACCAGCGCCAGGAGCCCCCTGCTCTCCCATTGATCGGCGAGGGCAAACTGCTCGTCCCCGAGCTTCACGCCCGGCGTGGCGAAGGGGTCCTCGGGGTGGGGCCGGGAGAGTGACATGGCCATGTCCAGGTAGTTGACCCCGGAGGCCAGCGCGGCCCGGAAGAGAGGCATGACGAACCTGGGGTCCACGGCGTTGAGGAGCACGTCGCACCGTTCCGCCTCCAGGAGTTGCGATACCGCCCTTTCGTTGCCGGCGTCCAGGCTCACGGCCTTGAACCGCCCCCCCGCTCCGGCGATGGCGCGCTCCGCCCTGACGGCGTCGTGGTCGGCGACCACCATCGCCTCGAACAGGTTCCAGCGCGACGCCGTGCGGGCGATCGCGGTCCCGACTCCACCGGCTCCGACCAGCAATACGCGCATGGCAGAAAACCCTCCGGCCGGCGATTATACTTGCCGGCCATCGGCGTTGCGGGCGGGGTCCGGCATCGGGCGGGGACAGGTTGGTGGGAGGCGGCTGTGGGCGCTACTGACGGCAGATGGGGAAACTTCGTGGGGGGCGGGTACCTCGACCCCAAGGACGGCTCTTTCAGTCAGCTCATCGATCCGGTGACCGGAGAGGCGTTCGCCGCCGCGCCCCTCTCTCAACCCGCCGATGTTGAGCACGCCTTCGGCGTTGCACAGGCGGCGTTCGAGGAGTGGCGTGAGACCACTCCCTCGGAGCGGAGCCTCGCCCTGCTGCGCTTCGCCGACGCGGTCGAGAAGCGCGGTGCCGAGCTGGTGGACCTGGAGTGCCGCAACACCGGTAAGCCGCGTGCCCTGACCACCTCCGAGGAGCTTCCGCCGGTTCTCGATCAGATCCGGTTCTTCGCCGGCGCGTGCCGGCTTCTCGAGGGGCGCGCTGCAGCCGAGTACATGCGCGGGTACACCTCCTTCGTGCGCCGGGAGCCGGTGGGGGTGTGCGCCCAGGTGACGCCGTGGAACTACCCGATGATGATGGCGGTGTGGAAGTTCGCTCCGGCCATCGCCGCGGGCAACACCGTGGTGCTCAAGCCGGCCCACACCACCCCGCTCAGCACGCTGCTGCTGGCTGAGATCGCCGCGGAGTTTCTTCCGCCCGGGGTGCTGAACGTGCTCTGCGGGAGCAACCGCGAGATGGGCGCCGCGCTCATCGGCCACCCGATCCCCCGCATGGTCTCGATCACCGGCAGCGTGCGTGCCGGTCGCGAGGTAGCTCAGACCGCGGCTGTCGATCTCAAGAGGGTGCATCTCGAGCTGGGAGGCAAGGCTCCCGTCGTCGTGTTCGACGACGTCGACGTCGCCAAGACCGCCGCGGGCATTGCCATGGCGGGCTTCTTCAACGCGGGCCAGGACTGCACCGCCGCCACCCGGGTGCTCGCCGCTCCGCGCGTCTACGCCGACCTCGTGGATGCGCTGGCGGAGAGAGCCAGGGCACAGGTTGTCGGCGCTCCGGACGACGCGGACGTCAACCTCGGCCCGCTCAACAGTGAAAGCCAGCTCAAGGTTGTGAGCGGCTACGTGGACCGCCTGCCCGCGCACACCGAGGTGCGCGCCGGTGGCCACCGCATCGGCGACCGGGGCTTCTTCTACCAGCCCACCGTCGTCACCGGGGTCGAGCAGTCCGACGAGATCGTCCAGGAGGAGGTGTTCGGCCCCGTCATCACGGTCCAGCGCTTCTCCGATGAGGAGCAGGCCGTGGCCTGGGCCAATGAGGTCGAGTTCGGGCTGGCCTCGTCCGTCTGGACCCGCGACCACGGGCGCGCGATGCGCATGAGCAAGCGGCTGGACTTCGGGTGTGTCTGGATCAACACGCACATCCCGCTGGTGGCGGAGATGCCCCACGGCGGGTTCCGGCACTCGGGGTATGGCAAGGATCTCTCGGTGTACGGGTTCGAGGACTACACCAGGATCAAGCACGTCATGACGGCGCTGGACGTCTGAACCAGGAGGGCGCGATGGTGAGCGGCGTTCCCGAGCAGGTCCCGCAGCAGCGCAGGCTTCTCACCGAGATCCCCGGCCCGCGCTCGCGCGAGCTGTGGGCGCGCCGGGAGCGCGCCATCCCGAAGGGCGTGAGCACCACTCTCCCCGTCTTCGTGATCCGGGCCGGCCCGGGGATACTCGAGGACGTCGACGGCAACCGGCTGATCGACTTCGGCTCGGGCATTTCGACGACCAACGCCGGCAACAGCGCTCCATTGGTGGTCGAGGCCATCTGGGAGCAGTCGGCCCTCTTCACCCACACCTGCTTTCAGGTGACCCCGTACGCAGGT
The DNA here is from genome assembly GCA_003170875.1 of Candidatus Dormiibacterota bacterium. GTDB lineage: Bacteria > Chloroflexota > Dormibacteria > Aeolococcales > Aeolococcaceae > Changshengia. The sequence goes on along the minus strand of PMYJ01000052.1, from coordinate 8,271 downwards.
TACGTCGAGGTCTGCGAGCATCTGAATGAGCTCACTCCGGGAGACCACGAGAAGCGCTCCTTCCTGGTCAACTCCGGCGCCGAGGCGATCGAGAACGTGGTCAAGGTGGCGCGCTACGCCACCGGCCGCCCGGGGATCGTGGCGTTCGACCACGGCTTCCACGGGCGGACCCTGCTCACCATGACGCTCACGGGCAAGGAGATGCCCTACAAGCACGGATTCGGTCCCTTCGCCCCGGAGGTCCACCGGGCCCCCTACTCGTATCCCTTCCGGGGGACGGGGAGGCTCGCCGACACCATCGCCGTGCTGGAGACGAGCGTCGGGGCGGAGAGCATCGCCGCCGTGCTCGTCGAGCCGATCGCCGGCGAGGGTGGGGTGGTCGTGCCGGAGGCGGGATGGCTCACCGGACTGGCCAGCTGGTGCCGGGAGCGGGGCATTCTGTTCGTGGCGGACGAGGTCCAGACCGGCTTCGGGCGCACCGGCGACTGGTTCGCCTGCGAGCACGAGGGGGTCGTGCCCGACCTGGTGGCGACCGCCAAGAGCCTGGGGGGCGGGCTGCCCATCGGCGGGGTGACAGGCCGCGCGGAGGTGATGGACTCGGTCCACCCCGGGGGCCTCGGCGGGACCTTCGGGGGCAACCCGGTCTCCTGCGCCGCCACCCTGGCGGTCATCCGCACCATCGAGACCGAGGGGCTGATCGAGCGAGCCCGAGTCATCGGCGAGGCGATGCTGCCCCGGCTGCGCAAGCTGTCCGCCACGGTCCCCGCGGTCGGGGAGGTGCGCGGCCGGGGCGCGATGGTGGGCATCGAGTTCGTCCGGGACGACGGGATCACGCCCGACCGGGAGATCACCGGCCGGGTGCTGCATCGGTGCCACCAAGCCGGGCTCCTGGTGCTCACGGCGGGGACCTACGGCAACGTGATCCGCCTCCTCCCGCCGCTCGTCATCTCGGACGAGCTCCTCGAGGAGGGGTTGGCGATCCTCGAACAGGCGGTGACGGCGGCATGAGCAGCGACGCCACCAGAGAGGTCGGACCTGAGGACAGGGCAGGCGATTGCGGACGCGGAGGGCCCCCATGAGGGCGAGCACCATCACCGAGATCCAGGTGGACAAGGGTCTCAAGCCTGGCGCTCTCTCACTCGTCTCCAACATCGTCATCGGGGTGGCCTCGGTGGCACCCGCCTACAGCCTCGCGGCCACCATGGGTTTCATCGCTGCCCTGGTGGGGCTGATCACGCCGCTCGTGGTGGTGATCGCCTTCATCCCCATGCTGTTCGTCTCGATCGGGTACAGCGAGATGAACAAGGCCGACCCCGACTGCGGCACCACCTTCACCTGGGCAACGCGCGCCTTCGGCCCGCGCACCGGCTGGATGGGCGGCTGGGGCATCCTCGCCTCGGACATCCTGGTCATGGCCAGCCTCGCCCAGGTGGCCTCCCAGTACACCTACCTGCTCTTCAACGCGACCAGCATCGGCCAGGACGCGACCAGCGGCTGGGTGCTGCTGCTCGGCGTGGTGTTCATCGCCCTGATGACCTACATCTGCTACCGGGGCATCGAGGTTTCGGCGCGGATCCAGCGGGTGCTGCTCTCCGTCGAGGTGATCATGCTCATGGTCTTCGGCCTGGTGGCCCTACTCAGGGTGCTCACCGGCAACGCACCGGCCGGCCACGTGACGCCGAGCTTCTCCTGGTTCAACCCGGGGGCGGTGCCGTTCTCCGCATTGGTCAGCGGGCTGATCCTCATGCTCTTCATCTACTGGGGCTGGGACACGTCGGTCTCCATCAACGAGGAGACCGCCGACCGGACCAGGTCTCCCGGGCTGGCTGCCATCATCTCCACCGTCCTGCTGCTGGGGATGTACTTCATCGTCACCCTGGGCGTCCAGTCGTTTGTCGGTGTGGGGAGCTCCGGGCTCGGCCTCTCCAACCCGGCCAACGCCGGAGACGTGATCTCGGTCCTCGGCACCGCGGTGTTCGGGAGCTCCTGGCTGGGCCAGATCTTCTACCACCTTCTCCTGCTCATGGTGCTCAGCTCGGCGGCCGCCTCGACGCAGACGACCATCCTTCCCACCGCCCGCACCATGCTCTCGATGTCGGTGTACAAGGCGATCCCCGCCTCCTTCGCCAAGATGCACCCGCGCTATTTCACCCCCACGGTGGCCACCCTGGCGATGGGGGGCGTCTCGGCCGTCATGTACGCGGGAATGAACTACATCTCCGGTGGCGACGTGATCGCCGACGCCGTCACCGCCATCGGCGTCTGGATCGCCTTCTACTACGGCCTGACCGGCTTCACCTGCGGCTGGTACTACCGCAAGACCCTGCTGAGCAGCGCCCGCAATCTCTGGATGCGCGGGATCCTCCCGGTGCTGGGTGGGCTGATGCTCTACTTCGCCCTGGGCTGGAGTGTCAAGGCCGACTTCGACTTCAACAGCGGGGTCAGCTACACCTCCTGGCAGCTCCCCTTCGGGCCCCGCTGGGTGATCGGCGGCGTGTTCCTCATCGCGCTGGGTTCGGCGGTGGTGGGGACGGTCCTGATGGCCGCCTGGAACGTCGCCCGACCGGCGTTCTTCCGTGGCGAAGTCCTCAACCGGTCGACTCCGACCCTTGTCCCCGACGAGCCCGTGATCCCGGGCCTGAGCCCGCCCACGGCCACCGCCTAGCGCCGTTCATCATGTTCGGCATCGTGGACGAGATCGTCACCGTCAATCCCGCCACCGAGGCGGAGCTCCAGCGCTACCCCGTGATGAGCGAGGCGACGGTCTCCGGCGTCGTCGATGAGGTCTGGAGAAGTGGCCCCGGCTGGCGCGAGGTGCCCATCGGTCGGCGTGCGGAGCTGATGCACGCCGCCGCCGGCGTGCTCCGCCGCCGCGCCGGCGAGCTCGCCGGGCTGGTCACCGCCGAGATGGGCAAGCCGACCGCCGAGGCACGCGGCGAGGTCGAGAAGTGCGCCACGACCTGCGACCACTTCGCCGACCACGCCGAGGAGTACCTGGCCGATCAGACGGCTCCGTCCGACGGTTCCTCGAGCTTCGTCGCCTTCGAGGCCCTCGGGACCGTGCTCGCGATCATGCCCTGGAACTTCCCGCTCTGGCAGGTGATCCGCTTTGCCGCCCCCGCCCTGATGGCCGGCAACACCGCGGTGCTCAAGCATGCGAGCAACACCACCGGGTCGGGGCTCGCCATCGAGGCCGTCTTTCGCGAAGCCGGCTTCCCCGAGTCGGTCTTCCGAACCCTCGTGATCCCCGGCCGGCGCGCCGGGGCCGTCGTCGAGGATCCTCGCGTCGCCGCCGTGACCCTCACCGGCAGCGAGGAGGCTGGCGCCCAGACCGCCGCCATCGCCGGCCGCTGCCTCAAGAAGACGGTCCTGGAGCTCGGCGGCTCGGACGCGTTCGTCGTCCTCGAGGATGCCGACCTCGAGGCCGCCGCGGCGACCGCCGCGAGAGCGCGGTTCCAGAACTGCGGCCAGAGCTGCATCGCCGCCAAGCGCTTCATCGTCGTGGATGCGGTCGCCGGGCGTTTCGAGGAGGCGTTCGTCGCCGCCACCCGGCGTCTCCGGGTGGGCGACCCCACCGACCCGGAGACCACCATGGGACCGCTGGCGCGCGACGATCTTCGCGACGACCTGGAGCGCCAACTCCAGGGGTCCCTGGACCGGGGGGCGCGCGTGCTCACCGGCGGGCGGCGCCCCGATCGGCGCGGCTGGTTCTACGAGCCGACCGTGCTCACCGGCTGCACCCCCGGGATGCCGGCGTTCGACGAGGAGACGTTCGGACCGCTGGCCGCAGTCACCAGGGTCTCGGGGGAGGACGAGGCCCGGCGCCTCGCCAATCGCTCCGACTTCGGTCTGGGCGGCAACGTCTGGACCCGCGACGTCGAGCGCGGGGTGAGATTCGCCCGGAGCCTCGAGACCGGAGGGGTCTTCGTCAACGGCATGACCCACTCGGATCCCCGCCTTCCGTTCGGCGGGGTCAAGCGGAGCGGCTACGGGCGCGAGCTCCACTCCTTTGGCATCCGCGAGTTCGTCAACATCAAGACGATCTGGGTCGGGTAGCGGACTCCCCGCCCGCCTCTCAGGTGGGCCTCAGCCGCCTCTCAGAGGCCTCTCAGTGGACTCCGCCCGCCGCAGCCTTAGCGTGGGGCCATGGACGGAGCGACACCGACGGCAAGGACGTGGCACCGCGGCTGGACCCGCTGCGGCGGGGCGGCAGGGCTGCTCCTGCTGGGGTTGGTGGTGGGCGGCTGCGCCAACGCATCCGCCGTCATGGATTTCGTCGCCCGGCTGCTCACCTCGCCGCGGGTGGCGGGCTGGTGCCACTCGCCCGGCGGTCTCGAGACCTCCTCGACCCGCCGGAGTCGCCGCTCCGGTGGCGCCCAGGAGCGGACGGGCGGCGCCTCCGGAACCGGGTACCCGCGCCGGCTGGCGGGGCTCGCCATCGCGTGCGGGACGCTCGCCGTAGCGGCCTGCGGGTCGACCAGCAGCTCCTCCGCTCTTCAGCCCACGCCGACCGCTCCCGCGCCGGTGTCCGCCGGCACCCAGCTGACTCCCCTGGCCCAGACCCCCGGCCCGGTGCCTGCCGAGTACCAAACCCAGTACGCCTCCGTCGAGGCCGACGCGCAGGCCTTCGAGGGGATGGCGGGCAGTCCCTCGAGCGCCGGCACGACCACGGTCGGGGCCGAGCTGCTCGCCGCCAACGGCAACATCGGGACCGGTCTCCTCTCGGCGCACGCACTCTCGGGCGTCGAGACCGAGCTCGACGCCTACCAGGCCCTCGGGGTCCAGGGGGTGACCGTCTGCGTGTCGTTTCCGCTGCTGCTGCCGAGCACCACGGACAGCTCTGGCTACCTGAGCTTCTACGAGCAGGTCGCCCAGCAGGTGCAAGCACGGGGCATGGTGCTGTCCGTCGAGGAGAACCCCATCTTCGCGGGCACCCAGCTGACCACGCTGCCGATCAGCTATGCGGGCCTCACCCTCGACTCGTACGCTGCCGAGCAGCAGCAGCAGGCCCAGCTCATCATCGATGACATGAAGCCGGCGTACCTCTCGCTGCTCACGGAGCCCGATACGTTCTCGAGCGTCCTCCACTTGGATCTGGACTCACCAGCGACCGCGTCTCAGGTGGTGACCGAGGAGCTCTCCGGCCTGAACCGCGGCGCCACCCTGGTCGGTGCCGGTTCGGGCACCTGGTCCAGCATCTCCATCGATCAGGCCCTGCTGGCGACCCCGATCGATTACCTGGACGTCCACGTCTATCCGCTGGCGCCGGCCGACCTCACCAACCTGACCAGTGATGTCGCCGCGGCCAAGGCGGCGGACAGGCCGCTGGTCATGGACGAGACCTGGCTCTACAAGGATCTGACGGACGGCAACTTCGGCCCCGCCGGCACTTCACAGGCGAACGCCAGTGGACCGGAGAACGAGATGAAGGACGTGAGCTTCAGCTTCTGGGAGCCCCTCGACGAGAGTTACGTCGCGGCGATGGTGAGCTACGTCCGGTCGCAGGGCTTCTCGTACGTGGCGTTCTTCGACGGCGCGCGGTGCTTCTTCGGCTACCTGACCTGGTCATCCGAGCTCGACGCCGCCTCCTATCCGACGTTCTCGCAGGAATACAACCAGATGGTCTCGGCAAACTTCGCGGGGCCGGCTGTCTCGGGCACCGGGCTCCGCCTCCAGCAGGCCATCGCAGGCCGTTAGCCTCGCGTCTCGGCTCTCCGGCATCGGGGCGCGGCGCCTCGTCTTGACGGCTGGCGGCCCGCTTTCCCAGAATTGAGGCTGTGTCGGAGCAGGAGATCGACGCCTACCTGGCGAACCTCGAGGAGCCCAAGCGGACCACCCTGCGCGAGCTGCGCCAGACCATCCACGCCGTCATCCCCGACGCGGAGCAGTGCATCTCGTATGGGATGCCGGCTTTCCGGCTGCACGGCGAGGTGGTCGCCGGATTCGCCGCCTTCACGAACCACCTGAGTTACCTCCCCCACAGCGGATCCGTGCTCTCCGAGCTGGCGGATGACATCGCCGGCTACGTGAGCACCTCGGGTTCGCTCCACTTTCCCATCGATCAACCCCTGCCGAGGCCGCTCGTGGAGAAGCTCATCGAGGTGCGCCTCCGTCAGCGGCGTCGACGGGGCGCGTCACGCTCGGCTTCTGCCCCGCCAGCGCCTGACTCCGCTACGTCAGCCAGCTCCTGAGGACTGCCTTCCGGTCCACGGGGCTGGTTTCCGGGCTATGGGTCCGTCGCGCCCGCCCCGCCGGATCGGGCGTGTCAAAAAACGGAAATATTTCGTGACGAATATTTCGTGACGAAATATAGTGTGGAATTCAAAAAAGAGACACCCTTCCCCAGCTTTGCGGTGTCGGCACCGGGATGAGCCTTCACCAGGTCATCACGGGCCGCCAGAATCAGCCCGGACGCCGAGCGCCATCAGAGGTGCAGGGCGAGGCGGAGTCCGTCATCGACCCGCGCTAGGTCGGCTCGCCGGAGCGTGCCGGCGCGGTCCACCAGCCGGCTTCGGTCGATGGTGGCGATCTGAGTGACGTTGACGACGGGAAGCATCTCGTTCTCCTGTCCAGGTTGTGATGTCGCCAGTGCCGTCATACACGCTGGGAGTATGGCGAACAGATGTACGTAATCCAAACATGGGTTCGCTATACTCGGACTCCCGGCCTCGCTCCCGTCCCGTCATCCCCCTTGGGCCGGGGCCCACGAAGGCGAAGGAGCGATGCCCACCCCGCTGTCTGAGGCTCTGGCGACGCTGCGACGGCGCCACGGCGAAACCGTGATCCGGTCCGGCGACGCCCTGGGCGGAGTCGAGGTTTGGCCGACCGGCCTTCCGGTCCTGGACCACCGGCTCACCCCCGGAGGGCTGCCGGTGGGGCGGGTCAGCCTCCTGGTCGCCGCTCGGGGAGCGAGTGGACGGCTCACCCTGCTCCAGGCCCTGATCGCTGCCGCCAGCCGGGAGCGGGTCGCCGTCTACCTGGACCTGGTGGGCAGCCTCGATCCCGGGTTTCTCGCTGATCTCGGGGCAGACCTCAGGTCCCTGCTGGTGGTCCGGCCGCCCTCGGGTCGCTGGGGAGAGGGGTTCTCCATGGCCCGAAGCCTGGTGATGGCTGGAGCGCCCTGGCTGGCCGTGGCGCTTCCGGCGGGGGAGGCGAGCGCCGTCCCGGGGCACCCCATCTCCCTGGCAGTCGGTGCGGACTCTGGCCCGGAGGGGAGGTCGCGCCCGCGCTCCGATCTCGAGTGGGAGCACCGCCTCTCCACCCTGGTCGAATCGGTCGCCGCACGCCGGGCCGTCTGCCTGGTCTCCGCCGCCTCACCGCTGCCACCGGCCCTGGGGTACGCCGCCTCCCTGACCCTGGAGTGCGCGGCGGACGGCTGGGAGGAGGCTCACGGCGACGTGCTCGGTCTGCGCACCCGCCTCACCGTGGTCAAGAGCAAGGTGAGCGCGCCGGGGGAGACGGCGGCTCTGCTGCTCCGCTATCCCCGGCCCTTCGCCGCCGCCGAGGCGGTGGGCCGGCCGGCGGTGGTCGACCTGACCGCCACCAGGAGGGTTATCGATGTCCCGGCGGTGGCATCCGATATCCCGGCGGTGGCGGGATGAGCGCCTCCCGCGTCCTCTGTGCCCGCTTCCCCCATCTCGCCCTGGTCGTCGCCTGGCGCCGCCATCCCGAGCTGCGCTCCGAGCCCGTGATCGTCGGCGGCGCCCCAGAGCTCCGCCTGCCCGTCCTCGCCGCCTCGGCAGCGGCTCGGGCCTCCGGGGTCCATTCGGGCCAGCCGCTGCGCGAGGCCCAGCAGCGCTGTCCGGGAGCCGCCTTCGTCGCTGCCGACGAGGTGGCGGTGGCACATCTCCGCGACGAGTTGCTCTCCCGCCTCAACCAGCTCGCCCCCGTCGTCGAGGTGGGCGATGAGGCCGTCTGGTGCGACCTCACCGGCAGGCATGCCGCCCATCCCGACAGCACCGGCTGGGCGGTCGCGGTCGCCCGCTGCATCCAGGAGCTGCTCGATGACGACGACGTCGCCGTCGGTGTCGCCTCCTCGCGCCAGGTGGCCGAGATCGCCGCCCGGCAGGCGGGACCTCGCCACATCCACCGGGTCGCTCCCGGGGAGGAGGCCGCCTTCCTCGCCCCGCTCCCGCTCAGTGCCCTACCCCTGGAGCCGGTTGTCGCCGCCCGGCTCGCCGTCCTCGGCCTCGACTGCGTCGGAGCGGTGGCCAACCTCTCCGCTGCCGACCTGCAGCGCCAGTTCGGACCGGTGGGCATGGACCTCTGGCG
>PMYJ01000214.1:4120-5044 GCA_003170875.1 Candidatus Dormiibacterota bacterium | reverse complement strand
AGAAGGGTTCACCGCGGCCGCTGGCGCCCGGGCGCCGTGATGCCGGTCAGCCGCTCCCGGCGAGCGGCAGCGCCGCCTCGCGGCCCCGCCTCGCGCGCCTGCTGAGCCGCTCCCTCCGGCGGATCCACTCCGCCTCCGAGCCACCGCTGTCGCGAGCGGCGACCACGGCGAGACGCCTCCGCCAGCCGGCCCAGCTCGCGAGCACCGCCTCCGCCTCGGCGCAGACGGCGAGGGCCGCCTCGATCTCCCGCCGCCGTTCCAGGGCGATGGCCAGCCCGCGGGCGGCGGTCAGGTCCTCCGGATGGCGGCGCCAGAGCTCGCGGAGGACGGCGGTCTGGGACCCCGGGGTGTCCCGGCGAAGCCGGCGGGCCAGCCGGTGGCCGGCCGGTCGCGACCAGGGCGAGGCTGCGTCCCGGAAGGCGGTGGTGAGATGCGCCGCGGCGGCATCGGCCATCCCGACGGCCTCCAGGTGGACGGCGAGCCGGTAGCGGTCCGCCGGGTGCACCGGCTCCACGAGCCGCCCGCCCGCATGCGCGGCGAGCCGTGCGCCGAGCACCACGGTGGAGCAGAGATCGAGCTGGTTGTGGCGGATGACGCCCTCCAGGACAGACGGCGGGCCCCCGTCCAGCCATGCGCGGAATCGGGCCGGCGCCTCCGCACCCGGGACATCGTCCTCGCGCACGAGGCCGAGCAGGGAGACCTCGGCCTGGCGGAGGGTGCAGGCACCGAGGCGCTCGCGGAAGAGCCGCCGCACCGGTCCCAGCAGATCACAGTGGATGGCCGGGCAGATGGCGTCTGCCGGTCGCCGGTTGATGACGCAGCGGGCTCTCAGCACCGGGATGTCGAAGCCGCGTCCGTTGTAGGTGAGCAGGACTCGCGAGGTCCCGACGCGGGCCGCGACGGCGTCCAGCATGGGCCCCTCGG
>PMYJ01000214.1:0-4072 GCA_003170875.1 Candidatus Dormiibacterota bacterium | reverse complement strand
AAGGGGCGGAGATCCACCCTCACCCGCCGGACCAGCGCCGCACCCTCGGCGACGAAGCCGAGAGCGGCGGCACGCTCGGCGGGCACCTCCGGCGGCTCGGGGCGGAAGACCCATGGCGGGGGCAGCGGCCGCGAGAGATCGGCCAGCCCGCCCATGGCCTGGAGACGGGCGCGCAGGGCGCTCACCGGGGCGGCGGTGGCTGCCGGCAGGCTCATCGCCTCACGCCGGCTCCGCGGCGAAGCGCAGCAGCCGGAGCGCCGCGGCCCGGCCGTCACAGCCGAGCGGCGCCGGTCCGACGCAGGACGGGCAGCCGGTGGCGCAGGAGCAGCCCGCGGCCAGATCGATGGCAGACGCCACCATCTCCGCGAAACGCTCGAAGCATGCCGGGGCCAGGCCGACACCGCCGGGGGTGGCGTCGTAGAGGTAGACGGCGGGCCACCCGATGCCCTCCGGGTCCGGCGACGNNCGGCGACGTCGGTGGTGCCGCCGGTCGCCACCCCGCGGCAAACTCCTGGGGCTCATCGGGGGCGGAAGGGCCCAGCGCCACCGGCGCCGGGTGGGGCCCGTCCGGGCCGGCCTGAGTGCGCAGCTCGACATGGGTGCCGAGATCGCGCGGGTCGCACATGCAGAGCAGGCAGGCCGCCGCGTGCAGAGCACGCGACGCTCCCACCAGGCCGGCCTCCTGCTCGGCCGCCGGCATGGCCCCGAGGGCGGTGGGCCGGAAGGCGGCCCAGACGGCGGTGGTGTGGAGATCCTGCTCCGGAAGGTTGATCGGCCCCGACCCGACGTTCTCGTGGGTGAGGAACCGGACCTTCTTGTAGACGGTGGCGAGCCGGCTGACCCGGACCTCGCCATGGCTGCGCAGCACCCTCTCCCCCACCGGCCCGGCGAAGCGCTCCAGAACGCGCACCGCCTGGCGGGTCTCGGCCAGGGTGTAGTGATCGACGCCGATGGGGTGGACGTAGGCGCGCTTCTCCTCCCAGTCCAGCCGCTCGACGTGGTACTGACGCCCCTCGTGGAGGTAGATGGCATCGTCGTGGACCAGCACCGGCGCCGAGAACTGGTCGACCTCGCCAATGACCCGGCCGTGGCTGCCGGGACGCCCACCGCCGCTGCCGGCCCACGGACCTTGCGGCCCCTGGCCAGGTCCCGCCGGGTCGCTGGAGGTGTCGATGATCACGACGTTGCTCGCGGCCGCGCGCCGCAGCGAGATCGCCTCGGCGGGGAAGGCGTCGGCGCTCCAGTGGTAGCGGCTCCCACTCCGGTGGACCAGGCCGTCCTCCGCGAAGCACTCGAGCAGCGACCCGGTCAACTCGACCCCGGCGTTGCCGAAGGCCTCGCCCTGAGCAAAGGAGAGCTCAAAGGCGGCCGCCTGCAGATGCGAGCCGAGCACCAGCAGGTTGTCCGGGTCGACGAGACCCCGCTCCGGCGGCGTCTCCAGCAGGTACTCGGGGTGGCGCAGCAGGAACTGGTCGAGGGGCGCGTCGGAGGCGATGAAGACGCCCAGGGAGGCGGACTCCCGCCGCCCGGCCCGGCCCAGCTGCTGCCAGGTGCTGGCCAGGGTGCCCGGATAGCCGACCAGCACCGATGCGTCGAGGCCGCCAATGTCGACGCCCAGCTCCAGGGCGTTGGTGGCGATGACCGCGCGGACGCTTCCGCCCCGCAGTCCCGCCTCGATGGCCCGCCGCTCGAGGGGTAGGTAGCCACCGCGGTAGCCACGGATCGAGTGCGCCTGGCCCGGCCCTCCGGTCTGGAGCTGGCGCAGGTAGCTGAGCAGGACCTCGACCGAGCTGCGGCTGCGGCAAAAGCCGATGACCTGGAGGTCGAGGCGGAGCAGCTCCGCGATCAGCCGCCGGGCCTCCAGCACCGCCGACCGGCGTACCCCCAGGGTCGCGTCGCTGAGCGGCGGCGCCCAGAACCAGAGGTGACGCTCGGCGCGGGGCGCCCCGTTGCGGTCGATCACGGTGACCGGGCGTCCGAGCAGACGCTCGGCCAGCTCGCCGGGGTTGCCGATGGTCGCCGAGCAGCAGATCACCGTGGGATTGCTGCCGTAGAAGCGGCAGATCCGGAGCAGCCGGCGCAGCACGTTGGCGAGGTGGGAGCCGAAGAGGCCACGGTAGGCGTGCAGCTCGTCGATGACGATGTAGCGGAGCGAGCGCAGCAGCCCGGCCCAGCCGGTGTGGTGGGGCAGGATGCCGCTGTGCAGCATGTCTGGGTTGGTCACCACGATGTGCCCGCCCTCCCGGATGGCGCGGCGCAGCCCGGTGGGCGTGTCCCCGTCGAAGGTGGCGGCGCGCAGGCGGTCGCGGCGCTCGGGAGCCAGCTCCCCGACCAGGTCGCGCAGCCCGGCGAGCTGGTCCTGGGCGAGGGCCTTGGTCGGGAAGAGCCAGAGGGAGCGGCTGTCCGGGTCGCGCAGCCAGGAGTCGAGGACCGGGACGACGAAACCGAGGGTCTTACCACTGGCGGTCGGAGTGACCAGGGTCACGTCCCGGCCGTCCAGCGCCGCCTCGATCGCCTCCGCCTGGTGGGAGTAGGCGCGGTTCAGGCCGCGGGCCGCGAGCGCCGCGACCAGCTCAGGGTGCAGCCGCTCCGGCCAGGGCCGGAAGTCGGCCGGCTGGGCGGGCAGGATCACCTCGTGGGCCAGCCGCCTCTGCACCCAGGGCTGACGACGGAGGTCGGCGATCCGCTCGCCGACGGAGGGAGCGAGGGCGATGGTCACGAAGCGGCAGCATACCGAACAATCGTTTGGAAAACAACCGTTCGGGCCGCCCGCCTGGTCCTCCCGCCTCCCTCCTAGGCCGCCTCGCCTCGGAGCACCCGGGCCACCACCCGGCGGAGCTCGGCGAGCGATCCCTTGGTGACGACCTCCACTCCGCCGATCTGCCCGGCCTCGGCGACCCGCGGATCGGTGGAGACGTAGGCGGTGAAGAGGATGACCGGGGTCTGGCTCAATGACGGCTCCGCCCGCAACGCCAGGATCAGCTCGAGGCCGTCCATCGTGGGCATGCGCAGGTCGGTGACCAACAGCTCGGGGGGCCGGGCCACCGCCAGCTCCCAGGCGGCACCGCCGTCGGGCGCGGTCTCGACCTCGTAGCCGGCGGCGGTCAGGGCGAGCCGCAGCAGCTCGCGGATGTCCGCCTGGTCCTCCGCCACGAGGATGCGGTGGGTCACCTGCGCCGCCTCCATCAGGTGGCCGTCATGACGCCCACGCCGACCAGCCTGCCCACCCCGAAGGTCACTGCCGCAGCGCCGGCGGTGATGACCAGCTGGCGGAGGGCGGCGCGCGCCATCGAGCGTTCCGAGTAGAAGCCGATGGCGCAGCCGATGGCGGCGGCGGCCACCGCACCCAGGACGATGGAGACGAGCGCGGCTCCCCAGCCGGTGGCGAAGAACCACGGGATGAGCGGGATCACGGCCCCGATCGCAAAGCTGACAAACGACGACGCCGCGGCGCCGAATGGCGACCCGGTGCGCGAGGGGTCGATGCCCAGCTCCTCGTGGCTGTGCACCTGAAGGGCCACGTCCGGGTCGCGCATCAGCGCCTCGACGAAGTCCTCGGCGATCGCCCGGGGCACGCCCCTCCCCACGTACACAGCGACCAGCTCCCGCCGCTCGAGGTCAGGGTTGCGGCGCAGCTCCTCCCGCTCGACCGCCAGCTCGCGGCGGAACAGCTCTCTCTGAGCGGTCATCGAGATGTACTCGCCGGCGGCCATCGAGATGGCCCCCGCCACCAGGCCGGCCATGCCGGCGAGGCGGACGAGCCCGGCGGTCGGGCTGGCGCCCGCGACCCCGAGGATGAGCGAGACGTTGGTCAGCAGTCCGTCGCTGACCCCGAACACGGCGGCCCGGGCCGTCCCCCCCTGGATGTCACGGTGGTGCTCGGGTCGAGGCTCGGGCACGTCGGCTCGCTCACCCCCCCGTTCGGCGCTGCTGGCCATCCCTGGATCACGCCCTCCGACTGCTGCCGCGAACACCGCGACTGTACACGGCGCGGGCTTTCCCCGATACACCGGCACCCTACCTGTTCCAGACTCCGGCCCATGGATCAATCGGTCGCTCCCGGCCACCTCCT
>PMYJ01000140.1 GCA_003170875.1 Candidatus Dormiibacterota bacterium | reverse complement strand
CACCCCGCCGACCGGGAGCTGGTGGAGGCGGCCATCCTGGCCCAGCAGACGGTCATGGTCTGCGGCGGCCCCTCTGCCGGCAAGTCCACCACCCTGCGCGGCCTGGCCACCGCCATCCCCCCCGAGCGCCGCATCGTCTCCATCGAGGCGACCCTCGAGCTGCACCTCGACGACGACGAGGACGCCCACCCCGACTGCGTCGCGATGCAGACGCGGGCCGCCAACCTAGAGGGGCGCGGGGAGCTCAGCTCGCGCGACCTCTTCCGGGAGGCGCTGCGGATGTCGCCCGACGTGCTGATCGTCGGTGAGGTGCGCGGCCCCCAGGAGGCCCTTCCCATGCTGATGTCGGTGGCGGCGGGGGGAGCGGCCGGTTCGCTCAGCACCATCCACGCCCGCTCCTCGGCGCACGCCCTGACCATGCTCCAGACCTACGTGCTGATGGGGGAGGAGCGACTTCCTTTCGAGGCCTCGGCGCCGCTCATCAGCAGCTCCATCGACCTGGTGCTGCATGTGGAGCGCCGCCTCGATGAGCGCGGCAGCGAGCACCGGGTGGTCGCATCGGTCCGGGAGGTGTGCGGCTTCCGCGGGCCCACCGTCACGACCAACGAGGTGAGCTGCATCGACAGCGGGGGGCAGCACGCCACGCCCGTTCCCCTGAGCTCGGAGCGGCGGCAGCGCCTGTACGAGGCCGGGTACCGCCCCACTCACCTGGGAGTGGTGTGACCGTGCTCGCGCTCAGCATCCTGCTCGGCGCCGCGTTCGGCCTGGGGGTTTTCCTGCTGCTCGTCGCCGCTCTGGGAAAGGGGGGCCAGGAGGACGCGGTGGGTGGGGCGCTCCGCCGCCGGCTCCGGAGCTGGCGGGCGGATCCGGAGAGCTGGCTGGTCCAGGGAGGCCTGGGTGTGATCGCCGGGGTCGCCGTGGGGCTGATCACCGGCTGGGTGGTGGCCGGGCTCGCGGCGCTTGGCGCCGGTCTGGCCTGGCCGGCAATCCGGCGCAACCGGCGGGCGCAGCGCGCTCAGCTGGCGCGGGCCGAGGCCCTGCCCGCGTGGTGCGAGATGCTCCGCGACACGCTGACGGGCAGCGCCCACGGCTTGGAGACGGTCATCAAGGTCACCGCCGCCGTCGCTCCTCTCCCACTGCGCGCGGACACCGACATCCTGGTCAGCAACCTGGGGCGGCTCTCGCTGGACGACTCCCTGAGCGCGTTCGCAGAGAGGGTCGCCGACCCGGTCTGCGACCAGGTGGTGATGGGGCTGCTAGTGCGCGGCTCGGGAGATCTCGCCTCGGTGCTGAGCTCGATCGCCGCCTCCGCCCGTCAGGAAGTTGAGATGCGCCGCCGGGTGGACGCCGGGCGCTCGGGGCTGCGCTGGACCGCCCGGGTGATCATCGGGATCACGCTCCTTCTGGCGGGCGGCATCGCCCTCATCCACGGCGACTATCTCGCCGTCTATTCCACCCCGCTCGGCGAGGTGCTGCTCGCGGTCGTCGTCNNGTGTTCGCCTGTGGCCTGTGGCTGATGGAGCGGGTCACCCGGGGGGCGTCGCCGCCGCGGCTTCTCTCCCTCGACACCGAGGCGCAGCTCCCATGACCGCGGCGCTCGTCCTCGGCGCCGGGGCCGGTCTCGGGCTGTGGCTCATCGTGCTCGGATTCCTGCCGCCCCAGCTCGCGCTCGGCGAGTCCCTGCGCCGGCTGCGGCTCCAGCCCGAACCGGCGCCGATTGCCACCCCGGCCGAGACCCCTCCGGGCTTCCTGGTGCGCCTGGGCAGCCCGATTGCGCGACGACTGGTCCCAGAGGGCCGTGCCCAGCGCTCCCGCCTCCTGACCGGCCTGGTCAGCGCCCAGGACCTGGCAATCCTGGGTCGGAGCCCGGAGCGCCACCGGTCGGAGCGGGTGGGGGTCGCCATCGCCGGGTTGCTGCTTCCCGCGGTCGCCGGGCTGCTACTGGTCGCCGCAGGTCTCTCGCTGTCCCCGCTGGTGCCGCTGTGGGTCGCCGTCCTCCTGGGGGTGGGCGGATTCTTCCTGCCTGACATGGTGGTCCGCTCCGAGGCACGGGAGAGGCGCGCGGAATTCCGTCAGGTCCTCGCCGCCTTCACGCAGGTGGTGGCTCTCTCGCTCACCTCCGACAGCGGGCTCGAGACGGCGCTGCGCGCCGGAGCCGGGGCCGGTACCGGCTCGGGCTTCGAGCGGCTGCGCAGCGCGCTCCGCCAGGCGAGCTTCGGGGCCGAGACCCCCTGGACCGCGCTCTCCCGGCTGGGTCGGGAGCTTGGGGTCCAGGAGCTCGAGGAGCTGGGTGCCCGGGTTTCGCTGGCCGGTCATGACGGGGCCCGCGTGGCCGAGTCCCTCACCACGTTCGCCACCACCCTGCGCACCCGGCGCCTCGCCGAGGTCGAGGCCCAAGACCGGGTGGGCAGCGAGAAGATGGCCGCGGCCACGGTGATGCTCTTCATGGGCTACACGCTCTTCATCGTGCTGCCCGGCTTCGCGCATCTGCTGGTTTCCGCGCCATGAGTGCGGCCGTCTATAAGGCCGCCGCCGGCGGCTCCTGAACATCACCACGAAAGGGAGGAAAACAACATGCTCCAGTGGGCGCTGGGACTGCTCATCAGCGACATCGCCGAGCTGCGTCGGCGCCGGCACTATGGCGAGCACGGCATGGAGACCACTGAGGTCGCGGTGATCGCGGGGGTCATCGTGGTCGCGGCCGTCGCATTGGCCGCGATCCTGTACCACGTCATCACGGCCAACGAGTCGGCCATCACCGGCGGCTGATCGGCGATGGCTTGGCGCAGGCACCGTGCCGCCACCCTCTTGCCCCGCCGTTGCGGGCGGGCGGCCGAGCGCGCCATCGCCACCATCGAGATGGCCATCCTCACCCCGGTCATGCTGCTGCTGGTCACGGTCAGCTGCCAGGCAGCGCTCTGGCAGGAGGCCGACCATGTCGCCCTTGCCGCCGCGGAGAGCGGGGTGGC
>PMYJ01000121.1:12105-12247 GCA_003170875.1 Candidatus Dormiibacterota bacterium | reverse complement strand
GCGGTCGCCGGCTCGGCCTGGCCAGTGGGCGACGACCTGGTGCTGACCAACGCTCACGTCGTGGCCGGCTCGTACCGCGAGACGGTGCAGCCTCCCGGCCGGCAGCCGCTCAACGCCAGGGTCGTGCTCTTTGACCCCAATG
>PMYJ01000121.1:0-12012 GCA_003170875.1 Candidatus Dormiibacterota bacterium | reverse complement strand
ACTCCGGCGGACCGCTGGTCAACCTCTCCGGCCAGGTGATCGGGGTCACCTTCGCGATGAGCACGACGTCCTCGCAGGAGGGGTACGCCCTGGCGAACTCCGACATCAGCGGGGAGATCCGGGCGGCTGACGGCCACACCACCGCGGTGAGCGACGGCAGCTGCGTGAGCGACTGACGGCAGCGCGACCGGCCTTCGCAGGGCGGTCAGCCGCAGCCGGACCTCAGGCCCGGCGGCCCACCACCCACGCCGCGGCCGCGCAGCCGGCCACCGCCCAGGCACCGAGCACCAGGAAACTGACCCCCACATCGGTCGCGAGACCGGTGGTGAGCCCCGCCCGGATGACCGTGGCCATGCTCTCGAAGGGCAGCACCCTGTGCACGTCGTACAGCCACCCGGGGAGCTGCGACGCCGGGTAGACGATCGGCGAGAAGAGCAGGACGACGAAGATCAGCGCGTTGACGATGACGTTGGTGACCAGCGGATTCTTGATGGCGAGCGCGAGGGCATACCCGACGGTGACGGACATCAGAGCGCAGAGCAGCACGGCGGGGAGTAGGACCGGCGAGAGGGAGAAATGCACGCCGTACCGCCAGGAGGCGATCAGCAAGGCCAGCACCGTCCCCGGCAGCGCCATCAGGGTGTAGAGAGTGAATGTCGACAGCATCTGGGCGCTCCGCCGCGTCGGGAGCGACCAGACGTAGTCGAAGGTCCCCTGCAGCTTGTCCTGCATCACCCCGGTGGGCACCACCACGAAGCCGAGCGGGATCAGTGCCAGCGTGGGGGCCCCGGTCGCGATGTAGAGGGCGCGCTCGGGGGAGATCGACGGGTAGAAGAACCCGTACATCAGGACCATCCCGGCGCCCATTGCAGTCTGGATCACCACGATCATCGCGGCCCACGGGCGCAGCCGCCCCCAGTCGTACCGGAGCATGGCGCGGAAGCTGCCCAGCCAGTACGGGAAGCCGGAGCGCAGCTGGCCGCGCGGCCGAAGGGGTTCGGTCCTCCCCGTCGAGGCGACCATGCCGGTCATGGCCGCCGCCCCAGCGACCATAGGGCCAGCGCGGCTGCGCCGACGGCCCAGACTCCGATCACCACGTACGCGGTGGGCACCGCCGGATCCGCCGACGTGGTGAGCGCCGCGCGGACGACCACCGCCATGTGGCGAAAGGGGAACCACCAGTTGAGGTCGGCCAGCCAGCCCGGCATCTGCTGGATCGGGTAGAGGATCGGCGCGAACCCGAAGATGACGAAGACCAGCAGCTGCGCGATGAGCTGGGTAACCATCGGATTGCCGACCGCGTGGCCGAGGGCGTAGCCGAGCATGGTGCCGGTGAGGCAGGTGAGCAGGACAGCGGGGACGATCATCAGCGAGATGTGAAGAGGCAGGTCGTAGCGGAGCTGGGCCACGACCAGCGACACGACCACTGCCGGGATGCCGCTGATGAGGCACACCGTGTACCAGGCGGCGGCGGTCACCGCGCGGCTGATCGGCAGGGTGCGGAGGAATTCGTAGCTGCCGGCGGTCCGCTGGCTTGCCACCAGCTGGGGCCCGAAGACGAACCCGACCATGATCAGGTTGATGACCGGTACCCCGGTGGAGACGAAGAGCGCGGCGCTGGTCGGGATGTTGCGATAGAAGAGGGAGATGCCGAGCACGAAGCCGACGCCGGAGAGCGCCTGCACGGAGCCGAGCATCATGAGCCAGATCCGCAGGCTGGCGAGGTGCCAGCGCACCATCGAGCCGTAGTCGCGGACCGACCGCCGCAGCCCCCGCTCGACGGTGCCGGGCGGCAGGATCAGAGCGGCGTCACTGCTCGCCATCTGAGCCGTCGACCGGGATGTCGGAGGTCAGCCGGATGTACGCGTCCTCGAGGCTGGCGGCGCCCAGCCCGTACTCCTCGGCGACGCCCGAGTCGATGAGGCCGGCCGCCCAGGTGATGCCGGAGGGCGCATCGGCCTCGGCGATGGTGGTGACCAGGTGGTTTCCCACGCGGACCGGTGAACCGCCCCAGGCGGGCAGCGCGGGGGTCTCCACCCCGGGCACCAGCATCACCTGGAGGCGCATCTCGGCGCGGTCCGCGGCCTTGAGCGAGGACGGCGTCCCCTCGGCGACCAGCTTGCCGCTCGCGATGAGGGCCAGCCGGTCGACGGCCTTCTCCGCCTCCAGCACGTTGTGGGTCACGAGCAGCACCGAGCAGCCCTGCGCTCCGAGGGCCCGGATCTGCTCCCAGAGGAGGCGCCGGCGCAGCGGGTCGACGTCATTGGTCGGCTCGTCGAGGATGACCAGGTGGCCCGGGGAGATGGTCGCCATGCAGAAGCCGACCAGCCGCTTGACCCCGCCGGAGAGGCGGGCGCCGAGCGTCCTGCTCCACTCGCCGAGCTCGAGGGCATCGATCAGCTCGGTGGTCCGGCGCCGGACCTGGGCCATCTCGGCGCCCCGGATCCGCCCCGACAGCTCGATCGCCTCCCGCAGACGAAAGGAGTCGATCGGCATCTGCGCCTGGGGCAGGTACGAGCAGAGCTGCCGGGCCGCGTCGGGGTCGGCCACCAGGTCGTGGGTGCCGAGGGTGATCCGGCCCGAGGTAGGCTTGAGCAGCCCGATGGTCTGCTTGACGGGCGTCGACTTACCCGCGCCGTTGGGCCCGAGCAGCCCGTACACCTCGCCCGGCAGGACACGGAGGGTGATGCCGTCGTTGGCGGCGACGGTACCGAAGTGCTTGACCAGGTTGTCGACGCGAAATGCCCACCCGTCACGCGCGGTTTTGCTCACGGCGCGGCATTATCCGCCGGCGCAGCGGTGCACCGCCCGGTCCACGCACCGCCACCGTCACCGCTTAACCGCCGGGACCCCGAACTCCGCCCCCCTCACGGGGAGCGGCGGAGCGCGTCGGTGAGCTTGATGCGGGCGCCGAAGCGGAGGATCGAGTTGGCGTAGATGCGGGCACCCAACCAGGTGACCCCGGCGATGCTGGCCAGCACCAGGACGATGGCCAGCAGCCCCTCCCACAGCGGCACCCCCCCTGCCGCCATCCGGATCGACATCAGCACCGGGGTGAAGGGCGGGATGAGGGAGAGCACGGTGGTGAGCGTCGCCAGCCCGGGCGGCACGGTGCCGCCCCCGGTCACCGCGTCGATGGCCGGGATGGCCACGACGTAGGCGAGCAGCCAGGTCACGACCAGCAGCATCGAGACCGGCACGGTCGCGCTGCTCACCTCCTCGACCCGAGAGACCAGCGAGGCGGTGGCGGCGATCATCAGCGCATAGAGGACGAATCCGAGCGCAAACCACATGACGCCGAGCAGCACCGCGCCCACCGCGGCGGCGGGCAGAGTGAGCACGCCGGTGGGCACGGTGAAGAGCAGACCGCAGGCGGCGATGATGCCGAGCTGAATCAGGCCGACCAGGCCGATGCCGATCACCTTGCCGAGCAGGAGCTGACCGGGCCTCACTGTGGAGAGCAGGATCTCCACCACCCGGCTCGCCTTCTCGGCAACCACCCCCTGCCCGATCACGCCCCCGTAGATGGAGATGAAGAGATAGAGGGCAAAGGCCATGACGAAACCGATGATCGGCCCCTGCAGCTGGGCGGCCGTCGCCGGCTGCAGAGTGTCGAGCCGCACCGAGACAGCGTTGATCTGGCTCTCGACGGCCGCCGGACTGAGCCCGGCTGCGCTCAGGTCGGTGGCGAGCACGTTCTGCTTGGCGATGGAGACGAGGGCAGCCTGCAGGGTGGGGTCGAGCCCGGTCTTGACGACCACCTCGGGGGCGCCGGGGGCGCCATCGACGAGGGCGTCGAGGCTGCCCGCGCGGACATCCGACCGGCCCTGCGCCTCGGTGGCGATTTCGCTCACGTGGACCTTGAACCCAAGCGAGGGTGCCGCCGCCTCGAGCGGCTGGGCCAGCGCCGTGGCCGGGCCCGAGAAGCCGACCTTGAAGGTTGTCGTCGTATTGATCCTATCGATGACTGCCAGCTGCAGCACGGCGTACAGGGCGAGCAGTGCGACGGCGACGATCGTCCCGATGATGAAGACCTTGCCGCGGATCCTGGTCGCGAACTCGCGGCGGGCGATCAGGTAGACGGCGCGGCGAGGGCTGAGTGCGGCGCGTTCGGGAGCTGCGCTCATGCGGCGGGCTCCTCGGTGATGACGCTGCGGAAGAGCTCGCTGAGCGTCGGCGTGTCGCGGCGGAATTCACGGACCGGACCGGTGGCGAGCGCCGCCTGCAGCAGGGACTGGTCGCCGGCGGGGGGCTGAAGCTCGACCAGCGTCCGCGAGCCGTCCATCCGCACCACGGTCGCCCCGAGCACCTTCTCCACCCACCCGGCCGGCGCTTCCGGAGCATCGACCCAGTATCGGGGGGCCGATCCGCTGCGCAGCTCCTGCACGGATCCGGCAGCCAGCATCCGGCCGCCGCGGATGATGCCNNACCCGGTCGCAGAGCTGCTCGACCAGCTCCAGCTGGTGGCTGGAGAAGAGCACCGAGATGCCGGCATCCGCCTGCTCGCGGAGCACCGCGCTCATCACGTCGACGGCCACCGGGTCGAGCCCGGAGAAGGGCTCGTCGAGGACCAGCACGTCCGGCGAGAAGAGCAGCGCTGCGGCGAGCTGGACCCGCTGCTGGTTGCCCTGGCTCAGCTTCTGGAGCTGTTCGCCGCCGCGATCGCCGAGGCCGAGGCGCTCCAGCCACTGGGCCGAGGCCGCGCGCGCGTCGCCGGCGCGCATTCCGTGCAGCTCGGCGAGGTAGACGAGCTGCTCGGTCACCCCCATGCTCGGGTAGAGGCCGCGCTCCTCGGGCATGTAGCCGATCCGCCGCCGGGTGGCGAAGGTGATCGGCTCCCCTCCCCACCGCACCTCGCCGGCGTCGGCGGCGAGCACGCCGAGGACGATGCGCATGGTGGTGGTCTTGCCGGCGCCATTGGGTCCGACGAAGCCGAACAGCTCGCCCGCCCNNGACCTCGAAGCTCAGCTCCTGCAGCGCGGCGACGCTTCCGTACCGCTTGGACACCCGGTCGATCTCCAGCACCCGGTTGGCCACGCGTGGCGCCTCCTCTTGAAATCTGATATCACTATGATAGTATCAATTCAGGCGACCGGGAGTCCACCCGGCGGGAGAAGGGCCCAGAAGGAGCCGAGATGACCGTCAACGCAACCCCAGCCAAGGTGGCGCCCGCAGCGCGGGCGATCATGACAGAGCGGATCAGGCCGGCGGGGCGAGGCATCCCGGTGCTTCTCCTGATCATCGCCGTGGCGCTGGTGGACATCGGCCTCTGGATCCTCGGTCCCATCCTGGCCAACCGCTCGGGCGGAGGGCTCATCGGAGGCATCCTGATCGGCGTCGCGATCGTCGTGGCCATCTGTGACTCCATCGCCTTCCGGGGGCTGACCCCGGTGCAGCCGGGCGAGGCCCGGGTGGTGCAGCTGTTTGGCCGCTACAACGGCACGGTCCGCAGCCCCGGACTCTGCTGGGTCAACCCCTTCACCGAGCGGCGCAAGGTCTCCACCCGGATCCGCAACTACGAGACCCAGGTGGCCAAGGTCAACGATGCCGACGGCAACCCCATCGAGATCGCCGCGGTGGTCGTCTGGCAGGTCGAGGACACGGCGCAGGCCCTCTATGAGGTCGACGACTTTGCCCGTTTCGTCGACATCCAGACCGAGACCGCGGTCCGGCACGTGGCCAGCACCCACCCGTACGACGCCCACGAGGACGGTCAGCTCTCCCTGCGTGTCAATGCCACGGAGATCACCTCCCAGCTGACCACCGAGATCTCCGAGAGGGTGTCATCGGCCGGGGTCAAGATCATCGAGTCGCGGCTCACCCGTCTCTCCTTCGCCCCCGAGATCGCCCAGGCGATGCTGCGCCGGCAGCAGGCGAGCGCCGTCGTCGCCGCCCGCAAGACGATCGTGGAAGGCGCGGTCGGCATGGTCGAGATGGCATTGGCACGCATCGAGGAGCGTGGGATCGTGGAGCTGGACTCGGAGCGCAAGGCCGCCATGGTGTCCAACCTGCTGGTCGTCCTCTGCAGTGAGCAGAACACGCAGCCTATCGTCAACGCCGGCACCCTGTACAACTGATGGCGGTGAACAGAAAGTAGCTGGGGAATCGACCCTGTGGGCGAACGCAAGAGCATCCTGCTGAGGCTCGACCCCGTTGTGCACGACGCGCTCGCGCGCTGGGCGGGAGACGAGTTGCGCAGCAGCAATGCACAGATTGAATTCCTGCTGAGGCGGGCGCTGGCGGCAGCCGGACGGCTGCCGTCCGGCGCCGGCCCGATCCCGCGACGGGGCCGGCCGCCACGCGAGACGGGCGCCGACGGCGATTGAGGGTCGCGTCGTGGCGTGAGCAGGACGGGATCGCGGGGGCGCTGGCGCGGCGCGTGGTGGCCCGGACGGCGATCTACGGATTCACCGCGGGCGGCGGGCTCGGGCTGGGGCTCCTCGGCATCGACTCGATCGGCCTGCCGCTCTTCGCGGTCTGCGCGCTCTCGATCGTCGCACTCTCACGGGTGGCGGACCGCTCATGGGGGCCGATCATCATCGGCACGGCCGCCGCCTTCGTGGTCCTCATGGTGGGCATCGCGAGCACCAGCTGACGCGTGTACCCTGCGGGGTCATGCCGAGCTTTCACCTCGTCGCCGACGTGAGCAGCGACAACCCGGAGCGCGTCCGGCCCGTCGTAACCCGGCTCTTCCCGACCGGCGTCACCGAGACGCCCGGGGGCTTTCACATCGAGGCCGATCTGACCGGCGACAGTGCCCGCGACCTCAACCGGGAGGTGCTCTCCGCGCTCCGCACGGAGGAGAAGCGGACGCGGCTCCGCGCCGCGTGGACCTCCGGGGGGACGACGGAGCGATTCTTCGACTACGTGACCAAGGGCAGCCGCCCGGCCGGCTGACGCCACCCCCGCCGCCTGAGCCCACCCAGAGCGCGACGGCCCCCCTCTGCCTGATGCCGCATGTCACCAATTGGTACCATACCCTTTAGTGACACATCTCACCCCGTATCACTTCGGCTCCCCGGCTGGCGCTGAGCATTTCACCGACCGGCGCGAGGAGCTCGCCCTGATCGCCGACCGCCTCACCGGCGGGCAGAACGTGATCCTTCACGGCCCCCGCCGGTACGGCAAGACCTCGCTCCTCCTCCGCTCCATCGAGGCGGCGCGCAAGCGGGGAGGCCGGACCGGCTACGTCAACCTCCTCCGCTGCTCCAGCCGGAGGGAGGTGGCCCAGGCCATCACCCAGGGGATCTTCTCCGGCCCTCTGCACGGCGGCACCATCCGCCGGATGGGACGGCTGGTCGAGCGCATCCGGGTGCGCCCGCGGCTGGACCTCTCCCCCACCGGCGGGGTGACCGTCTTCTTCGAGCCGGGGATGCGCGACACCGACTGGCCCGGCGCCATGGAGGACGCCTGCCGGCTGCTCGCCGAGGCTTCCGCCTCTCACGCCGTCGGGCTGGTCCTCGATGAGTTCCAGCAGATCGTGGAGGTCGACCCTGCCCTGGCGGGCACCTTCAAGGCCATCCTCGACGAGAGCCCGACGGTCTCCTATGTCATCGCCGGCAGCCACGTCCACCTCATGGAGCGGCTGACCACCGCTCCGGGGGCCCCTCTCCTCGCCATGGGCGAGCTCCTGCGACTGGGGCCAATCCCCGACGGCGAGATGGCCCCTTACCTGGTGGCCCGGGCACAGGCGCGGCGCAAGCAGCTCACCTCCGAGGTGGCCCTCCGCATCTGCGCCCTGGGCGGTCCGGCACCCAATGACATCCAGCGGCTCGCCCAGCACTCCTTCGACGTGGCCGGCGGTAGCATCGGCATTGCGGAGGTGGAGGCTGGCATGGCCCTGGCGGTGAGCCGGGAGTCCACCACCTTCGCCGAGCGGTACGAGCGTCTGGCCCCCGTCGCCCGCCGCGTGCTCCGCCTCGTCGCCACTCCCGGCGGCCTCGTCCAGCCGTACGGGCTTGCCGCCCTCCGCAAGGTGGAGATGGCCAACGCCAACGCCGTTCGCAAGGCGCTCGCCTCACTCGAGGAGAGCGAGATAGTGGGGCGGGGGGAGGCGGGGTGGGAGGTGTCGGACCCCTTCTTCCGGCGCTGGCTCCAGACCGACCCCTGACGGCGCCCGCCCACGCGGCTGACGATCGTCCGCTCAGGCGCGCGGTGCGGGGTCGCGCTTGTCCTCGATCTCCCAGGCGTGATCGAGCACGTGCCAAGCGATCCGCCGGATCGCGTAGCGGGGCGGCCACCCCCTGGGCCCCACCGGTTGGGGCCCGGACAGGGCGGCGCCCCGCAGGGCGTCCGCGACGGCGGTGCGCGCAGCGGCGCGGGCGGCAAGGTCCTCCAGCGCCGGTCGGGGGAGCCGGAGCGCCAGTTTCCGGGCGTACATCTCCACCTCCGCGCCGACGACGTGATCGACGCTGGCGTCCCGGTCGCGGCCACCGCCCCGGGGCCCCTTGCGCAGGCTGGCCGGCGCACCGGCGACCACCTGGTCGAAGAGCTCCCAGCAGGCTTCCAGGAGGTGGACCAGGCGCTCGACCTCGCTGGCGGTGACAGGCTCGCGCTCGACCTCCGCGATCGCCTCGGGGACCCCTAAGTCGGTGGTCGCCGACCCGGCAAACCGCTCAACGATCTCGATCATCGCCGGGTCCGGGAGCTCCACGCCGGCGGCGCGAGCCACCGGCGCGTAGCGGGGGACGTACGCGCGGAGGGCTTCGAGCGCGGCATCCTCGCCACGGCCGGAGCGCGACCAGCCGGGCCAGTCGAGGGCCGAGGCGAAGCTGAGCCGGCGCCCCATCTCCAGGCAGACGCGGACGGCTGCGTCAGCGGTGGGCATCGAGGGCCCCTCCGCCCCGCGGGGCCGCGAGCAGGGCGGCGATCGAATCCCGCCATTCGGCCAGGAACGCCGGGTAGTGGTGGGCGAACTGCTGGAGCGCGTGGTCCGCCTCGGGCACCAGCGCCGTCAGGGCGTAGCCGACCGTGACCGTACTCCCGCCGGCGGAGGGCTGGAGGGTGACGGTGACGAGGCCGGCGCGGTCGCCGGGGGTGGTCCGGCTGTACGCGATGGAGGTGTGGCCCTCGCGGCGGACCACGGTCCAGATGGTGCGCTGGTCGCCGTGGTCAGTGGTGAAGACGGTCCCGGGCTCGGTCTCGTCCGCGACCGGGGCCGGGAACTGGGGATCCCAGCCCTCCGCCCACGCCCGCTCCCCGCTCGGCGTGAAGAGGTGGAAGGCCTGCTCGGGCGGAAGGCTCACCTCGATGGTTCCGGTCAGACGCACATGCTCGCGTGGGACCACGCTGTTTCTCCTCTTACGGCTGCCCCTGCTGTCACGGGCTGCTCCGGCCGCACGTGATCATCGCCCACTGGGGGCTCCGGGAGCCCACGACTGCCACACGCTCCCCGGTAGGGCATGATTCTGCCTATGTCCACCTCGCCCGCTCCGCCCGACCACCCCAGCCATCACTCGGGCCCCGGCTATGCCAGCGCCCCGCCGCCTCCGGAGCTCGCCTTCGACGACGGCCTGTCGGAGCGTTTTGTCCATTGGCTCAATTACGTTCCCGAGGCGCACCGGAACCTGGACGCCGCGGCCGACGAGAGAGCCGAGGCTGTCATCGCAGGGCACGTGGCGAGCTGCCGCAAGCACCCGTTCGAGGCGCTCTTCGTCGCCCACCGCCACCTGGGCGACGCGTCGCCCGAGGTGCAGCTGCAGGCATTGCTGCTCGCCTCCGAGGCGCTCTGGTGGCTGCACCACTACGCGGACGCGCAGCTCGCGGCCGAGACGGCACTCCGGGCTCACCCCAGGTCCACCCAGGCGCTCTGGCGGCTGATCGTTGCCGACTACAAGGAGGGGCACTTCGGGGAGGCCGAGCGCAACCTCGACTCGCTGCTCGCCACGGTGAACACGTTCGCCCCCGCGTGGAGCCTGCGCGGCCAGACCAAGATGTGGCAGGCGCCGGACCAGCCCTCCGCCGGCGGCTCCGACTTCGAGGCGGCCCACGAGCTGGATGGCACCTGGCCGGTGCCGGTCCGGCTCAGCAAGCCCGACTTCCAGAAGCTGGTCGACGGTGCGGTGCTGGAGGCCATGGCCGACATGCACGACGCCTTCCAGCAGCCCGTGGTGGAGGTCGAGATGCTGCCTGGGATGCCCGCGGTGGCCAAGGGCAGCGACCCCGACATCCGCTGCTCGTTCTTCAATCCCTCGTACGCCGGCACGAGCGGCCCACTCGGCATGCTCGGCGGTGACTTCGCCGCCGGGGCGCGGCGCGACATCGGCCCCGGCGCGCGGATCGTCCTCTACCAGCGCAACATCGAGAACCTCTGCGGAGACCCGGTCCTGCTCAGCCAGGAGGTCACCAAGTCGTTCGCGGAGGCGCTGGCCGGCTCCCTCCGCATCGACGCCACGACGGTCAAGGGGGCCCCTGAGGTGCATGCCGAGGATTCGGACATGCCGGGAGCGGACCAGACCTAGCGGCGATCCGCTGGGACGGGAGCGATGCGGAAGACGGGGATCTGAGGGGCGATCGCCTCGAACTCCTCGAGAGGGGCGTGGCGGTCGACCGGGATGTGCGGACGCGCTCCCGGCGCGAGCGCCAGATAGCGGCGCAGGATCGCCGGCCGTCGCTCGACTGCGACCTCCTCCAGCACCACGGTCTCGCGCTTCCTGTGACGGACCACCGCCCGGCCCTTGGCGGCCCGCACGTTCACTTCCGCAAGGCCGCCGGCACAGGGCCCCCTGGGGCTCGCGCGGCGACCCCGGCTCTCGGACCAGGAGACCGAGCAGCGGATGCTGCGCACCGCCACGGCGCTGATCGATGCCTCCGGCCTCACCGTGAGCCTCGACCACATCAGCTTCGAGGAGGTCATCCAGCAGGCGGGTGTGTCGCGCAGCGCCGCCTACCGCCGCTGGCCGTACAAGGACCTCTTCTTCAGCGATCTCCTGAAGGAGCTGGCCCGGGCGGCGCGCCCCGCCGCGGTCTCGGGCTTCGAGGCCGCCGCCGTCTCGATCCGAGAGATCGCCATGGCGCACCTGGACTGGCTGGAGACGCCGGACGGGCGCCACGACCTCGTCCTCGAGATGATCCGGCGCGCAGCGCTCAACGACTTCGAGACCATGTTTGGCTCGACGGAGTGGCGCACCTACCTCGCCCTGCATGCGACCTTCCTGAGCGTCGCCGACGAGGAGCTGCGGAATGACCTGCAGGCCGCCCTGGCCACGTCCGAGCGAGGCTTCATCAGCCGGATCGCCGACTCCTGGGAGCAGCTGGCAGGGCTGCTCGGCTATCGGCTCCGCCCCGAGGTCCAGGGCAGCTTCGAGATGATCGCGAGCCTCGCCAGCGCCACCCTCCGGGGGCTCGTGATCATGGCCCTCTCCACCCCTGAGATCGCCTCGCGACGCATCCAGGCACGGCCCTTCGGCGCGGCTCAGACCGCCGAATGGTCTCAGGTTGCGCTCACGGCGGCGAGCATCGCCTTCGCCTTCCTCGAACCGGACCCCACCATCGAGTGGGAGGACGGACGGCTGGCTGAGGTCCGCCGCGCGCTCGGGTCGCTTGGCGCCGTCCGCGCCGAGAACGTTTCTGCTCGGTCGGTGAGCGAGGCCGTGCGGTCGTAGGGCACCGGTCAGCCCCCGGATGCGCCGATGGACATGCGGTATGCGGCGGCGGTGGGCACCTCCGGCGCCACGTGGGATGATCCTTGAGCCACACCATCCCGGCCAGACCCACGAGTTCAGGAGTCACCATGACCGGCTCTTCCACCCAGGGAATCAAGACGGTGCTGCATCCCGTGTCCGACCTGGCGACGGCCAAGGCGGTGTACACCGCCCTGCTCGGCGTCCCGCCGCAGACCGACGGGCCCTACTACGTCGGCTTCGACGCCGAAGGCCAGCACATCGGGCTGGTGCCGGGCGGTGGACCGCAGGGCATGACCTCACCGGTGGCCTTCTGGCACGTGCCGGACATCGAGGCGAAGCTGGCCGAGGTCACCGCCGCGGGTGCCACCGTGAAGGAGCCCGCGCACGA
>PMYJ01000095.1 GCA_003170875.1 Candidatus Dormiibacterota bacterium | reverse complement strand
GGTGGCCGGACGGAGGTGCCGTCCCCGGAGGGGCGGTTCTTGTAACACCGCCCCCTCAAAATACTGCGCGGAATACAGAACACGTCAATCTCATGGTATTTCGCGGCCGGCTACGACGGTATCGAGAGGGTGCCTGGGAGCCCAGGAGGCCATCAAATTCGGTGGTGGCTCGACCAAAGATCTTCGTTAATGCGCTGACGGGATTGGTCGCACGGTGCAGCCGGTCTGACCGCGGTCAAGGACTCGGATCGACCTGCATCCTCGGCGAGTGCACGTTCAGGGGAGGCTGACTCGCAGGGCAGACTGTTCCGCTACGATCCACCGAGTGCGCATACCTTCGTGGCTTGAACCTGAGCTAGCCGATCCAGAACGTCGGCGCGCTCGGGTTACCAAGACCTTTGCGAAGCTTCCGCGCTTGGGCGTCGCCATCTTCTGCGATGCTGCTGACCGCAACCAATGCGTGCAGTTTGTCGCATCCGAAAACGGCACGCTGGTCATGGAACTCGACTGCGGTGCGTCGCGTGGCAGCGGCGGTTTCGATTCAGTGCAGCTCGAAGGTCTCGCGGGACGGGGCTTTCGTCTTACCCACTACGGGAATGGGCGGCGCGAGGGGGTCCCGAACGATCCGGAAGCTCTCGTAGCGGAAGTCGAGGATCTCTTCAGGTCAATTCTGCGCCGTCCACCGAACTTCCGCCTCCGGGTCTACAGTGGTCGGGGTGGGTGAGGCAGCGACGTGAACCCTTTGTCTACCCTCGCCGATCCTCCGCGATAAACGCCCGCATCAGCGCATCGTGGGTGTCGGACACGGTCAGGTGCTCGTAGACCTCGTGGATCATCCGCAGCCCGCTGTGTCCGACGATCTTGGCGACGTCGGTCTCCCGCATCCCCCGCAGGGCGCACCAGGTGATGAACGAGTGCCGGAAGAGGTGCGGGTACACCCGCCTGCCGAGGACGTCCAGCCCCAGGTCGCGGATCAGCTGCTCCGCCCCGCTCTTGGTGAGCGGCTCGTACTCCGTGGTGCCCCGCCCCCGGCGGTTGCCGAGGAAGAGGTTGGGGTAGGCACTCGGCCGCCGCGTCCGCTTGACGTAGCGGTCCAGCCGTCCGGCCAGGCCGGGAGCGATCGGCACCAGCCGCTCCTTCTCGCCCTTGCCGCGGACCTTGAGGTACCACCGCCGGCCGGGCTCCTGGCGGATGTCGGCGGGGACGAGCCCGAGGAGCTCGCTGAGGCGCAGGCCGGTGTCGGCGAGAACCCGGATGATGAGCTTGTCTCGCTCGTTCTGCGCTGCGTCCTCCAGTCGGGTGACCTCTTCCCGGGACAGCACCTCGAGGACGCGGTGGGGCAGGCGCGGGCGCTGGGCCCGGGCGCTGGTTGCCTCGCCCCGCTTGCCCAGCCAGCCCAGGAAGCCGTTGATGGTCCGCGCGTACGTATCGACGCTCTGCTTGGCCAGCGGCCGCCCTGAGCGCGACCCCGTGCCGTCCAGGAGCCCGCTGACCAGGGCGTTGAGGTGCGCCGGATTGAGCTCGGTAGGCGCGGACACCTTGTGGGCCGCGCAGTAGGGGAGGAGGACGTCCTGGAGGGCGTAGCCGTAAATGCCGGTGGTGTGGCGGCTGACCCCGCTGGCGCGCTTCTCGTCGAGGTACTCGCCGACCCACGCCTGCCACGGCGAGGGAGACGGCATCACAGTCAGGGGCTTGGCCATCGCGGACCTCTGCGTTCCCAGTTGGGCACCGGGGAGGAATCTTACTTGGTTCAGCGCCAAAGTTCGCAGCTGCTCTCCACTAGAGAGCTTACATGTTGCGAAAAGGAGCCGAAACTGGCCTCGTCCCGAAACGGCTCAGAACCGGAAAACCCTTTGTTCTCAACGGTTTTGTGCCCCTTGGTGGAGACGGGGAGGCTCGAACTCCCGACCTCTTGCATGCCATGCAAGCGCTCTCCCAGCTGAGCTACGTCCCCTGGGGAGCCACATGGTACCGCGCTCTCGCGATCGGTTGGCCCCTGCGCCCCGCCCGCGCCACCGCTCTTCGCCATCGGTCCCAGGTTGGCCCGGATTGCAGTCCCACCGGAATGCGTGGGGCGGCTATGATCGACGCGAGCGCAACGGCCGGGCCGCATGGCGAGGCCAGACGACACGGCCGTGGGCGTCAGATGGGATGAGGTATGTGCAATGGCGACTTCCTCTGAGGAGGACGAGAGCCAGTCGATGGCTGGCGACCGTCGGGAGCCGGCCCTGGGAGGGCGCCGGGGAGGATCCGCGCCCCACGGCGAGGGTGAATCGCCGGTGGTGCGCGCCGGGGAGCGCCTGGTCCACCGCATCGAGGCGCTGGTCGAGGAGATCGCCCGCCTGCGCGCGGACAACGAGGAGCTCCGCCAACAGATCCGCGACGCCGTCACGATGTTTGACCGCGCTTCGTCGGTGGTCGGCGACTCGCGGCCGCGGCGCCGTCGGCGGGCGGTCGAGGGTGCGGTTGCCGCGGCCGCGCCGGCGCGGCGGCGGCGTGCCCGCGGCCGCGCGGTGAAGGGGCGGGCGACGCCGCCTGAGGTCACCACCGAGGTGGTGCGGGCGGTCGTCGCCAAGCTCGGCCAGGGGACGGCCGCCGAGATCGCCTCCGAGATCACCAGGGCTGGGGTGAAGGTCTCCGGCCGTGCCGTCCGGTTCCTCGCCGAGCGGGCCGGCGCCGAGACCTTCCGGGGCGACGACGGCCAGCGCCGTTACCGCCTCTAGAACGGTTGATCCCGGACTCCGAGCGGTGACCCCCGGCGACCCACGGATCGCCGGCGGTCGCTCGCAGCCGGTCGCCCCTCCCGCTGACCTGCTGCTCGTCCACGGGGACGACCGCCATCGGGTCGATGAGGCGGTCCGGCAGTGGCGCCGGCGGGCCGCGGCCGCCGAGCTGGGCGTCGAGGTGATCGAGGCACCGGCACCCCTCGACCGGGTCCGTTCCTCTCTCGCTGAGATCCCCCTGATCGACGAGCGCCGCTACCTCCTCCTCCGCGACCCGCCGCAGCTCACCGGGGGCCGGCGTTCCGGAGAGGCCGGGCGGGCCCTGGCCGAGGCGCTCGAGCTGCGGGCGCCGAGCACCTCCGTCTGCCTGGTGAGCCACCAATCGGTGCCCGCGAGCCATCCGGTGGCGGCCGCGGTGGGGCGGCTCGGGGGCGAGATCCGCGCCTTCAACCTGCTGCGCGGTCGCGATGTGCGGGAGTGGGCGGAGCGGGCCGTGGCGGAGCGCGGACTGCGGCTGCGCGCCGGCGCTCTCGACCACCTTCTCCGGGTGGCGGGCTCGGACCTGGGCGTCATCGCCGCCGAGCTGGACAAGCTGAGTGCCTACTCCGGCGGCGAGCCCGTCGAGGTGGAGACGGTGCGACATCTGGTCGGCGGCGCCGAGGCGGTCGAGGTCTGGAACGTCCTGGAGAGGCTCCTCGGGGCGCAGCCGGGTCGGGGAGCCGCCGCCGCCACGGAGCTGGTGGAGGAGGGTCATTCCACCCAGCACCTCATCGCCACCCTCGCCGGTCAGCTCTCCGAACTGCGGCGCGCCCAGTCCCTGCTCGGGTCCGGTGGGTCGGGCGGGCGCCTGGCGACCGAGCTCCACATCCCCGAGTGGCGCGCCGACCGGCTGGCCCGGCAAGCCCGCGCCGTCGCGCCCGAGGTCGTGGAGGACTGGCTGCACCAGCTCCAGGCGATCGACGCCGCCATCAAGTCAGGGGAGACCGACGATCGTCAGGCGATGGGGCGCTTTGCCCTGGGTGCCGCCCGCGCCGTGGCGCGAGGTCGCGCTCGCTGAGGCAGCCCGCCCTCGGGTGTGGCTACTGGTCGCTGCTGGCGCGGCGGGTCGACCCGGCCCGCTTGGCAGCGCCGGCCGGCTTCGCCGCAGTGCCGGGCTTGGCGGCGGTGCCCGGCTTGGCCGCCGGAGCCTTGGCCGTGCTGGCCGCGGCCTTGGTCGTGGACGCCTTCTTGGCGTCGGCGCCCTTGGCCGCCGCGCTGGCCTTGGCGGTCGCAGTCGAGGCGCCCTTGGCCGACCTGCCCTTGGCTCCGCCGGTGGCCGCGGCGCGCGTGACCGCCTTCTCCGCCTCGCTCCCGGCCATGAAGGTGAGCTTGGCCGCCATCGCCATGATCCGAGACTTGCGCCGCGCCGCGTTGTTGCGGTGAAGGATGCCCTTCTCGGCGGCCTTGTCCAGAGCCTTGACCGCCGCGCGGAGCTCTTCCTCGATGCCGGCGACCTGGCCGCTCACGAGCGAACGGCGCACCCTGCCGATCCGGGTCCGGACTGCCGAGCGGACGATGCGGTTGCGGACGCGCTTGCGCTCATTGGAGCGGATGCGCTTCCGGGCGGAACGAGAGTTGGCCAAGATGACACCTGTTGACTAATGTCGGAAACTGGGCGCGTCCCCCAACCAACGCCCGGGAGCCTGGAGTATAGCAATCGCCCTCCGGCACAGCCGGGTCCGGCGCCCAGAATCTCTCTTCCCATGATCTTCACACCCGCCTACGCCAAGCTCAACCTCGCCCTGAGCGTGGTCGGGCAGCGCCTCGACGGCCGTCACGAGCTCCGCTCGGTCGTCGTGCGCCTCGACTGGCACGATCTCGTCGGGGTCGAGGTCGGTGGGGCGGTTGCGGAGATCGGGTTGACCGTCTCCGGCCCGACCGCGGCCGAGGTCCCGGTCGAGGACAACCTCGTGCTCCGGGCCGCCCGCGCCGTTCTCCCCAGCCGCCCCGCGGGCGCCGTCCGGCTCTGCCTGGAGAAGCGGCTGCCTGCCGCCGCCGGCCTCGGTGGTGGCTCCGCGGATGCGGCGGCCGTCCTCCGGCTGCTCGGCGGGGCGGGTAGCTCCGCGTGGGACATCGGGATGCTCCGGCTCGCCGACACGCTGGGCAGCGACGTGCCGGCGTGTCTGGCCGGTGGAAGCCTCCTGGTCGGGGGGGCTGGCGAACGCCTGGAGCCGATCCTGCACCCTCCCCTCGACCTCGCCGTCGCCGTCGCCGGGCGCAGCGGCACCGCGGCCACCTTCGCGGCGCTCACACCGGACGAATGGCGTGGCCCCGCGCGGCCCGAGACGCTGGCGGTGCTGCTGGCCCAGGGGCGGCCGGTCGCCCCTGAGCTGTGCGGCTCCGACCTGGAGGCGGCTGCCTGCCGTGCCAATCCGGAGCTTGCCGCCGGTCTCCTCAGGTTGCGGGGCGCCATGCCGGGGACCACCTGGCACCTGACCGGCAGCGGCGGCGCCGTCTTTGCCCTTGGCGCGGGGCGCGGCGAGGCCGAGGGGGTCGCCGCCCGCGCTCGGGACCTGGGGTTCGCCGCCCGGGCGTGCCGGACCGTCGCAGCCTGAGCGGATCAGGCCCGAGAGGCGGATTGCGGTGGCCTGGTTGCGACCGGGCAACCGTGCCTACTCGGGAACGGTGGTCGCCGCGGGCTCCGACGCGAGCTCTGACCCGAGTTCCGACCCGGGCTCCGACGCCCACTCCTCCTCATCGCCGGCGGGCAGCTCCGACGTCTGCATCCAGAGGCGAACCGTCCAGGCGAGCCCGATGCCGGCGAGCAGCAGGGCGGCGGCCACCACGCCGAGGGTCTGGGCCTCGGAGGCCCACACCGGGTTGCCTCCCAACTCGTTCTGCGTCATCAGCAGGATGCTGCTGACCAGCGCCCCGATCGCAGCGCCGGCGATCAGAACCAGCGCGACGGCCGCGATCATGATCAGGATTCGGGCGCGGGAGAGGTGAGCCAGGCCGGGGTCGGTCGCACCGTCCGACTCCATGGCTCCCGCGGTCTGTGTCGCCCTCTCCGGAGCGGACGAGTGGCGGCGCACCGACCACGCCGTGAGGGCGAGCGCTGCGAGCGGGAAGAGGACGATGTACGGGGAGACCCACTCGGTCGCGTAGAGGAGCGTTGCCTCGATCTGGTTTGGCCCCGGCGAGGCTCCTGCCTCCATGATCCCGGCGGCGACATAGGCAGCTGCGAGGAGGGCGATCGCCACGATGAGGCCGATCCCCAGGACTTCCTCGAGATCCCAGCTGGCTCGGCGGGTGCGGGCGGCGACGAGGTCCGGTTGGGTCCGATCGTGATCCACGGCAGGCGCTCCTCTGGGTGATCCGGCGACGGGTGACGCCGCATCTTCACAGGTGGAGCGGCAGGCCGCCACAGTTTGCACCCCGGCGGCCGGAGAGTGGGCGCCGCGTCGCCGGAGGCCTTCCCCGTGGACGGCGCCATGCCTCCACTACAATCCGACCTCGTGCCCGCGGCTGACACCGCTCCTCCCGTCGACCCGGCATCGTCGCGCCCTGGGGCGCAGACATGATGGGAAGCCGCCGGTGGGCGTGCACGTGATCCGCTCATGACCCTCACCCGTCCGTCCGACCAGGACATCGTGGTGGTCGGGGCGACCGGCGACCTCGCGGCCCGGAAGCTCCTGCCCGCTCTCTACAACCTCGAGGTCGAGGGGTTGCTCCCCGAGCACGGCGACGTCATCGGGGTGGCCCCGATGGACTGGAGCGACGAGCGATTCCGAAACCACGCCGAGGAGGCGATCCGGGGCTTCTCCCGGACCCGCTTCGAAGCCCGCCGTTTCGCCGCCTTCGCCGCCCGCCTCCGCTTCGTCCCGGTCGGGCCCGACGGCGACCTCCGCCCCCTCCGGGCGGCGGCCGGACGGCCGGAGCGGCTCCTCTACCTGGCCGTGCCCTCCTCCGCGTTCACCGCCCTGGCCCAGAGCCTCGGGGCAGCCGGGTTGGCGGCCGGGACCAAGCTCGTCATCGAGAAGCCATTCGGTCACGACGTCACCTCGGCGACCCGGCTCAACGCCGTCCTCCACGAGGTGCTGCCCGAGGATCGGATCTACCGCATCGACCACTACCTCGGCAAGGAGACGGTCCAGAACCTCCTCGTCTTCCGCTTCGGCAACTCCGTCTTCGAGAGGGTGTGGAACCGCGACGCCATCGCTCGTGTCGAGATCACCGTCGCCGAGTCCCTGGGTGTCGAGCACCGCGGCGCCTTCTACGAGGAGACCGGCGCGATCCGGGACATCGTTCAGAACCACATGTTCCAGCTGCTCGCGGTGACCGCGATGGAGCCGCCCATCTCCTTCGCCGCCGAGGCCATCCGCAACGAGAAGGTCAAGGTCCTGGAGGCCCTCCATCCGGTGGAACCCGGTGCCGTGGTCCGCGGTCAGTACGCCTCGGGCAGCGTCGACGGCGAGGCGGTGCCCGGGTATCGCGACGAGGAGGGGGTCGCCGCCGGCTCCGAGGTCGAGACCTTCGCGGCGATGCGCCTCCACATCGACTCCTGGCGCTGGGCCGGTGTGCCCTTCCTGCTCCGCACCGGCAAGCGCCTCGCGGTCCGTGATACCCGCGTCGTCCTCAGCTTCCGCGACGCCCCGCTCCACCTCTTCCGGGCGGTGGGGCTCCACGCCCTGGACAGCAACCGGCTGGTGATCCGCGTCCAGCCCGATGAGGGGATCTCGATCACCTTCGTCGCCAAGCGGCCCGGGCCTGAGGTGACCACCCAGCCGGTGGAGATGGACTTCAGCTACGAGGGATCGTTCAAGGCGAGCACGCCCGAAGCCTACGAGCGCCTCCTCCACGATGCGCTGAGCGGCGACCACACCCTCTTCATCCGGGAGGACGAGGTGGAGCGGGGCTGGCAGGTGGTCCAGCCCGTGCTGGACCGTCCGTCGCCCGTCAAGATGTACCCGGCCGGGAGTTGGGGCCCGGCGGCCGCCGACCGGATCGCCCGCCCCGGGCGTTGGCACGATGGCCCCTCCGGCGAGCCTCGCACCTCTTTCCGGCAGCGGTCATGACGACCTCAGGAGACGCGTGATGCCCCGACTTGTCGGGATCGACCTTGGCGGCACCAGCATCCGGGCAGCCCTCGCCACCGGGCCCACCACCTACGCGGAGCGTGTGGTGCGCCGCCGGACGCCGGCCTCAGACGGCCCCGAGGCGGTGATCTCGGCGTGTGCCGCGGCGGCCCGGGACGCTGCCGGGGGCACCCCGGACGGCATCGCCATCGGCATCCCCGGTCCCCTCGACCCGGAGAGCGGGGTGGTCTTCGCCGCCCCCCACCTCCCCGGCTTCGAGAACCTCCCGGCCCGGGAGATGCTCTCCGCAGCCTCCGGATGCCCGGTGGCCATCCACAACGACTCGAATCTCGCCGGCTACGCGGAATGGGCAGCCGGAATGGGCCGGGGAGCCCGGACGTTCGTCTTCGTGATCATCGGCACGGGCATAGGCGGTGCCGTGATCATCGACGGCACCCTCCTGGTCGGCACCGCCGGCACCGCGGCCGAGGTCGGGCACGTGCCCTGTAACACGGACGGCCCGCTCTGCGGCCAGGGGCACCCGGGCTGCCTGGAGGGGATCGCGTCGGGAACGGGGATCGCCCGATGCGCCGCTGCGGCCCTTGCCGCCGGCGAGGAGTCGCAGCTGCGGGGCGCCACCCCCCTCGATGCCTCCGCCATCGCCGCCGCGGCCCGGGCCGGCGACCCGCTTGCTCACCGCGTCTTCGCCGACGCGGCACGGGCCCTGGGACGCTCCTTCGGCGCCCTGGTCAACATCCTCGGCCCCGACGCCATCGCTGTCGGCGGAGGGGTTGGCAGCCACGTCGACCTTCTCGAAGCCCCGATCCGCGCCGCCATGGCCGAGATCGCCTTCGACGCCCCGCTCCGCCGCTGCCGCCTGGGCCAGGCCCAGCTGGGGAGCGATGCCGGTCTGGTGGGCGCGGTGGCCTGGGCCGGTCGCACCTTCGACCGGGACTGAGGGTCGGGGGGAGGAGCGGCGCCGACCCCGGCGAGCCGCCCTGGCGCCGAGCGGCGCCGCCCGCCATCGCTCGGGATCCCTTGGTTCATCACCGACTCGTCACGGTGGAGTACGACCGATGCTGAGACGTCACCCCGCAGAGTGGAGTTCTTCGCGTCAATCGGTGTGAGCAGGAGGTGAACCGGGCCCGAACGAAGGAGGTGGTGCCTCATGAGCGAAACTCTCCCCACTGCCCCTCGGCGCAGGTGGCGTCGAGATGAGGAAGGGCAGGGAATGGTGGAGTACGCACTCATCATCGTTCTCATCGCTGTCGTCGCGGCCGTCATGCTTCTCGCCGTCGGCCGGTCGGCAAATACCTTTTTCTCGAACGTCAGTTCTTCCCTCGGGGGAACCTGACCACCACACCGAACGCGCAAAGGGAGCCGCGGCCGTGCCGCGGCTCCCTCTTGCGTTCGTGGGCACAGCCGCACCCGACCTGCCCCCTCGACCCGAACCCGTCAGACCGCGGCCGACACTGCGCGCAGGCGCCCAGCGCCGCGCCCTCCCCGGTAGAGCGTCCGCGACGCTCGCCGCCTCAGGCGGCGGGGGGGAGGTGGCGTCGGTCGATCTGCTTGCTGGCAGCCTGGGGGTTGCCCCAGGTCACGCTGCCATTCGGCCACACCATCGCCGTGGTCCGCGGAGGCCGTTCGGCGTGGATCTCGCCGCCCGCGATGTACACGGGCCGGTGCAGGCGGCTTGCCTCCGCCTTGGCGCACTGGAACAGCTCGATGTCGATACGTGTCGAAGCCTGTTTCACCGCTGTGGTCAACGTGGGACTCTCCGTTGGGGCATCCTCGGCCCAGTTGCTCCGTCAACCATATCACGTCGGCGAGGCTAGTTCAGGGGAGAGCGAGCTCCCTGCCCTCGCCCGGCGGGGCGCTGCGGGCCCGCCGGTTTGCGAGCCAGTATCCGGGCCAGCTCCCGTGCCATGGGCAGCTCCTGCAGGCCTTCCCGGGGCAGGGGAAGCGCCAAGGACCAGTTCGGACTCTCTCCTGTGCTGCCCGGCTGATTTGGTCGCTCCCGGACCTCGGCCACATCCTCGAGGGTGGCGGCGAGCAGGGTGCATCGCGAGGTGGCCAGGCGCTGGTGGGCGTGCAGCACGGCGGCCGAGCTCTCCGCGTCGCGGGCCGGGCCGCCGTCCCGGCGGAGGCGTTCCGCCAGCTCCTCGGTCGCGGAGCCATCGGTGGGCAGCCCGATCCGGCGCCTCGCCTCCAGGTCGCTGCCGTCCCAGAGCCCCGTGACGGTGGGCAGGTCGTGCGTGGTCACCGCGGCCAGCGCCTGCCGGGGCCAACGCGCGGGCGGGCGGTCCTCGAAGAGGAGCACCACATAGCTCAGGAGGCCTCGCCGGCGCAGCCGCGAGCGGAATCCGCTGGGGACCGTTCCCAGGTCCTCACCGATCACCGTCGCCCGGTGGCGGACCGACTCGAGGGCGATGATGCCGAGCAGGTCGCCGGCGGGGTATCCGAGGTAGCAGCCGTCGGCCGGCCCTCCCCCCGCAGGGATGCACCAGAGCCGCTGCAGCCCCATGACGTGATCGATGCGCAGGCCCGCTCCCTGGCGGAGGTTGGCACGAAGCGTCTCGATGAAGGGGTCGTACCCG
The DNA here is from genome assembly GCA_003170875.1 of Candidatus Dormiibacterota bacterium. GTDB lineage: Bacteria > Chloroflexota > Dormibacteria > Aeolococcales > Aeolococcaceae > Changshengia. The sequence goes on along the minus strand of PMYJ01000095.1, from coordinate 9,687 downwards.
GCCGCCCGGAGCTTCCAGGGATCGAATGCCGGGATGCCCCAATCCTGCCCGCGCGAGTTGAAGGCGTCGGGCGGCGCCCCCACTGTCGCCCCCGGGACGACAAGCTCCTGCCAGAGCCAGGCGTCGGCCCCACCCGGGTGGAAGCCGACGGCGAGATCACGGATCAGCGGTAGGGCAGCGCCGGCGTCTTCCAGCTGACGGTCCAATTGCAGCTGCACCCAGGCGTGGAACCGCACCCGCCCCGACAGCTCTGCCGCCGCGGCCCGGAGCGCCGCGGGGTCGCGCCGCGCCAGCGGGCGCGGCCAATCGCGCCAGTCCTTCCCGTGGCGCTCCGCCAGCGCGCAGAAGAGGCCGAAGTCGTGGAGCCGGGGCCGCGCTGCGAGCGCCGCCTCGGTCTCGCCCTGGGTGGCGGTGTCGAGGAACTCCCGTTCGAGGGCGGCCATCTTGAGCAGGGCGACCTGGTCGCGGTCGATCCGGTGCTCGCGGTTCAGCAGCCGAGCGGCGGCCGCCAGGTCGCTGACGTCGATGTTCCCTCCCGCGCGCTCGGGGCGCAGGTAGAGGGGATCGAGGAAGAGCCGGCTGGTGGGGAAGTAGGGGCTGGGCTCGATGGGGAGCAGAGGCAGCCCGGCGTGGAGCGGGTTGACCAGCAGCGTCGCGGCTCCGAGTCCTGCCGCCCAGCGGGCGAGCCCGGCGAGGTCGGTGAGGTCCCCGATGCCCCAGCTCGCCGCCGAACGCGTCGCATAGAGCTGGACCGCGAAGCCGAAGCCCCGCCGCGCGGGGAGGTGGCAGCGGGGCGGGGTCACCACCAGGAGGCGGCTCCGGCCCCCCACGTGGAGGCGGTGGTACCCGAGCGGGAGGTCGGCGGGCAGCCGGTCACCGCAGGCCAGGGTGGAGCCGTCCTCGAGCTCGACCTCCGGCGGCGCCGCCGCCTTCCCCTCCCCGTCGCCGCCTGGACGCGGACACTCTCCCTGGACGATGACCAGCGGTCGGTCGCCGTCCGGATCGGGGCGGCGGCGATCGGCGCCGAGGGCGGCCAGCAGTGCGCCGACGGTCTCCGCGGACGCGCTGCTGCTGCGGCCCGCGGTGCTGACGTGGTGGGGCAGGAGGCCCCAGGCTTTCGGGCTCGGCTCGGTCATGGGCCCGTATCATCGCCGCGGATCGGTATGAGGAGACGCTATCGTTGGCCGCCGGAGGCGGTTGCGAACTGGCGCCGTCCCGAGGGGAGCCAATCCCCAGCTGGAGTCCTCGACGTGGAATCGCGTCCCCGGCAGCCCTCGCCGTCGGCCGCCCCGGATCAGGGGCCGGTAAAGGCCGCCACCCCGCCTCGATCGGCCGCGAAGCCGGCTCCGCCGGCCGCGACCCCGATCGCCGGCCACCCGTGGCCTGGCCAGCACTTCCCGCTCGGTGCCCACTGGGACGGCAACGGCACCAACTTCGCGCTCTTCAGCGCCAACGCGCAGAGGGTGGAGCTGGTGCTGCTCAACCCCGACGGGAGCACGCGGGAGATCTACGAGCTCACCGATCGGACCGACCTGACCTGGCACGGCTACCTGCTCGGGGTCGGTCCTGGGACCCGCTACGGCTACCGGGTCCACGGCCCCTACGAGCCGGCCGCCGGTGGCCGCTTCAATCCCCGGAAGCTGCTCACCGATCCGTACGCCCGGGCTCTCACCGGCGCGATCGAGTGGGGCCCCGAGGTCTACGGCTACGAGTGGGACCGGCGGATGACCGATGACGCCCGGAGCGAGCTCGACTCCGCCGGTCACGTCCCGCTCTCGGTGGTGGTCGACGACCGCTTCGACTGGGCGGGGACCCCCCCGCCCCGGATCTCGTGGGCCGACACCGTCGTCTACGAGACCCATGTCCGAGGCTTCACCATGCGCCATCCCAACGTGCCCGAGCGCCTGCGGGGCACCTACGCCGGTCTGGGCCACCCCGCCGCCATCGGACACCTGAAGGCGCTCGGCGTGACCGCGGTCGAGCTGATGCCGGTGCACGCGTTCATCGACTCCGCCCGCCTGCACCAGCTCGGCCTGCGCAACTACTGGGGCTACGACACCATCGGCTACTTCGCCCCCGAGGGCCGCTACTCCTCGGCGGGCGACGAGGGCGGCCAGGTCGTCGAGTTCAAGCGGATGGTGCGTTCCCTTCACGCCTCCGGCCTCGAGGTCTTTCTCGACGTCGTCTACAACCACACCGGCGAGGCCAACCACCTGGGCCCGACGCTCTCCTTCCGGGGCATCGACAACCAGGCGTACTACTACCTCGACCCCCACGACCGCCGCCACTACTGGGACGTGACCGGGACCGGCAACACGCTCAACGCGGGTGCACCCCAGACCCTGCGCCTGATCATGGACTCGCTGCGCTACTGGGTCACCGAGATGCACGTCGACGGCTTCCGCTTCGACCTCGCCTCGGTTCTCGCCCGCCAGTTCTACGAGGTCAACAAGCTGGCCGCCTTCTTCGACATCATCCACCAGGATCCCGTGCTGGCCGAGGTGAAGCTGATCGCCGAACCCTGGGACATCGGACCGGGCGGCTACCAGGTCGGCAACTTCCCGGTGGGGTGGGCGGAGTGGAACGGCAAGTACCGCGACACCGTTCGCGACTACTGGCGGGGCGCGCTCATCGGCGTCGCCGACCTCGCCTACCGTCTCACCGGGAGCAGCGACCTCTACGCGGACGACGGCCGTGGGCCGAGCGCCAGCATGAACTTCGTGACCGCCCACGACGGCTTCACCCTGCGCGACCTGGTCTCCTACGAGCGCAAGCGCAACCAGGCCAACGGAGAGGACAACCGTGACGGCACCGACGACAACCGGTCCTGGAACTGCGGCACCGAGGGCGAGACCGGGGACCCCGCGGTGGACGAGGTGCGGCGGCGTCAGCAGCGCAACTTCCTGGCCACCCTGCTGCTCTCCCAGGGCTGTCCGATGATCCTCGCCGGGGACGAGGTGGGCCGCACCCAGCAGGGCAACAACAACGCCTACTGCCAGGACAATGAGCTCTCCTGGATCGACTGGCAGCACGACGACCCGGTGCTGTTCGGCTTCACCCGCCGGCTGATCGCCCTGCGCGCCGCGCATCCCGCGCTCCGCCGCCAGCACTTCTTCACCGGTCGGGTCGTCGGCGGAGGTCTCAAGGACGTTCGCTGGCTGCGGCGCAACGGCGTGGAGATGACCGACGAGGACTGGGGCAGCCATGAACGGCAGTCGCTCGCGATGATCCTCGACGGGGGCCTGATCTCCGACCGGACGGCGACCGGGGAGCGGATCGTCGATGACACGCTGGCCGTGCTCCTCCACTCGTCCGGGGATACCTGCGAGTGGGATCTACCCCCCGGGACGTGGGAGGTGATCCTCGACACCGCCCAGCCGGGTGAGAAGCCCAGCACCCGCGGGGTCCGCACCCCGGAGCGTCTCCAGGTCGAGGGGCGGTCGCTGCTGGTCCTCCGGCTCAGCCAGCCACCGGCCGCGGGTGACGCGGAGGTGGCTTCGGAGCCATAACCGGGCGGATTCCCCGCCTCGGTCGGGCCCAAGCGTCATTGTTCGGCTGTGCTGCTCGCTTCGCTGACCGGGTTCGCGTCGGGATTCGTCCAACATTGGGGCTACCTGGCGGTGTTCCTGCTCGCCGGGATCGAGAGCCTCTGTGTGCCGTTCCTTCCCGGGGAGACGGCGCTGGTCACGGCCGCAGCCCTCGCGGTGAAGCTGCATCTGTCCATCGGCGGGGTCATCGCTGCGGCCGCGGCTGGTCCCATCGTGGGAGGCAGCCTCGGCTACGCCATCGGGTGGTGGGGTGGATATCGCCTCCTGGTGCGCTACGGCACACGCGTCGGCCTCGGCCAGCCCCAGGTCAAGGTGACTCACTATCTCTTCCAGCGCGACGGCGGCAGGGTCGTCTTCCTGGGCCGGTTCGTCCTCGTCCTGCGCAGCTTCGCCGGGCTGCTGGCCGGGGCGGGCCGGATGCCGCCGCTCGCCTTTCTCTTCTTCAACGCGGCCGGCAGCGTGGTCTGGGCCACCGCCTACGGGCTCGCGGCCTACGCGGCCGGCAACGCGCTCCTCAGCCTGAGCGGCTGGCTCGCAGCCGGTTTCGCGGTGCTGGCGGTGGCGGTGGGGCTGGCCGGTGTGCTGCTGCTGCGCCGTCACTCCGCTCGCCTGGAAGCCCGGGCTGAGGCGGCTTTTCCCGGAACCCTCGCGGGTTACCCGGGAGGCCGGTCCCTCTGAACGTCTAAGCTCACGCCTGGCGGGTGGTGCGGTGCATTGACAGTAGGGCTCAACGATCCTAGGTTGTGCGGATTGGGCCGGCGGGATGGCCGGTCACATGAGAGGAGGCGAGCAGATGCCCGGCGTCGTGGCCTTCACCAGCAACATCGAGGACCTCTCCACCCAGGAGGGGTACCAGTTCGAATTCCGCTGTATGCGGTGCAACAACGGGTATCGCTCCTCGTTCCACCGCTCCCTCTTCGGTTTCGGAGGCAGGGTGGCGGCCATCGGCGGCGGCCTCCTGGGCGGATCTCTCGGGGGTGACGTCGAGAGCGCGGGGTGGAACTCGAGCATGCTCATGTCCGGAACGGGCAGCCCGGCCAAGGACAAGGAGCTGGCGAAAGCGGCCCAGGAGGTCCACGACCGCTTCTACCAGTGCAACCGCTGTGGCAAGTGGGTCTGCCGGGACGTCTGCTGGAACAACGACCGCGGTCTCTGTGTCGAGTGCGCTCCCAAGCTGGGTGAGGAGACCGCCTTCATGCAGGCCCAGGCGCAGAGAGGCCAGCTGGAGGAGAAGATCCAGGCGCAGGACCTCACCCAGGGGGTGAATTACACCGACCAGGCCACCGGCCTCTGCCCGTCGTGCCACCAGGAGTCGGGCGGCGGCAAGTTCTGCCAGCACTGCGGCGCCGCGATGGCCGCCGCCCCCACGGCGACCAAGCGCTTCTGTGGCAACTGCGGGAGCGAGATCGCCACCGGGATCAAGTTCTGCGGCGAGTGCGGCACCCCGGCGCCGTGATCGTCCCCGGCTGAGCTCTCGCGTGCACTTCCGGCTGAGCGCCGCGAGCGGCGAGGTGGTCGACGAAGGGGACGGCACGGTGGCTGTCGAGGGGGGCGCCGTGACGGTATCCCCCCAGCTCGGCCAGCCACTCAGGATCGCCCCGGAGCAGATCGCCGAGGTCGGTGAGCCAGTGCCCTTCACGGTGCGCATCCGCCTCAGCGATGGCAGTGCGGTCGAGCTGTCCCAGCTCGGGGTTCTGCGCACCCAGCTGCTCGCCCAGATCGGCGACCTGCGGGTTGCCGACTCCCGGCAGGGCCTGGTGACCATCGGCTTCGGGGAGCCTCAGCGCTTCCACGGCGCGGTGGACGGTGTCGAGGCGGATGTCAGCCTCTACGACGACGGCCTGGTGGCGATCCCGCTGAGCGGGCTGCCCGTCCAGGTCCCCTACGCCGTCATCGAGGACGTCACCACCGACCCCTCCGGCTACCGGATCGGCATCGCCATGGGAGACGCGGGGAGCGTCGAGGTCCAGCGGCTCGCTCAGATGACCTCCCAGTTCCTCACCCTTCTCCGCCAGCGGGCGACCGACGCTCGCGGCCGGACCGGTGCCTTCCTCCAGGCGCTTCTCCCCGGCCTCGGCGCCCTCGCCCAGCGGCAGCTCGCCGGCGACCTCCGTGACGGTGTGGCGGTGCCCCGGACGACCCTCGACGGAATCGACCCCCAGGCGTGGCCCGCGCTGGTCGGAGCCTCGGCACTTCCCGAGCGGGCTGCGGGCGCCGCGCTCATCGAAACGCTCGGCGAGCCGGCGCTCGGGTTCCACCAGATCTCCTCGGTGGAGGTTGCGGCTCAGGGCACCACCCAGCTCGCCGAGGCGGGGCCGGTTCAGAGCAGCGGGCCGGGCCGGGGGCAGGGCACCAACTTCGGCCAGATCGAGCAGGGGATGGGGATGCTGATGGCGGAGCGTTTCATGGGCGTCCCGACCCCCGGGGCGATGGGCGGTGGCGGCACGCTCATCGGCGGACCGCCGGGCGGAGCGTCCGGCATGGGCATGGGGGCGGGAATGGGAATGGGCATGGGCATGGGGGGCGGCTTCGGTGCACCGTTCGGCGCCTTCGGCGGCATGCTCGCCATGCGGATGCTGCGCGGTGGCGGCGCCTGGTCGCAGGGGGGGCAGGCCCAGGCTCGGTCGATGTTCCGGGTACCCGAGACGCCGCCCGACCCCACCGGTCAGACCGCGGCGCACGCCGACCTGGACAGCCTCACCATCGGCGGCGACCATCCCACCATCGTGGCCTTCCTGGTCGCTCGCACCACCTCCGGCGCGCTCGTCTACGAGTCCCTCAACGTCCAGGACCACGCCACCTACGTCTTCCACGACCCGGGCATGTCGGTATCACAGCTCGACCTCGACCTGATGCTCATCGGCTTCCACATCGAGGTGCTCGCGGGTGACGTCACCGGCCTCGGTTCACGCTACGCGGAGGCGGTCCGGCAGATGCCCCACCTGGCCCGGCTGGCCGCCGCCTTCCGGGGCCGCGCGATCCACGGGGAAGGGTGGGAGACCCAGCTCCGCCAGTTGCTCGTCTGAGGGGTCCGCCCCGCGGTGCCCCTCGCGCGTCGCGCCGGAGCGAGGCGGCCAGGCTGAATCGCTTCACCCTGTTCAAGCTCTGAGTCACGCGATCTTCTCGCCCAGATCACCGAGGACTGCGCACCCGTGATCGTGCCCGTCCCTATGATGGGTCGGCCAGGAGTGATGCCGTGCGGGAGGTGAGCGCTTGAAGATCATTGACGCCAAGGTGATCATCACCTGCCCGGGGCGCAACTTCGTGACCCTGAAGCTCACCACCGACGAGGGCATCACCGGGGTGGGCGATGCCACCCTCAACGGACGCGAGCTCGCCGTGGCCAGCTACCTCAGCGATCACGTCTGCCCGCTGCTCCTGGGCCGGGACGCCGCCCGCATCGAGGACACCTGGCAGTACCTCTACAAGGGCGGCTACTGGCGCCGCGGCCCGGTCACCATGACCGCGATCGCGGCCGTCGACACCGCGCTCTGGGACATCAAGGGGAAGGCCGCCGGTCTGCCGGTGTATCAGCTGCTCGGCGGCCGGAGCCGCGACGGCGTCACCGTCTACGGGCACGCCAACGGCGAGACCGTCCCCGAGGTGCTCGACGAGGTCGCCCGCTTCCTGGAACTCGGCTACCGCGCGGTCCGCGTCCAGGTGGGCATCCAGGGGATCAGCTCCATCTACGGGGTGAGCACCGACACGGCCCATCACGAGTCCGGGTACGTCCCCGCGGCCGCGACCACGGCCGAGGGTTCGGACTGGTCCACCGCCCGCTACCTGCACCAGATACCGGCGCTCTTCGAGGCGGTCCGGGAGCGGTTCGGCTTCGACTTCGCGCTCCTCCACGATGCCCACCACCGGCTGACCCCGATCGAGGCCGCCCGGCTCGCACGGCGGGTCGAGGAGTACCAGCTCTTCTGGCTCGAGGACCTGGTGCCGGCGGAGCTGCAGGAGGGATTCCGGATCATCCGGCAGCACACCACCACACCGCTCGCGGTGGGGGAGGTCTTCAACTCCATCTGGGACTGCCAGCAGCTCATCACCGAGCAGCTCATCGACTACATCCGCGCCGACGTCGTCCACGCCGGCGGGATAACCCACCTCCGGCGCATCTTCCAGCTCGCTGAGCTCTACCACGTCCGCAGCGGCTCTCACGGAGCCAACGATCTCTCTCCCGTCTGCCTCGCCGCCGCCCTTCACATCGACATCTCCATCCCCAACTTCGGCATCCAGGAGTACATGCGGCACTCCGCGGAGACCGACGCGGTCTTCCCGCACTCCTACCGATTCGCGGATGGCTACCTGCATCCCGGAGAGGAGCCCGGCCTCGGGGTCGATATCGACGAGGAGCTGGCCGCGCGGTACCCGTACCAGCGCGCCTACCTGCCCACCAACCGTCTGGTCGACGGAACGGTGCACAGCTGGTGACGCCCCAGCTCGCGATTCCGCAGTCCGGAACCCTGGACTTCCTCTCGCTCGGGGCGCTGGTGATCCGTCTGGATCCCGGTGACGTCCCCTTCCAGAAGGCGACCGACTGCCGCATCCACGTGAGCGGCGCGGAGTACAACGTGGCCGCCAACCTGGCCAGCTGCTTCGGCCTGCAGACCGCGGTTGCCTCCGCCTGCGTCGATTACCCGATCGGTCAGCTCGTCGCCGAACGGGTCCGCGCCATGGGCGTCAGGGGCATCTACCGCTGGTCCTCGCACGACGGGGTGCGCGGTCCGAACATCGCCACCGTCTACAGCGATCGCGGCTTCGGCATCCGCCCACCCGTCGTCTTCTACAACCGGGCGGGTGAGGCCGCGGCCCTCCTGGGGCCCGGTGACTTCGACTGGGACGAGATCTTCGGAGAGGGTGTCCGCTGGTTTCACTCCGGCGGGCTCTTCGCCGCCCTCTCCGAATCGACGAGCGAGCTGATCGTCGAGGGCATGCGTGCCGCCAAGGCGGCGGGCGCCGTGGTCTCGTTCGACCTCAACTATCGGGAGAAGCTCTGGGGCACTCGCGGAGGCCAGCCGCAGGCGCAGTCGGTGATCGGCCGCATCGTGGAGAACGTGGACGTGCTGCTCGGCAACGAGGAGGACGTCCAGCAGGCTCTCGGCATCTCCGGTCCCGAGCCGGGCGTCGGGGGCAGCCTGGAGGGGGGGGGCTTCGTTGGCCTGATGGAGCGCGTCCGCGAGCGCTACCCGAACCTGGCTGTCATGGCGACCACGCTGCGCGATGTCCGCTCCGCGAATCGCCACATCTGGAGCGCCGTCGCCATGATCGGAGGCGACACCTTCGCCGCGCCCAGCTGCGAGCTGGACGTCTATGACCGCGTGGGCGGCGGCGACGGCTTCGCGGCGGGTTTCATCTACGGCCTGCTCGCGGGCGAGCCGCCCGAGCAGGCGCTCCGGCTCGGATGGGCGCACGGCGCCCTCGTCACCGGGTACCCGGGCGACACCACCATGGCGACGCTCGCCCAGGTGCGCGCCGTCGCGGCGGGGGGCGCCGCGCGGATCCAGCGGTAGGGGTGGGTATCCCCGCCATCCAGGGAGGAGCTTCTGTGGCCAGGATCGATCTCCACCCGGATCGCCTGCTCCCGGCGGAACCGGCCCGGAGAGAGGTTGCCCGGCGGCTCTACCAGGAGGTGCGCGGGCTGCCGATCGTCTCGCCGCACGGGCACGTGGACCCGGTGCTCCTCCAGCAGGACCGCCCGTTCGACAATCCCGCGGCGCTGTTCGTCACTCCGGATCACTACGTGACCCGCATGCTCCACGCCCACGGTGTGCCCCTCCCCGAGCTGGGCATCCCGAGGCGCGACGGCGAAGGCGGAGTGGCCGACCCCCGCGAGACCTGGAGACGCCTGTGTGAGCGGTGGGACGTCTTCCGCGGCACTCCGTCCCGCCACTGGCTGGAGGCGGAGCTGGCCGAGGTCTTCGACGTTCCCATCCGTCCGTCCGCAGCCGACGCGGACCTCATCTACGACCGCCTCATGGAGCGCTTCGCACTCCCTGAGTACCGGCCGCGGGCTCTTTTCGAGCGCTTCGGAGTGGAGGTGCTCGCGACCACCGACGACCCCTGCAGCGATCTCTCCGCCCACCGCAGCCTCCGGGAGGACCCGTCCTGGAATCGCAGGGTGGTGCCTACCTTCCGC
>PMYJ01000211.1 GCA_003170875.1 Candidatus Dormiibacterota bacterium | reverse complement strand
CCCCTTCCCAGCCGCGGTACCGCCTGCTACGTTGGCCCGGAGCCCGGCGCCCGCAGGGTGGGCGCGGGGGTTGGGAGGCACCTCGATGAGAGCAAGGCGCGGTTCCACGCTCGTCCAGATGGTCGCCGCGAGCGCCATCTCAGTTCTCGGCGGAGGAGCGGCGATGGCGGCCCCGGTGGCCGTGGCCGNNCCGCGGTCCGGCTGATGCCGGCCGCGACGGGCCACATCGTCGTCGACAAGCAGTTCCCCGCGCCCCCCACCACCGCGGAGTGCCTGGCGGAACTGGGCATCGCCTGCTACGAGCCGTTCCAGCTGCAGCGCGCGTACGACCTCCAGCCGCTGTTCCAGCGGGGCGTCAACGGCCGGGGAGAGACCATCGTCATCGTCGACGCCTTCGGCTCGCCCAGCATTGCGAGCGATCTGCAGACATTTGACCGGGCCTTTGGCCTGCCCGCACCGCCATCGTTTAACGTCATCACTCCCGAGGGAGCGCCGGGGCCCCTGTCGGCCTGCGGCAACGATCCATTCGGCTGCAGCGACTACTACGGCTGGACCGATGAGACGAGCCTCGACGTCGAGTGGTCGCACGCGATGGCCCCCGAGGCCAACATCCTGCTGGTCGAATCCCCCACCTCGGAGACCGAGGGCATCCAGGGCTTCCCCGACATCGTCGCGGCCGAGAACTTCGTGATCGACCATCACCTCGGTGAGGTCATCACCCAGAGCTTCGGGGCCACCGAGCAGACCTTCGCCAGCCCCTCGCAGATCTACGGCCTGGAGAGCGCCTACCGGAACGCGGAGGCACAGGGGGTCACCGTGCTCGCCTCGAGCGGCGACCAGGGAGCCACCGACTACCTCGCCGACGCGACCTGCTGCTACACGACGCGGGCGATCGACTGGCCCGCCTCTGATCCGCTGGTCACGGCGGTAGGGGGCACGCAGCTCCACCTCAACAACCAGGGCTACCCGACCGCCCCGGCCAGCGTGTGGAACGACCCGTCGACGCTCTTCGTTCCCGGCCCGCTCTACACCTGGGGTGCGAGCGGGGGCGGCCTCTCGACCGTGTTCTCTCGCCCCGCCTTCCAGGACGGCGTGGCCCGAGTGGTCGGCAACCAACGCGGCACTCCGGACATCAGCATGAGCGCGGCGGTCAACGGTGCCGTCGACTTCTATGACTCGACCGACCCGTCCGTCGCTCCGGGCTGGAGCATCGTGGGCGGAACCAGCGAGGCCAGCCCGCTCTTCTCGGGCGTCGTCGCCCTCGCCGACCAGGAGGCGGGCCACAGCCTGGGCTACCTCAACCCCGCGCTCTACCAGGTCGCCACTCAGCCTTGGAGCGGAATCGTGCCAGTCGTGGGCGGAAACAACACCTTCACCTTCTGTACCAGCTACAGCAGCACGACCGGCGCCTGCACCAGCGTCCCAGTGACCGTCAACGGATTCCAGGCGACCCACTTCTACAACGACGCGACCGGCTGGGGGACGGTCGACGCGGCCCAATTCGTGCCGGCGCTCGCCCGGTCTTCGGGCCACCAGCCACACTGAGCTGATCGCGGAACGGGAGGCGTGAGGCGGTCGCCCGCGGGCGGCCGCCTCACCGCTCCCAATCTGGTGGCGCCCTCCCAACCGCCCCCCACCGGGGAGCCGGGGGGCTCAGTGCCCCCGCCGGTCTGCTAGCTTGCCGGGGTGATCATCGGAACTCTCGTCCTCCGCCTCCAGGTCCCGGGGAGCGAGTCTCTCAAGGACAAGCGTCAGGTGGTGCGCTCGCTGGTCGCCCGCGTTCGCCGGACGTTCGACGTCGCGATCGCCGAGGTGGGCGACCAGGACCTCTGGCAGGCCGTGGAGCTCGGGGTGGCCTGCGTCTCCAACGACGCCCGCCACGCCGACGAGGTCTGCCAGAAGGTGCTCAACTTCGTCGGCCAGGACGGGGAGGCGATGCTCGTCGACTCCAGGTTCGAGATCGTGCGCCTGTGAACACGGGACCCGGGGCGGCCCGGAGGCTGACGCTCGCCGGCCCGGCAGGCCGCTGGCTCCTGGTCGCGACCGTGCTCGGTTCGGGGATGGCTCTCCTGGACACGACGATGGTCATCGTCGCCCTGCCCGCCATCGGGCGCACCCTGGGCGGAGGCCTGGCCACGCAGCAGTGGGTGCTCGACGCCTACCTGATCACCCTCGCGGGGTTCGTGCTCCTGGGTGCCGCCCTCGGTGATGTGGTCGGCCACGGCCGGGTCTTCCTGGCCGGCGCGGTGGCCTTCGGGGTGACCTCCGCCCTCTGTGGGGTGGCTCCGGATGCGGCCGTTCTGGTGGTCGCCCGGCTCTTCCAGGGAGCCGCGGCGAGCGTGCTGGTTCCCGGGGCACTGGCCATCGTCTCCACGAGCTTCTCCGGCGAGGAGCGGGGACGGGCCATCGGGGCCTGGTCGGGGATCTCCGGCCTCGCCACCGTCATCGGCCCGCTTCTCGGGGGACTGCTCGTCGACCATGCCGGCTGGAGATGGGTCTTCCTCATCAACATCCCGCTGGCGGCTGCCGCTGTCGCGGCCGCACTCCAGCACCTTCCCGTTCGCGAGGTCAGGTCCACGACGCTCGGCGAGCACCTCGACGGAGGTGGGGCCCTGGCCGCGACGGCCGGTCTCGGGTTCCTGGTCTGCGGCCTGATCGAGGCCCACCATCTGGGAGCGCCACTCACGGCCGGCGCGGTGGTCCTGGGCCTCGCCCTGCTGGTCGCCTTCGGGGTTATCGAGTCCCGCCGAGAGCGCCCCATGCTGCCGCTCTCGCTCTTCGCCCTCCGGGGGTATGCGGTGGCCAACCTGACCACCCTCCTGGTCTACGGCGCCCTGAGCGCCGCCCTCTTCCTGGTGGTCCTCGAGCTACAGCAGGTGACCGGCTACAGCGCCCTGGCCTCGGGAGCGGCCATCCTCCCCATCACCCTCCTGCTGTTTCTCCTCTCCCCGCGACTCGGGGGACTGGTGTCGCGGATGGGCACGCGGCGGCTGATCACCCTGGGACCCGTCGTCGCCGCCCTGGGTCTGGTGCTCTTCCTCCGGGTGGCGGCTCCGGCCTCCTACCTGACGGTGGTGCTGCCCGCCGCCGTCGTTTTCGGGATCGGCCTCGCCCTCACCGCCGCGCCGCTCACCACCACCATGCTGGGAGCAGTGCCATCGCCGCGTGCGGGGATCGCCTCCGGGGTCAACAATGCCGTCACCCGGGTGGCGGGTCTGCTCGCGGTGGCGGCGGTGCCCCTGGCGGCCGGGCTCGCCGGCGCGGCCGATGAGGCAGGAAGCGGCTTCACCAGCGGCTTCCACCACGCCATGCTGATCTCCGCCGTGCTCTGCCTCCTCGGCACCGCGGTCTCCTTCGTAGGGCTCCGAGAGTCCCGGCATCCCGCGCCTCCGAGCGAAGTAGCCACCGAGTGACCGGCGCAAGGAGGGTGACGGCGCCGGCGGCACCGGATCCGAGCGCGGCCACCCTGGCGGCCGCCTTCAGCGCCCACGTCGGGCTCACCCTCGACCCCTTCCAGCTCGAGGCGATCGAGAAGCTGGAACGCTCACGAGGGGTGCTGGTCAGCGCCCCCACGTCGAGCGGCAAGACGCTCATCGCCGAGTACGCGATCTGGCGCTGCCTGGCCGCACCGGCAAGCCTCCGCCGGGACGCGGGCGCTCCCGACCGGGTCATCTACACCACCCCGCTGAAGGCACTCTCCAACCAGAAGTTCCGCGACCTCGGGGCGCGGTATGGCGAGCAGAACGTCGGCCTGGTCACCGGCGAGCACACGGTCAATGAGTCCGCCTCAGTGGTGGTGATGACGACCGAGATCCTCCGCAACATTCTCTACGACGAGCCGGAGCGTGTCGCCACCGTCGGCGACCTCATCCTGGACGAGGTCCATTACATCGACGACTACCCACGGGGCACGGTGTGGGAGGAGGTGATCATCGAGGCTCCGCGCCACATCCGGATCACCGGCCTCTCCGCCACCATCAGCAACGTCGACGAGGTGGCGGCCTGGATGAGCGGGTTGCGAGGTGGCATCGAGGTGGTGACCCAGGCCGAGCGGCCGGTCGCCCTGGAGCTGTGGCTCTGCCTCGACAACCAGCTCTGGCCACTCTTCGATGAGCGCGGCCAGGTGGCCCGCAAGACCCTGGAGCAAGCCCAGAACCTGAGCGTCGGCGACCTGCGCCTGCGCTACGCCCGCCGCGCCCCGGAGAACGACCTGCTCCAGGTCATCGAGCGCCTGCGGGCCGGCGGGATGCTGCCGGCGATCTACTTCATCTTCTCCCGCCGGGGCTGCCGCGAGGCCCTCTCCCGCTGCGCGTTGCATGGACTGGACCTCACCGATCCGGCTGAGAAGTCGGCCGTCGACACCGAGATGGCGCGTCGCATCCAGGGCATCGCGGACGACGACGAACGGCGAGTGTTCGTCGACGCCGTCGACAGCAGGCTGCTCCGCCGCGGGATCGCCATGCACCACGCGGGCATGCTCCCGTACGCGAAGGAGACCGTCGAAACCCTCTTCCAGCGCGGGCTGATCAAGGTCGTGTTCGCCACCGAAACGCTCTCGCTCGGCCTCAACATGCCGGCTCGGGCCTGCGTCGTCTCCTCGTTCACCAAGTTCGACGGCACCGGGTTCCATGCCCTGACCTCGACGGAGCTGACCCAGCTGATGGGGCGGGCGGGGCGGCGCGGCATCGACACCCTTGGGCACGGCGTCATCCTCAAGGAGTCGGACGTCGACGTGCGCGACATCTATGACGCCGCCATCGGCGGTGAGATGAGCGTCGAATCGAAGTTCGCGCCCACCTATACGATGGTGCTCGCCCTGCTCAAGACGCGCACCCTGGAGCGGGCCGAGGAGCTGCTCGACCGATCCTTCGGGCAATACCAGGCGCTGCAGCGGAGCGAGCACTGGGTACATCGCAAGTCCAACCTCGAGGAGCTGCGCGTCGATCTGAGCCGGCGGGTCTTCCGCCATCCCCGGCAGGCCTGCACCGAGACGACTCTCACCCATCATCTGCGTGTAGCCGCCCAGGTCGAGGTCATGGAGACCGAGGTGCGACGCGCCCAGCGCCAGCACTGGCGGGACAGCCGAGCCGGACGCTACGGCGGCCGCGCCGCCGACCCTGGCGGCAAGTTCGAGACCATGCGGCGCTCGCTGAAGGCGTCGCGGGCGCGGCTGGAGGAGAGTCCCTGCACCGGCTGCCCATACCTGAGCGAGCATCGTGGCCATCGCCGGGAGAGCGAGGAGGTCGACGAGACGCTCCGACACGGCGAGGAGGAGCTGCGCTCGGCGCGTGGCCGCTACCGCCGCGAGTTCCGGGCACTCCGGGCGGTGCTTCGCGAGGGCGGTTTCCTGGAGAACGACCGGCCGACCGAGCTGGGCCTGCTCGCCGAAGCGCTCTTCGGCGAGAGCGCGCTGCTGGTCGCCGACGCGGTCCGGGCGGGCTGGCTGGAGGAGCTGACCGCGCCCGAGCTGGTCGGGGTGCTCACCATGCTGGTGGCCGAGGATCGAGGGCGGGAGCGGCCCCAACCCGCCCGTCGCCAGTGGCCGAGCCGCGGCGTCGAGCGCGGATACCGCTTGCTGCGCACCGATCTGCAGCGGCTCGCGGCGATCGAGGAGCACCACGGCGTCGCCACCCTCCGGCCGCTCTCCTTCGACTTCGTCGCCGCCGCTTACCAGTGGGCCTCCGGCGTGGCGCTCGCCGAGATCGACGTCCCCCCGGGCGCCGACGTCGGCGACGTCGTGAAGGTGGTCAAAAACCTCTACTCCCTGCTCCGCCAGATGGAGCAGGCTCTCCGCGAGCGCCCGCTCGCGCTCCGGGTGCGGCAGGCACGCGAGGCGGTCGAACGCGAGATGATCCGCCGGATCTAGGGGCTGCCACAGCGGTCCAAATGGTTCAGGACGTGCCCGGCGCGCCGGGCCGGCGTACCGTTGGGAGCACGGACCCGAGGCCATGACCGACAGCGACCCCGCCGGTACCGAGGGAGAGCCCCCACCGCACCGGTTCGACCGATCCGCCTCCGGCGGCTTGGATGACGAAGCACGCCATCCGACCCAGCGGCTTCGGCGGGCACTGGCGGGCGAGACCGCGGGCCGGCGCGTGGCGCAGGCGGCCGGGCCGGCGCCGCCGGACGGGGAGCCGGAGTTCGAAACCTTCTCCGGGACTGTTTCACCCTCTGACCACGCCCACTGGACGCGGCGGATCACCCGCCGGACGGTGATCACCGGGGTATCCCTCGCAGCCCTGGTGGCGGCGGCCACCGGCACCCTGGTGCTGACACCGGCCACCCACCATCCGCCCGTGGCAGTGGTGACGGGCCCCCCGCCGATCGCGCTCCCCCCCGCTCCGCCGAGCCGGCCATCCGCCCGGGATGACGCGGCGATGGCTTACGACCCCGCCAACGACTCCGTGATCCTCTTCGGCGGGCTGGTGATCGGCAGTGAGGGGCTGAACGCGCTCGGCGACACCTGGAGCTGGGACGGCGCCCGGTGGACCGAGCTGCACCCGACCGCCTCGCCTCCGGGGTTGAGCGGAGCCCTCCTGGGCTACGACCCGGCGACCGGCAGCCTGGTGCTGACCGGCGGAGACACCAGCACGCCGGGAGGTCACCTCGAAGAGACGGATGCCACGTGGAGCTGGGACGGCTCGGGGTGGACCGCCGAGGCGGCGGGGGGCCTGCCGGCATCGGACCAGCCCACCGCTCTCGCCACCGACAGCGCCACCGGGCAGCTGATCCTGATGACCACGGGCACAGGGTGCCAGGGGCTCGACACCTGGGAGTGGGGCGGCAGCGCATGGGTGCTGCTCCACCCGGCGGCGTCCCCGCCCGCCACTTTCGATGCCGGCCTGGTCTTTGATCCCAGAACTGACGGGCTCGACTTCTTCCCCGCCCCCGCCGGCTGTGTCGGAGTCGACGAGACCGCGTCGGCGACCCCACCGGTGTGGTCCTGGAACGGCTCCACCTGGAGCACCGCCACCGCCCAGCCCGACCCGGTTCTGACCGGGTCTTGGGAGCTGACGACCTCGTCCGGAGCAGCGCTGGTGGTCACGTCGGGAGGCACGTACCAGTGGAGCGGCGGTGATGGCGGCGGGTGGAGCCAGGTGTCGACGAGCCCGGCGGCCGGCGACGCGGCGATCGCCTACGACGCCGCGGACGATCAGGTCGTCCTCTTCGGCGGGATCTGCTCCAGCTGTGATGGCGTCGCGGTCGCCGCCACGTGGACTTGGGACGGAAGCTGGACACCTCGAGCGGTGACGGCGTCGACCGCGACGCCCACGCCAAAGACGAAGGCCTCTCGGTCTCCCGCTGCGGCGCAGACTCCGAAGCCGACGACGACGTGACGGAGTGGGTATGGCGGCGGTGATCGAGGTGCGGGCCGAGGGCGACTCCGCCTTCAGCGTGCGCGTGGACGGCCGGAGCTTCGCGGTGACCGCGGCCGAGACGCTGGCGAAGGAGTTGGGAGCGCCCGACCAGGTGTCGCTGGTGCGCGGCTCGTTCGAGTTCCTGCTGGAGAGAGAGCGGGCCGTCGAGATCCTTCCCCGCTTTGATCTGACCGTGATCGAGCGCTACTTCCCCGAGTGGCGCGAGCAGATGCGGCGCCGCTGGCGCTGATCGGCACGACGCCGGCGAGCCGGCAGATCATGAGGCGACCATGCGGATCATGGCCACGAATTGCCTCATCCCTGCCAGGTCGAGCGAGAATCTGGTGGTGACGCGGCTCTTCAGGCGCCTTCCCCTGACGATGGCTGTCGCATGCGTCGTGGGATTGGTTGGGTGCGGCCCAGTGAAGCCATGGACCATCGTGGCCCGGACACCGCAGGTGCATATCGACGTCAGCGCAGGTTGCCCGATGTCCTTGAACGACTGGCAGGATGTGCGGAACACAGGGGAGGGGCTGGGAAGTGAGCTGGTGCCCCCCAACCCCGTCGCCGCACTGATCTGTCGATACAGGGGCAACTATGGCGGTCCGTCGGTGTTGCCGCTATCAGGGCGCACCCTCTATCGTCAGGTCATTCTGGAGACGACCACGTCGCGGCAGCTTGCGACGTCGATTGCCGCCATCTCCCTCGCCCGCCCCCCTGGGTCGTTGTCGTGTCCGAACGGCAACGGCAGCGCCTCGGTGCTGACATTCGCGTACCCGGGGCGGCAGGATGTCGATCTCTGGTATGACGATAGCGGTTGCGCCACCCTCGACAACGGTAAGACCTCCGCAATCATAGACGGAAACCCGCCTTTCTATCAGGGCTTCGCACCACTACTGGATCGACTCGCGCCGCCCGAGTAGCGAAGCCTCGAGGTGGGGCGGACTCGACCTCAGCCATGTGGAAGAGGCTGGACCAGGGTGCCTTGCACGGCGCGCGTCCCCGTCAGAGGACGGCGTCGACGGCCTGCTGCAGCCAGCGAGCGATAACGCCGCGGCGCAGCGGCTCGGTCTGCCGCAACCATCCCAGCGCATCCTCGGGCAGGAGGATCTGGCGCGACCAGGCCTCGAGGAGCTGGGCGTCCATCTCGATGTGGAATTGAAAGCCGTAGGCGCGTCCCAGCCGGAAGGCCTGGTTGACGTATGCGTCGCTGCTCGCGAGGTGGCACGAGCCGCGCGGCAGATCAAAGGTGTCGTCGTGCCAGTGAAGCACGGGGAGCGCCGGGCCGCAGCCGGCGAAGACCGGATCGTCGCGTCCCGACCCCGTGAGCGTGATCGCCCCGAGCCCGAGCTCCTGTCCGCGCTCACCCGGCGTGACCGCGGCTCCGCAAGCAGCGGCGAGCAACTGTGCACCGAGGCAGACACCGAGGATGGGCAGTCCGCGGGTCACCGCATCGTGGATCAGCGCCACCTCGTCGCGCAGCCGCTGGTCGGGGGCGTACACGGCCTGGGGACCGCCCATCACGACCAGGAGCGGCATCCGGTCGAGGTTGGGAAGCGGATCGCCCGTCCCGACCCGGTGCACCTGCAGACCGATCCCCGCTGCCATCTCCCCGATGAGACCCGGCCCCTCGTCCTCAACGTGCTCGAGGACGACCAGCAGCGGCGGGCGCGCGTACACCTCCGCGCCGGCTGTCATTCCTCGCGAACCATCGCCTCAGGGACGGAGACCACCCGATAGGGGAGGTCGGTGATGTCGTAGTAGCGGACCTGCTTGTGGAAGCGTTTGGCGATCCCGATCTGGACCTTCACGCCCAGCGAGATGCTGCCGAAGACCCACATCTCGTCGGACTTGACGATCAGGTTGTTGAAGGCCTCGCGCACCGTCTCCTTGGGAACGGTGTGGAGCAGGTAGTAGTCGAAGAGCATGAAGGGGACGATGGGCACGGCCCCCTCGTCGAGCACGAACTTGCTGATGTGCTGGCGCCAGTAGAAGTTGCGATTGCTGATGGCGCAATAGACGACCCGCCGCGGTCGGCGCAGCACGCGCTCTGCCTGCTCCGCGGGAGAGGCCTTGGGTCGCGGTGTGAAGATCCGCTCGAGGATGTCCTCGGCGTCCTTGCCCACCCCGCTGACGGTCGGCGTCGGAGTGGATTCGGTATCGGGCACGGAGGCGCCCTGGCCCTCACTATGCGGAAACAAAAACAGCGACCGATGATAGCATCGCCCGCTCATCCGGATTCCGACCAGCCGATCAGCTGGGGCAGTCGGGATAAGGCGTGCTCCAATTGGCGAGCGCGAGCGGGGTCATTGAGCCAGCGGCTCTGCCCCGAGGGGTGGGGCAGGGGAAGGAGCAGGGGGAGGACAGCTGGGACCTCTCCGGGCGCCTCGACCACAGCTCCCGAGGTGTCGAAGAGGCGCCCCACCGCGTCGTCCAGGCGATGGCGCGGGAGGAAGCGGGCGAGAGCGAGGCTGCCGATCGGCATCACCAGCCGCGGTGTGAGGAGGGTCAGGACCGCGTCCAGCCACCCCGAGCAGAGGGCCACCTCACGGGAACCGGGCCGGCGGTCCCCGCGATCGTCGGGTGTGCGCCCGGGGAAGCAGGTGGTCATCGACGTCATGTAGACGCGAGAGCGGACATCCGCCTCACCGGCAAAGCCGCCGCGCTCGAACCAGCGCATCAGCTGACGGCCGGCGCGACCGGCAAAGGGCCGGGTGCAGTCGTTCTCCACCGGCCCCGGCGCCTGGCCGACGAGCAGGATGCGCTGTCCGGACTGGCCGCTGAAGACGGGCTTGGCGGCGACGAGGTAGCCGGCATCCACGCAGCGAGTGCAGCGGCGCTGCGCTTCCTGCAGGGACTGCAGCGTCGCCACGCCCGATCCGGGGTGATCAGTGCCGGCCACGTCCGCCCTCCGGCGTTCGGATGCGGCGACGGGCGAGCCCGCCCCGGCGGTGGCCGGAGCCGATCCGGCAGTCGACCCCACGCTCCCCCGGAGGTATCATCGAGACGCGGCCGCTTGCCGTGGCCCACACCACAGCCGGCGGACCGTATGGCGTGCGCAGTGGGACGTGATGCCTGACGACGACTACCGTCCGACCCACGGGCTCCCCCCGGATTCGCGGTCCACGAACGTGCCTCCGGAGTGGTGGGACCTTCTCGAGCGCAACGATCTCCCCAAGGGTGGCGGCGAACCCGACCGCGGCCCTCGCCGCCGGAGGAGCCGGGAGGAGGACATCATCCACGGTATCCAGGGTGGGCGCGCCCCACGTTCCCCGCTGAGGTGGCGCCTGTGGGGGACCAACGTCGCGCTCATCGCCATCGCGGTGCTCCTGCTGGCGGTGGGCCTCGGCACGACCACCCCGAAGGGGCTTGCCGCGATCCTGCTTCTGATCGGGATCGCAGTCCTGCTGGCGCTGGTGGGCATTCAGGTGGCCCGTAGCACGCACCGCCGGGGGTGACACCGGGCGCCGGGCACTAGCATCTCCCCATGGACGTTGAGCCGCAGCAACGGCGCCGTGGGCGGCGGCACCTGGACCCGGGGCCGGGGATGCTGCTGGGACGGCTGGCAGCCGATGCCGATGCGGTGTCGGCTCAGCGGAGGTTCATCCGGGCGGCCGAGGACATCGCGGCCCTGGCGTCCGGGGAGGACGCGGCGGTCGTCGAGCAGTTGGCCACCGCCCCGGTCCGGGCGTTGGGCCGGATCGTCCACTCCAGCAACGCCGTCTTCCTGCTCGAGCTGGACGCTCCTGACCCTCACGTTGCGGGACAGCCGATGCGCGCGATCTACAAGCCGACCCGCGGCGAGCGACCGCTCCACGACTTCACCCGCAACACCCTCCATCTCCGCGAGCGCGCCGCCTACCTCCTGAGCGCGGCCGCCGCCATGGGCGTGGTGCCCCCGACGGCCCTGCGCGACGGGCCGCACGGGCCGGGGAGCGTGCAGCTCTACATCCACCCGGGAGACGAGCCGCTGCCGGAGAGCGTGGCCCCCGACCTGGAGGCACAGCTCCACAGGCTCGCCGTCTTCGACGTCCTCGCCAACAACGCCGACCGCAAGCGTGCCCACCTCCTCGTGGACGGAACCGGCCACGTCTGGGGGATCGACAACGCGCTCACCTTTCTCCCCTACCCGCGCCAGCGGACGGTTCTCCTCGACCTGGGTGGGAGCGACCTCGATCCCGACGACGCCGAGCTGGTGCGGCGGCTCCGGGATGGAGACTCCCGCCCCGCCCTCCGAGCCGCGCTCCGCCGGCTGCTCAGCGCCAGCGAGGTCGACGCTTTCGAGGGGAGGTTGGAGGAGCTGGCCGACCACCCGTGGTACCCGCGGCTGGACGATTGGGACGGCCGGCCGTTCGAATGGTGGTAACGGGGTCGGCGCCCTGGGCCCTATGACTGGGCCAGCGGAGCCGCAGGGGGGCTCCAGTACCCGTTGCGGGGGTTGGCCGGCACGCGGTCAAGGGCGCGAAACAGCCGCGTGTACCCACGTACGCGGGCAGATGGCCGCGAACCGTCGCGAAGGCGAAGATCAAGCAGGACACGAGGGCGAAGAGCGCCGCATAGGCGACGAGTTCCTGCCGCGCGAGAAACAAAGTACGCCCGGAGGGACTTGAACCCCCGCTCCCGGCTCCGGAGGCCGGTGCTCTATCCGCTGAGCTACGAGCGCGCACAAAGTGAAGTCGCGAGTCGCGAGTATGGGACCGACCGGCAGGGCCTGGCTGCCGTTCAGCCGTCGTCCGACTGTCGTTCCAACTTCGTTTTCTGGCGCACTCGGGGCGATTCGAACGCCCGACACCCGGCTCCGGAGGCCGGTGCTCTATCCACTGAGCTACGAGCGCGCGATGGGTGGCGGAGAGG
>PMYJ01000145.1:1976-4605 GCA_003170875.1 Candidatus Dormiibacterota bacterium | reverse complement strand
ATCACCGACGGCCAGATCTACCTGGAGACCGACCTCTTCAATGCCGGCACCCGACCGGCGATCAACGTCGGTCTATCCGTCTCCCGGGTGGGCTCGGCGGCGCAGACCAAGGCGATGAAGCAGGTGGCCGGCCAGCTCAAGCTCGACCTGGCCCAGTACGGCGAGCTCAAGGCCTTCTCCCAGTTCGCGGCCGATCTCGACAAGCGGACCAAGGCGACCCTCGAGCGCGGTCAGCGCATGACCGAGCTGCTCAACCAGCCGCAGTACGAGCCGGTCCCCTTCGCGCGCCAGGTGATGGCCATCTTCGCCGGCACCCGTGGCTACCTCGACGACGTGCCGGTGAATCGGACATCCGACTTCGAACGTTCGCTGCTCCGCTTCCTTGAGCAGAACCACCCCGACCTGGAGAAGGCCATCGCCGAGGAGGGGTCGGTGTCCGCGGAGCTGGAGGCCAAGCTCCGGGCGGCGATCGAGGACTTCAAGAAGGACTACGCGTAGTGGTGGCTCACTGATGCCCAGCCTGCGCGACCTCCGCCGCCGCATCCGCACCGTCGCCAACACCCAGAAGATCACCAAGGCGATGGAGCTGGTCGCGGCCTCCAAGCTGCGGCGCGCCCAGGAGCGGATGCAGAATGCGCGTCCCTATGCGGACGAGCTGACCGGCGTGATGGCCCAATTGATGGGGCGTTCCTCGGGTCGCGAGCATCCCTTCCTCGCGGTTCGCCCCGTCACCCACCGCTGCCTTCTCCTGGTGACCAGCGACCGCGGGCTGGTCGGGGGGCTCAACAGCAACAGCGTGCGGCTCGCGCTCCGGGAGAGCGCCGCCGGCGGGGTTCCCGTCGAGGTGGTCACCATCGGCCGCAGAGGCCGCGACACGATGCGCCGGATGGGCCGGAACCTGATCGCAGACGTCAGCAACTACGGGGACCGGCCCATGCTCAGCACCATCCTGCCCGCGATCAGCGTCGCCATGGAGCGGTACGAGCAGGGAGAGTGCGATCAGGTCGATCTCATCTACGCGCGTTTCATCAGCAACGGCCGGCAGGAGGCGACGCTGCAGCGGTTGCTCCCCGTCGATCCGCCCGCCGATGCCGCCCCCGCGGCTGCCGACTTCGAGTACGAGCCCGACTCCGCGGAGGTCCTCGACGCCCTCCTGCCCCGGTACGTGGAGGCGCAGGTCTACCGGGCAGTGCTCGAGAACCTTGCCAGCGAGCAGGCGGCCCGGGTCATGGCCATGCACAATGCCGCGGAGAACGCGGGCGAGGTGATCGAGAGCCTGACCCTCACGGCCAACAAGGAGCGGCAGAGCAGCATCACCACCGAGCTGATGGAGGTGGTGAGTGGGTCCACCGCCCTCGACGAGGCCTGAGCGAACGATTCAAGGAGTCATGGGATAAATGGCAGCTGCGAAGACAGTCACCGGCAAGGGCCGGATCGTCCAGATCATGGGACCCGTCGTCGACGTGTCCTTCGCCGGCGGCCGGCTCCCGCACACCTACGATGCCCTCGAGATCGCCCGGGAGGGCGGCCGGCTGGTGCTGGAGGTCGAGCAGGATCTGGGCAACGGCGTGGTCCGCACCATCGCCATGGACTCGACCGACGGCCTGCGCCGTGGCGACGAGGTGATGAGCACCGGACAGCCGATCACGGTCCCGGTGGGCGAGGTGACCCTGGGCCGGATGTTCAACGTCATCGGCGATCCCATCGACGGGATGCCGGCGCCGAAGGCGGAGCGCCACCCCATCCACCGCAAGCCACCGCTCTTGAGCGAGCAGGACGTGAGCCAGCAGATCCTGGAGACTGGGATCAAGGTCATCGACCTGATCTGCCCCTTCTCCAAGGGGTCCAAGATCGGGCTCTTCGGCGGCGCGGGCGTGGGTAAGACCGTGGTCGTCAACGAGATGATCCGCAACATCGCCGAGGAGCACAGCGGCTACTCGGTCTTCGCCGGGGTGGGGGAGCGTACCCGCGAGGGCCGCGACCTTTACGGCGACATGAAAGAGTCCGGAGTCCTCGACCGGACCGCGCTGGTCTTTGGTCAGATGAATGAGCCCCCCGGTGCTCGCGCCCGGGTCGCTCTCACCGGCCTCACCATGGCCGAATACTTCCGCGATGAGAAGAGCGCCGACGTCCTCCTCTTCATCGACAACATCTTCCGGTACGTCCTGGCAGGAGCCGAGGTCTCGGCGCTGCTCGGCCGGATGCCGAGCGCGGTCGGCTACCAGCCCACTCTCGCCACCGAGATGGGCGATCTCGAGGAGCGGATCACCTCCACCCGCAAGGGATCCATCACCTCGGTGCAGGCGGTCTATGTCCCCGCCGACGACTACACGGACCCGGCGGTAACGACCACCTTTGCGCACCTGGGGGCAACCGTTTCGCTCTCCCGTGCCCTCACCGAGATCGGCATCTATCCCGCCGTGGACCCGCTCGAGTCCTCCAGCCGGGCCCTCGATCCACGGATCGTCGGTGAGGAGCACTACCGCGTCGCCACCGGTGTCAAGCGGATCCTGCAGGAGTACAAGGACCTCCAGGACATCATCGCCATCCTCGGCCAGGAGGAGCTGACCGACGACCAGAAGCTGACCGTCCAGCGGGCTCGTCGGGTGCAGCGCTTCCTCTCCCAGCC
>PMYJ01000145.1:0-1948 GCA_003170875.1 Candidatus Dormiibacterota bacterium | reverse complement strand
ACGACGACCTTCCCGAGGACGCCTTCTACATGGTCGGGACCATCGACCAGGCGGTTGCCAAGGGACAGGAGCTGGAAGGGACGGGTGCCGATGGAGGCGCCGCCGCCGGGGCAGACGGGAAGGCCGCCGCCGTCGCCAAGCCGGCCAGTGGGGACGAGGAGCCGCCGGAGGAGACGGCGAAGTCTTCCGAGGAGAAGCCCGCCACCGAGAAGACCGCGAAGGCCGCGGCCGAGAAGGCCGAAGCGCCGGCCACCGAGAAGAGCGCAAAGCCGGCGGCCGAGAAGGCCGAAGCGCCGGCGGCCGAGAAGACCGCGAAGCCCGCGTCCAAGCCGGCCGCCGAGCCCCCGCCCGCGAAGGCTGCCGCAACGGCCAAGAAGGCGGCTCCGGCAACCCGCCGCGCGAAGAGGGCGAAGCCGGACAAGGGCAGCTGATGGCGAAGCTGAACGTCGAGCTGGTCACCGCCGAGGGCCGGGTGCTCTCCCAGGAGGCCGACTTCGTGCTCGCACCGGGAGCCGCCGGCGACCTCGGGGTGCTGCCCCACCACATCCCCCTGCTCACCCCGCTCCGGACCGGCGAGGTCATGGTGCGCAACGACGGCGTGGAGGAGTACCTCTTCGTCTCGGGTGGCTTCCTGGAGGTGCTCCCGGACCGGGTGGTCATCCTCGCGGATGCGGCCGAGCGCGCGGAGGACATCGACCAGACCCGGGCCGAGGCGGCGCGCCGCGCTGCCGAGGAGGCCCTGGCCGAGCACTCAGGCGACGCCCTGGCCGCCGCCAAACTCGAGCGCGCCCTCTACCGGCTCAAGGTCGCCGAGGTCCGCCGTCGCCGCCGGGATCGCGGGAGCCTCCCCGGCGCGTCCTGACGGGTCCGGTCAGCTTCCCAGGAAGAAGTCGCCCGCCAGGAAGTCCGAGTTGACCTGCTGGTCCTGCTCGTTGCCGAGGCAGCTGATGAGGATCCCCACCGCCGCATAGCTCGGGTCGGTGAAGCCGAGCACGTCGACGCTGTTGACGTCCGCGCAGACGGCGCCCAGGGTCGAGACCGTGAAAGTGTTGCCCAGCTCGAAACCGGGGCTGCCCGTGAAGACGAAATCGGAACCGCTGGCGCTCTTGGTGCCCGTCGTGGTGTACGTGTTCTCGCAGTACTTGGAGCTGCCGTCGGAGGTGTTCACGAGGGTGAGGTTCTGGCAGTTGCCCTGGGTCGCCTTCATGCCATTGGCGGTGATCAGGGAGGTGAAGTAGGCGGTGGCCGGGCCCTCGGTCGGGAAGCCCGCATAGAGGACGTACTGCTCGGCGACGCTCTGGTTCTGGGTCAGGTCGCAGAACTCCTCGCCGCTCACACCGCTCGCCACGTCGGCGGCGCTCGGTTCCGCGGAGCAGACGTCGTGCGTCGGATCGCCGGTGATGTAGCTGGGCAGGAGGTGGCTGAGCTGGCTGAGGGCCGGGGAGCCCGTCGCGGAGGGGCTGCCGGACGAGGAGGGCTTGGCAGCGGGAAAGGAGGTCGAAGTGGGTGTGGGGGTGGACGTGAACGTGGGCGCCGCCGTCGGCGTCGGAGTGGCGACGGCGACCGGGGCGGCCGTCTTGAACGGGACGAGCCCGACGACCGCGGCGACGCCGAGGTAGCCGAAGATCAGCACGATCACGACAGCGGCCGCGATCAGAGCAAGCGGGCGGCGACCCTTGGGCCGAGGGCCCGCGGGACGGGCCCTCGGGGGCGGTCCCCCGGACGAGCCCGATCCAGTCGGCGGCCCGGGGGGTGACGGCCGGGAGGGAATCCGGGCGCCCGCCCACTGCGGCCCCTGGGGTGGGCTGCCCGGCGCGCCCTGCCCGAACGGCCCGGGGATGCTGGGTCCCGGGAAGGCCGGGGGGGTGCTGGGTGGGGTGAACGCCGATGGAGCCGGCGGCGGTGCGAACGGCGGAGGGGCCGCCGGGGGCGGTGCGGGGAAGCCGAG
>PMYJ01000043.1 GCA_003170875.1 Candidatus Dormiibacterota bacterium | reverse complement strand
ACGTTGGTCTGGACGCAATCGCTGAATTCGTACGACGTGTGGCCGTAACCGTTCCGCGTCAGCAGCACTGATCCCGCGATCTGCTGTTGGAGGGCGACCGACCAGGCGTACGGCGTGGCCGGATCGTGGGTGGCTCCGACCAGGAGGATGGGGGGAGCGCCGGTCACATCGAGCGCCGCCGGCGCCGGCCCGTGGTCCGGCCAGTAGGCGCAGGTCAGCACCGAGTAGACCTCGTCCTGACCGAAGTGCGGCTCGTCCGCCTGCACCGAGAGAGCCATGGCGTCGTAATCGGCGAGGCTGTCGGGAACGTTGTGATCCGCGCAGTTGATCGCCGCGTTGGCCGGCGTGCTGTGGTCGTATCCCTGGGGGCCCCTGCCGGTGTAGCTGTCCACCAGCGACTGGAGTGACGCGACCTTGCCCCGGGCAGCCGCGGCGAGGGCCGTGTAGAAGCTGCCCCAGGACCCCGGGCCGTACATGGCGGCGACCAGTCCGCCGATGACCGTCCCTCGCCCCACCATGCGTCCGTCCGGAGTCTCGACCGGGCTGGCGGCGAGCCGTGCGAGCAGGCTGGTGATCGTCGCCCCGGGATTCGACCCCAGCGGGCATTTGGTCTCAGCCTGGCACTGGCTGAGGAATTCGTCGTAGCTCGCCTCGAAGCTGGCCCCCTGCTCTATGGACTCCTCCACGAAGCTGAGAGCCGGGTCGATGTCGCCGTCCAGCACCATCGCCCGGACGTGGGTGGGGAAGAGGCTGGCGTAGGTGGCTCCGAGCGCGGTCCCGTACGAGAACCCCAGGTAGGTGAGCTGCTGGTCGCCGAGCGCAGCCCGGAGCGCGTCCATGTCGCGGGCGGCGTTGACCGTGCCGACGTAGGGGAGGAGCCACCCGCTGTGGAGGCGGCAGGACGAGTCGAAGGCCAGGGTGCTAGCGACCAGGTCCGCCTCCGCGGTCGCCGAACCGGCCACCAGGGGGTCCAGTCCCACGTCGTGGTCAAGGGCGTCGGTGCCCTCGCAGGTGACGGCGTCAGGCCCGGTGGTGCCCCGGGGGTCGAAGCCCACGATGTCGAAGCGCTGGTTGAGGGTGGCGAAGGCCGGATAGGCCGCGTCGACGAATTGGACGCCGGACTCCCCGGGCCCGCCGGGGTTCACCAGCAGGGAGCCGATCCGCTCCGCCGGGTCCGTGGCCGGCACCACCACAACCGAGGTGGGGATCGTGCCCAGAGACGGGTCCGAGTAGTCGAGCGGCACCCAGAGGGTGTCGCAATGGGCTCCGGGGGGCGGGCTTCCGGTGCAGGTCGCCGGCGCCAATCCCGGCGGGGTGCTGGACGGTCCTGAGCCCGCGCCGGGAGATGGCGCGGAGCCGGCGCCGGCCCCGGAGGCGAACGGCGCCGGCCCCCCGGCGAGCAGGAGGAGGGCGGTGGCGCCGAGAGAGGCGAGCATCCGGCGGGTCTCCGTCCGCATCCCCGAACAGTATTCGCTGCGGGTGCCGGCTGGCGACGCCGGCATGCGGTGTACGCTGAACGGGCCGTGAGCGCAGCCCACACCCTCGGCGAGCTCCGCCGTGCCGAGTACCGCGTGCAGCCGATCAAGTCGGAGCTTCGGCGCAACCTGATCCGGAAGCTCCGCAGCGGGGAGAGGCTCTTCCCCGGGATCGTCGGCTATGACGATTCGGTGATCCCCCAGGTGGAGAACGCCATCCTCGCCGGTCAGGACATCGTCCTTCTCGGCGAGCGCGGGCAGGCCAAGTCCCGGCTGGTCCGCTCCCTCACCTCGCTTCTCGACGCGGCCGTCCCCGCCATCGCCGGCTGCGAGATCAACGACGACCCCTACGCGCCCATCTGCCGGCGCTGCCGCGACCTCGTGGCTGAGCAGGGGGAGGAGACGCCCATCACCTGGCTGGGGGCCGAGGACCGCTACGGGGAGAAGCTCGCCACCCCCGACACCTCCATCGCCGACCTCATTGGCGAGGTGGACCCGATCCGGGTGGCGGAGGGCCGCTACCTCTCGGACGAGCTGGTCATCCACTACGGGCTGGTGCCCCGCACCAACCGGGGCATCTTCGCCATCAACGAGCTTCCCGACCTCGCCGAGCGGATCCAGGTGGGACTGCTCAACATCATCGAAGAGCGGGACGTCCAGATCCGCGGCTTCCGGATCCGGCTGCCGCTCGACATCTTCGTGGTCGCCACCGCCAACCCCGAGGACTACACCAACCGTGGCCGCATCATCACCCCGCTCAAGGACCGCTTCGGCGCCCAGGTGCGCACCCACTACCCGCGCACCGTCGAGGACGAGATCGCGATCGCCGAGCAGGAGCGCGTGGTCTTCGACGACACGCCCGTCCCGGTCCACGTGCCCCAGCACATGAAGGAGATCGCGGTCGAGATCACCCATCTGGCCCGGCGGCATCCCCAGATCAACCAGCGCAGCGGGGTCTCGGTCCGGGTCACCACAGCCAACTACGAGAGCCTGATCAGCAGCGCTCTGCGACGGGCCCTCATCACCGGGGAGAAGGAGGCGGTGGCGCGGGTCAGCGACCTGGCGGCGGTCACCGCATCCACCTCCGGCAAGGTCGAGCTGGACACGCTGGATGACAGCGATGACGGCCAGGTTCTGGACAAGATCGTCCGCAGCGCGTGCAGCAACGTCTTCCGTCGCCACTTCTCGGCGACCGAGCTCGCCGACCTCGTCCAGCGGTTCGACCAGGGAGGCTTCACCGTCGAGGTCGGGCCCCTGATGACGGCGGAGTCCTACCGCGCTGCGATCGGCGAGCTACCCGGGCTCGATCTGGCACGCCAGAAGCTTGACGAGCCGGACACGCCGCAGTCGATGGCGGGGGTGCTGGAGTTCGTCCTCGAGGGCCTGCACCTTGGTAAGCGGCTCAACAAGACCGCTCTCGACAACACCGCGGTGTACGGGGGCTGAGGCCGGGAGATGGCCGTGTCCCGGCATCGGTTCTCCGCCTGGGACGGTACCCAGGACCCGCTCGGGCCGGATGTCGAGGCGCTCTTCGACCGTCTGAGTGAGGACGTCTTTCACGGCTGGGACTTCGAGTCGGCGCTCCGGCGGCTGCTCGAGCAGGGCTGGCGGGATGGGCAGGGCAAGCGCCTCGCCGGCATGGACGAGATGCTCGACAAGCTGCGCCGCCGGCGGCAGACACAGCTCGAGCGCTTCAACCTCGACTCGGTCTTCGAGGACATGCGGGAGAAGCTCGACCGGGTGATCTCCCAGGAGCGCAGGGGCATCCAGGAGCGGCTTGATCAGGCACCCGACGAGGGGCGCCGCGTGCTCGAGCGCGTCGCCGAGCAGCGGAGCCGTCAGCTCGACGAGCTCCCGCCCGAGCCCGGTGGTGCCATTCGGAGCCTCCGCGACTACGAGTTCATGGACAGCCGGGCGGAGGCCGCATTCCAGCGCCTTCTCGAGGAGATCCGGCGCAACGTCGTGGACTCCTACTTCAAGGAGATGACCCAGTCGATGCAGGCGATGACCGGCGAGGAGATGTCCCGGCTCCGGGAGATGGCCAGGGACCTCAACGCGCTGCTGCGTCGCAAGCTCGACGGTGCCTCCGAGGCCGAGCTGCAGCGNNGATCAGCTGATGCGCCAGATGGCCCGCATGGACTCGCTCCTCCAGTCCCTCTCCCCCGAGATGCGAGCGGAGATGGAGTCCGTCATCGGGTCGGTCTTCAACGATCCCGAGCTCCAGGACACCCTCGCCGAGCTGGCCGGGACGCTCGACCAGCTCTCACCCCGGGCCCGGCTGGGCAGCCGCTACCGCTTCTTCGGCGAGCAGGACGTCTCGCTGGAGGAGGCGATGGGGCTGATGGACCGGCTCCAGTCGATCGAGGAGGCGGAGGGCGACCTACGGGGGGTGCTCCGAGGCGAGGGGCTCGACGAGGAGGCGCTGGCGCGGCTCCGTCAGCTCCTCGGCGATGACGCCTCGCGGAGCCTCGGTGAGATGCGTCAGCTGATGGAGGAGCTGGAGGGCCGCGGACTGGTCGAGCTCGGCCCGGAGGGAATGCGGCTCACTGCCCGGGGGATGCGCAAGATCGGCCAGAAGGCGCTCGGAGACCTCTTCGCACGGCTGCGCCGGGATCGCTTCGGGGAGCACGACCTCACCCGCCTCGGCCACGGCGGCGACCGGGGAGACGACAGCAAGGGGTACGAGTTCGGCGACCCCTTTGACCTCGACGTCCAGAGGACGGTGATGAACGCCGTGACCCGGGAGGCCGAGGGCGCGCGCCAGGGTCCCGCCGGCGCCGCCCCTGGGACGGACGTCCGCATCGCCGCACCGCCCGGGAGCTCGCGGCGGGTGCCCCGCCTGCACCCGGACGACTTCGAGATCCACCAGACGGAGTCGCTGACCCGCTGCGCCACCGTCCTGATGCTCGACATGAGCCGCTCGATGCCACTGCGCGGCTACTTCTACGCCGCCAAGAAGATGGCGCTGGCTCTGGACACCCTGATCCGGAGCCAGTATCCCCGCGACGCGCTGACGGTCGTGGGCTTCAGCGACCTGGCCCGCGAGATCCCCTCTCGCGCCCTCCCTCAGCTCACGGTCAACGAGTACGTCTACGGGACCAACTTCCAGCACGCCCTGATGCTGGCGCGCCGCATCCTGGGTCGGAGCCACGCCGAGAACAAGCAGGTGATCATCGTGAGCGACGGCGAGCCCACCGCGCACATGGAGAACGGGCGCCCCGTCTTCTCCTATCCGCCACTCCCCGAGACCTTCGTCAAGACACTGATCGAGGTGCGCCGCTGCACGCAGGAGCGGATCGTCATCAACACCTTCATGCTGGAGTCGAACCGCCAGCTGGTTCGGTTCGTCGACCAGATGACCCGGCTCAACCGCGGCCGTGCGTTCTTCGTCAGCCCCGACAGCCTGGGCGACTACGTGCTCGTGGACTACGTCAGATCGCGGCCCAGGGCGGCCGCATGAGCAGGGGCTCCCGACTTGACGCCAGGAGCCGTGGTAAGGTACCTTGACAGGCCATGAGCCTGAGCCCGGCCCCGCCCAGCCCTCCCGCGCCGCCTGACCTCCCCGTACCGCCCGACCCTCCGCCCATGCCGCCGCCGCCCCCCATCGCGGCTGCGGTATCGATCGCGGCCCGCACCGTGGACGCCGTCAAGGTGTACGGCCGCGGCGACACCGCGGTCCGGGCACTCGACGGGATCACCGCCGACTTCGCCGCCCACCAGTTCACCGCGATCATGGGTGCCTCGGGGTCCGGGAAGTCGACGCTCCTCCACTGCCTCGCCGGGCTCGACCGGCTCACCTCCGGGCACACCTTCATCGGCGGGTACGAGCTGGGCCAGCTGAACGACCGCCAGCTCACCCTGCTCCGCCGGGAGAAGGTGGGGTTCATCTTCCAGTCGCTCAACCTGGTGCCCACCCTCAACGCCCTCGACAACATCGTCCTCCCGCTGACCATCGCCGGCCGCAAGCCCGAGCCGGCCATGGTGGACGGCGTGGTGCAGCTCACGGGCCTGGCGGACCGCCTCCGCCACCGTCCGGGCGAGCTGTCCGGTGGCCAGCAGCAGCGGGTGGCCGTCGCCCGCGCGCTGGTGAGCCGCCCCGAGATCATCTTCGCTGACGAGCCCACCGGCAACCTCGACTCGCGCAACGGTGGCGAGCTGCTCGCCTTCCTGCGCAAGGCGGTTGACGACCTCGGCCAGACCATCGTCATGGTCACGCACGACTCCCTGGCCGCTTCCCATGCCGACCGGGTGGTATTCCTGGCGGACGGCCGGGTCGTGCAGGACATGCGGTCTCCCACCACCGACGGGATCCTGGCGGTCGTGCGCCACCTGGGCGAGTGAGCTTCCGAGCGGAGCCCGGGTGATCTGATGTTCAAGGTCAGCCTGCGCAGTCTCCTGAGCCACAAGCTCCGGCTCGTCCTGACCGCGGTCGCCATCATCCTTGGCGTCACCTTCGTCTCCGGCACGCTGGTCCTCACCGACACCATCCGGAGCACCTTCGAGGGCGTCCTCAGCAACGTTGACAAGGGCGTGGCGGTGCAGGTGAAGGGGCCGGCGCCGGCCACCGCCACCGGCCGGCTGTCGGGCCAGACCCTGCCGCTTCCCGAGTCCGTGCTCGCCAAGGTTCGGAAGGTGTCAGGGGTGGCCGACGCAGTCGGTGTCCTCGATCGCACCGGACTTGCCTTCCTGCTCAACGGTCAGGAGGTCGCCAACCCGAGCCACGAGGGGGCGCGGGGGCTCAACTGGGTAACAGACCCTCAGCTCACCCAATTCCAGCTCGTGGCCGGGACCGCCCCGCAGACCGCCAATGACGTCGTCATCAACTCCGCCGCCGCCACCAACGCCCACCTCGCGGTCGGCCAGCAGCTCCAGGTGAGCTTCGAGGCCTCCGCCGCCCAGACCTTCGTTATCAGCGGCATCGCCACCTGGGGCGGCCAGACCAGCATTGCCGGCGAGGGCTTTGCCCTCTTCACCCTGCCCACCGCCGAGAACGTGCTCGAGGCCAACAGCACCTTCGACGCCATCGATGTGAGCGCCCAGTCGGGGGTCACCGACCTCCAGCTCCGCGACCGGGTCGCCTCCGCCCTCAGCGGGAGCTCCGTCCAGGTCCAGACCGGGGCGCAGGCGTCCTCCCAGGTGGAGCAGAACGCGGTNNGTCGGCAGCTTCCTGATCGCCAACACCTTCAGCATCCTGGTGGCCCAGCGGACCCAGGAGCTCGCGTTGCTACGCGCTCTGGGAGCGACCCGTGCCCAGGTCTTCACCGAGGTCATCACCGAGGCGGCGCTGACCGGCGTGCTCGCCTCGCTGGCCGGCTTCCTCTTAGGCATCCTGGTCGCCGACGGGCTGATCCACATCTTCAGCTCGACCGCCAAGTTGAGCGTGCAGGCCAATGCGCTCATCGTCTCCGTCCTGGTGGGCACCATCATCACCGTGATCGCCGCGGCGCTCCCGGCCCGGCGGGCGACGCGGATCGCCCCCGTGGCCGCGCTGCGCGAGGCCCAGCCCGAGATTCAGGGGCTGCCGCGGGCGCGGATCGGCTTCGGCCTGCTGCTCTTCCTCGGAGGCACCGCCGGGCTGCTCCAGACCCTCTTCGGCGCCAGCGCGACCTCCGGCCCCAACCTCGAGGTGCTGGGCCTGTCGGTGCTGGCCATCTTCCTGGGCACGGCCCTGCTCGCGCCCATCCTGGTCCGGCCGGTGGCAACGGTGTTGGGGTGGCCGGCCCGGCTCCGTGGCGCCCCCGGCCGGCTCGCCGGGGAGAACGCCCGGCGCAACCCGCGCCGCACCGCCCTCACCTCGGCGGCGCTGATGATCGGTCTCGCCCTGGTCACCGCGGTGGCGGTCATCACCGCCTCCTTGGAGGCGAGCATCAACCAGGCCATCGACGGCACGGTCAGAGCCCAGCTGGTGGTGCTCGACGAGGGGAGCGGCGGCTTCAGCCCGCAGGTCGCCTCCACGCTGCGGAGCGACCCCAAGCTCGCCGACGTCTCCGAGATCCGGGGCAGCGACGCGCTGGTCGGCGACATCTCGACCGGCGTCACCGGCCTCGATACCAGCAACGTCGCCAGCATCTTCAGTTTCAGCATGACCTCGGGCACCGAGACCAGCATCGACGCCACCGACACGACGATGGTGGACTCGACGGAGGCGGCGACCGAGAACGTCCACGTCGGCAGCGTGGTCACCGTGACCTTCCCCGACGGGGACGCGGTCAAGATGACGGTCGGGGGCATCTACACGCCCGACGCTCTCATCAGCGGCTACCTGGTCTCGCTGACCACGCTCAACCCCCACCTCACCACCGTGCGGGACTCGGACGTCGCCGTCAACGCCGCGCCTGGCGTGTCGCTCTCCACCGCCGACGCCTCCCTGCTCAACGACCTGAGGGCGTATCCAGAACTGAGCGGCCTGACCAAGGAGCAATACAAGAACCTGATCAGCACCGGGCTCAACACCTTCCTCAACCTGATCTACGTCCTGCTCGGGCTGGCCATCATCATCGCCGTCGTCGGCATCGTCAACACCCTCGCCCTGAGTGTCCTCGAGCGGACCAGGGAGCTGGGACTGCTGCGCGCCGTCGGCATGACCCGCGGCCAGACCCGGGAGATGGTGGCCTGGGAGTCCGTCATCATCGCCCTGCTCGGCGCCGTTCTCGGCCTGGCGGTTGGCTCCGGGCTGGGCATCGCATTGGTCAGCGCGCTCCACAGCCAAGGGATCAGTCAGACAGCCGTCCCGGGCAACAACCTCATCCTTTACGCGATCGCGGCGGGGCTCTTCGGCATCCTCGCCTCCATCTTCCCGGCGATCCGCGCGTCCCGGGTGGACGTCCTCCGCGCCGTCACCACCGAGTAGCGGGCGGACTGCGGCAGACTGTTCCCATGTCCGATCCGGCCGATCGCCAGGCGTTCGCCGAGCGCATCCGGCTGCAGCTGCAGTCGCGCTACCGCGGCGTCGAGGTCGTGATCGACGATGCGGCCTTCGCTCTGCGCCTCAAAGGGGCCGGCGTTGACGTCCCCCTCCCTCTCGGACCGCTCCACCATGCCTGCGAGCGCGCGCCGGATCGTGCCGGGGGCCTCATCGCCGACTACGTCCGGCGGGTGGAGCGCCAGCTCAGCCCGAGGGCGCCTGCCGAGGTCAGCCCGAGCCGGCTCCTCTGGTGCGTCCGCGGAGTCGGCTACCTCGACGGCCTGAGCCGGGCGGCTGAGCTGACCACCCGGCCTCTCGGCGCCGAGATGGTCGCCTTCATCGCCGAGACCCTGCCGGGCTCGCTGATGCGCGGGGTCCCGTCCACCGACCTGGCCGCCGCCGGGCTGGACGATGTCTCGGCGCGTGCCCACGCCGATGCCAACACGCGGACCCGTTTCTCCTCTCTCCCGGAGCGGATTCGCGCCGCGGAGCGGATCCCCGCCGATGGATGGAGGCTCGGCAGCGACATCCTCTTCCAGGGGAGCGTCCTTTTGGTCGCCGAGGTCCTCGCCGCGTTCGTGGAGCGGTCCGGGGGGGACGTGCTGCTGGCGGCGCCCGACCGCTCCGAGGTGCTCGCCATCCCCGCCGGGCTTCCCAGCGCGGATCGCTTTCGGATGCGCGTGGTGCGCGCCTGGCGCGAGGCGATGAACCCGGTCTCCCGCGGCATCCTGGTCACCGACGGCGCCTCCCTCAGCGAGCTTGAAGCGGCGCCCCGCAAGGCCGGTTTCGAGCTGCTGGGCTGGCTGCGCCGCTGACCGGAGAGGACGGGTCAGCCGTCGGCGGGGCGGTCGGATTGAGAGGCGGCCGGGAGCGCCGCCACCGGCCGTGCCGCCAGCCGGCGCCGGTCCTGCTCTCGCTGTGCTGCGAGGGTCGAGGCGGCGGCGACCGCGGCCGCTCCGATCAGGGTGAGGCCCACACCCGCGGCCGTTCTCCAGGGGGAGCGGGAGGTGCCGGGCACCGGGAGCGAGGGCCCCTCGCCCAGCCAGATCGTGATCGCCGTCTGGTCGGCCGATTCACCGCCGTGCCTGGCGCTCGTCCTCTCCACGCGCACCGCGGCGGGGGTCAGCGGGTGGCGATCGCCACCCGAGAGGCCGGCGCTCTTGACCACGGCCTTGACCAGCGGCGACGCGACGGAGCGGAACTGGTCCAGCGTTGCCATGGCTCGACAGGATACCGTTCGGGCATGAGCGGCGACGAGGCGGCGCGGGACCCGGCCGCGCCCCCCGAGCTCCCCGACCACCAGGGGAGCGCCTACAGCGCCCGGATCGAGGCCGCCTTCCTCGGTGCGCTGGCGGGTGAGCGGGCTGCTCAGGCGCCGGCCGCGGCAGGCGACCTTCTCGAGGTGGCCGATTCGATCGCCACTGTCGGCGGTTTCGACGCCGATGACCTCCGGCGCCGTGGCCTCGCCGGCTCCTCCCAGGCGGGGCCCGCCGGCCTGCTCCTGCGGGCCGTCCCGTTTGGCCTGCTGGCACCCCTCGACCGCCCTCGGGTGCGCAGGGACGCCTACCGCGTGGCCGCTCTCGCCGGGGCCGATGAGGGGACGGCGGTCGCCGCCATGGCTGCCGCCCTGCTCACCGCCGACCTGACCCGCTTCGACATCGCCACCTCCGTGATGCGGGTGTACCAGTCCCTCCTCGAGGACGCCCCCTTCGCCCTCCTGGAGCGGCTCCGCATCGGCGGCGACGTTGCCCCTGCGGAAGGGGACGACGACCCGGGTGCCGCCCTCCATCTCGCGATCGCCGCCGTGTTCGGGGCCGATCAGATCGAGGCCGCCATTCAGGGTGCTGCGGGGACGGGTCGGCGGGCGGCTGTCAGCCTGGCCGGGGCGCTCGCCGGCGCCCGTCTCGGCGTCGCCGGTCTCGACGCCGCGTGGCGGGCCGCGGTTCCCCACGCCCATCGGGCTGTCACCCTGGCAGCGTCGGTGGCGGCCCGGGTGGCAGCACTGGAGGAGGCTCCGGGCACCCCCGTTTCGTTCGCGGGGGACGCGGGACCGGCCTGACCGGTTAGAGTCCTGGCCTCGTGGCCGATCTGTCTCTCACCGCGGTGACCCGTTCCGAGCGTGGACGCCATGTCCAGGCCGTGCGCCGTCACGGCCAGGTACCGGCCGTGCTGTACGGCCACGACCTGCCGTCTCAGGCGATCTGCGCCGACACGGCCGAGATCGTACGGGTGTGGCACCGTGCCGGACGCACCCATCTCATCGACCTCAGCGTCGATGGTGCACGACCCCGCAAGGTGCTCTTCCACGACTTCCAGATCGACCCGCGCACGGCTAAGCCGCTGCACGCCGACTTCTTTGCGGTCAACCTGCGTCAGCGGCTGGCTGTCGACGTTCCGATCCGCACGGTGGGCGAGGCCCCGGCGGTGACCGAGCTCAAGCTGGGAACCCTGCAGCAGGTCCTCGGGACCCTGCGCGTCGAGGCGCTGCCCGGCAACCTGCCCGATCACCTGGCCGTGGACGTCAGCGGTCTGACCGAGGTGGACGCCGCCGTTCGCGTCCGTGACATCGTGCTGCCCGAGGGCGTGACCCTGGCAGGCCACGTCGACCCCGACGACGTGGTCGTCAAGGTGGCACCGGTGCGAGCGGCCACCACCGAGGAGACCGCTGCCGAGGCCGCTGAGGCCGAGCCGGCTGCTGTCGAGCCGGAGACGCCCGAGGCGGACTGACCTCGGCTTGTCGCGACCCGGTAACGGCCGGATCGCGCATCTGCAGCCTCCGCAACAACGTGGCGGGTAGGCTGCATGGGCTTTCACGGTGTTTAAACGCGCTATTCGCCACGTACACGTCACAGCTACCATGGGGTGTGCCCGGTCGCATCAGCCCCAGAGGGGATGAGCGCCCGGAGCGACGCCTCTTGGGGGGGGTGCCGGCGGTTAGCCAGGCCTGGAGTGGGGGGTGGCGCGACCCACAGGGCGCGCCACCCCGGGTCTCTCCTCCGCCCGCCACCAAGCGTCTCGCCATCGCGGACGCCGGCCGGCCGTCATCGTCGCGGCGGGCTCAGGCCCCCCCTTTCGCAGCGCCGCCGGCGCTCCCGGCGGATCCGCCCCAGATCCGCGAGAGCAGCTCGCCGCTCATCGTGTCGGGATCGTGTGCGCGGTAGTCGACCCAGAAGCTGACCACGACCACCCGCCGCCCATCCGGCTCCACCCGTGGCTGGACACTCGGCGGCGGATCGCTCGCGATGCCGGGGACCGCCGCCAGCGCGCCGTCTGCCGCCTTCATCAGTCGCGGCAGATCGGTCCCGGGTTCGACCGGGAGGGTCACGCTGTACCGCCGCTGGTCGAACGCCGTCGAGTTGAGGATGACACTGGTGAAGACGGTCAGATTGGGCATCACGGCGAGGCGGCCATCCCCGGTCCGGAGCGCCGTGGTCCGTAGCGCGATGGTCTGCACCGTTCCCTCGCAGTCCCCGATGGCCACGTGGTCGCCGATCCGGAAGGGCTTCTCCAGGAGGATGAAGATCCCGGCCAGGATGTTGCGGAGCAGGTCCTGGAAGGCGAGCCCGATGGCCAGGCTGAAGACGCCGCCGAAGGTCAGCACCCAGAGCACGTCCACGCCCCCCGCCAC
The DNA here is from genome assembly GCA_003170875.1 of Candidatus Dormiibacterota bacterium. Taxonomy (GTDB): domain Bacteria; phylum Chloroflexota; class Dormibacteria; order Aeolococcales; family Aeolococcaceae; genus Changshengia. The sequence goes on along the minus strand of PMYJ01000043.1, from coordinate 4,844 downwards.
CAGGCCGCCGGCCGCTGCGAAGGCCCAGGTCAAGATGGTCAGGACGTTGCGGGTGAGGGCGTGGACCTGCGGGTCGGCCCTGCGCTGGACCGCGGTGACCACCACCCGGCGCAGCACTTGCCCGGCGATCACGACGAGCAGGAAGACGGCGATCCCGTCGAGCACGTCCTGTACCAACGGCGCCAGAGCGTTGCCCACGCCGACCCGCTCCTGGACCGCCTGGCAGACCCACAACAGCGGGTTGTTCAGGCACGCAGGCAGGGAGGCCGGCGACGACGCCGGGGTCGCCCCAGCCGCAGCGGTCGCAAGGAGGAAGTGCATCAGCCCGGCATCGTACGCGGGACACGATGGGGCGAGGTCGCCCGGACGTCGAGGGGTCTCCCGGCCCGCCGCCAGGGCGATGGCGTCAGGGCGACAGGCGCGGCGTGGCTCACCTCCGACATCGTACGGTTGCGGAGATGCCGGGACTGGTCGCCGTCGCCGCGCTGGTCGTCGTGGTCCTCGCCGTCTGGGCGGGGGTGCTCGCCGGCCATCACCTCCTCACCTGGCTCCTGATCGGGCTGATCTCGGGGGCCCTGGCGGGGCGCCTGGTCCGGGGCAGCGGGCTCGGCTGCCTGATGGACATCATCGTCGGGCTTGCCGGGGCGGTGATCGGGGGGCTGATCGTCCATCAGGTCGACCCCACCCTGATCGCCGGCGGTGGTCTTCTCGGGCTCATCCAGGACGTCGTGGTGGCCTTCGTGGGGGCGGTGATCCTGCTCTGTGCCGTCCTCCTCGTCTCCCCGAGGAAGCACCGGCGTGCGGGGACCGGCCGGAAGCACATCACCAGCCGGTGATCGGAGCCCAGCCCAGACCCACCGACGCCCCGGGGCCGGGGGGTCTCGCGCAGAGGATCGTGCTGGTGCGGCACGGCGAGACGGCATGGAGCCGGACCGGCCGCCACACCGGCCGGACCGACATCCCCCTCGATCCGGAGGGCGAGGCCCAGGCCCGCTTACTCGGGCCGCGCCTGGCGCAGTGGAAGTTCGCCGAGGTCCTCTACAGCCCCCTCCAGCGGGCCCAGCGCACCTGCGAGCTGGCGGGCATGATGGCTGCGGCTCGGCCTGACCCCGACATCCAGGAGTGGGCTTACGGAGCCTACGAGGGGCGAACCGCCGACGAGATCCGCGCCGACCGGCCGGGCTGGGTGATATGGAATGACGGGGTGTCCGGCGGGGAGACGCTCGCCGACGTCGGCCGTCGGGCCGACTCCGTGATCGAGCAGGTCCGCGGGGTGGCGGGGGACGTCGCCCTCTTTGCCCACGGGCACTTCCTGCGCATCCTGGCGTCGCGGTGGTGCGACCTACCCGCTCTCGCCGGGGAGGCCCTGGCACTCTCTGCGGCGGCGGTCTCGGTGCTCGGGTACGAGCGGGAGGACCCCGTCATATGGCTCTGGAACGACACCTCCCACCTCAGCGATGGGAAGTCGTGAAGCTCCTTTCGCAGTCGACGTCGAGGATGGCCAGCAGCTCACCCACGAAGTAGACGGGCCCCACGGCGAGCACCCGCGGGCCGAGGGCGTCGAGGTCGACCTCCTCCAGGCGCATCACCGCGCCACCGCCCGGGCCTCCGGTGGAACGCCCGCCCGGGATCCTCACCACCGGCCAGTCGCGTAGGGCTTCGAGGAGAGGGGCGGCGTCCCGGTGGTGAGGGAGGAAGGTGAGCACCGCGGTGGGCGGGCCGACCGTCGCCGTGGTGTACGAGATCGCGGCGGTGATCGCGGCCGGGTTGGTGGCACAGTCGATGACCCAATCCTGATTGCCGCGCCGGTGATGGCTCAGCCGGCCGGGAAGGCTGACGCTCTGCAGGGATGCGTCCAGCGCCTCGGGGGGCGGCGCCGGCAGGCCCGCCAGGTCGAGCAGGCGCAGGGCGGCGACCACCCCGAGGCGCGCATTGAGGGCGCCGAGCCCGGGAGCGGGGTCCCGCCCGGGCCGCTCGGCGTCGCCCCCCACCCGGTGGTACCGGCAGCCGTGGCGCCGCGCGGCGAGCAGCACCGCCGTCTCGACTCCCGGCTCCTCCTGTATGGCCGCCACGACGTCGCGGGTCGCCGCGGTGACGACCCCCGCCTTCTCGGCGGCGATCTCCGCCACGGTGTCCCCCAGCACCCCGACGTGCTCGGAGAGGATGGGGGTCACCACCACCACACCGGGCGCGACCAGGGAGACCTCGTCGGACGCCCCGCCCATCCCCGCCTCGAGCACCACGGCGTCGCAGCCACGGCCGGCGAAGTGGCGGAGGGCGCTGAGGGTGAAGAGGCCGCTCGGGGAGAGGTAGCCGTCGTCGGGGAGGAGGTCCGACACCCGGGTGAGGGTCGCGGCCACCTCGCCGACCAGGGCCTCGTAGTCGCGGCGCGGGATGGCCTGCCCGTCCACCCGGATCCGCTCCCGGTTGCTGCGCAGCCCCGGGCTGGTCAGGGTCCCCACCCGCAGCCCGGTGGCGGCGAGAGCCGCCGACGCGAAGGTGGCAGCGGTACCCTTCCCCTTCGAGCCGACCACGCTGATGACAGCCTCGGGGTGAGCCCGCCACGCGTCGAGGTCGACACCCAGATGCGGCGCCAGGGCCCGGGCCCTGGACAGGCTGCGCCTCCCCCCCAAGACCCGCTTTTGCATCCGCTCGGCGAAGAATGCCTGATCTGTCTCGATCCGCTCCCGTCGCATCTCGGCTCGACCGTACACGGAACGGCCCCCCCGGCCCCCCTCCCGGCTCACCGAGTTGCCACCGGCGGTCTCCACCGCCTTCCCGGTATCATCGCCCGGGTTGAGGTCCGCCCGGCGGGGAGCGGGGACGGTCTCAGTCGAGGGGCCCGTTCAGGTGGCCCGTGTCGCTGCATTCGGGGACAGTTCCGGTCTTGCCGGTGCCCCGAGACGGAGGTCCTACCGACCATGAGCCTGGGTCGCTCCCCCGAGGCCGCGCGGCGGCGCCGCGCCTCGCGCCGGCACCCTCGCATCCCGCGGGTGCGCAGCATCCTGCTGGTCCTGCTCGGCTTCGTGCTGTCGGGGGTGGCGGGCGCGCTGAGCTTCTTCTGGCCGACGATCACCACCGCGCTCGGCGCCACCGGGCACTCCATCCAGGTGACCGCGCCCACCGTCCTCCCGGGGAGCCCGACCGCCGCGCCCGCAGCCGCGACTGGGTCCAGCGCGCCCTTCACCGTCCTGCTCCTGGGCTCCGACAACGACGGCAAGTTCACGACCGCCGGGAGCACCTCCGGTTTCTGCTGCACCCAGTCGATGATCCTGGTCCGGGTCGATCCCACCGCGGGCAGCGTCACCATGCTCTCCATCCCCCGCGACCTCTGGGTCACCCTCTACTCGGCGAGTGGGAAACAGCTGACCGGCGGCAAGGTCTCCCAGGCGTTCGGCAACGCCGGTGGCGGCACCGCTGGGATCGACGCCGAGATCGCCACCGTCGAGCAGGACTTCCAGGTCCAGGTCGACCACTACGTCTGGATCGGGCTGCAGGGGCTGATCAATCTCATTGATGAGGTGGGCGGCATCGACATCGTGGCCAGCCACCCGGTGATGGACGACAACTACCCCTACGACGTCGCCGGCAGCACCAACCCGAACGCCGCCGACCGGGTGGCGGTGCTCCCCGGGGCGCAGCACATGGACGGCGTGGAGGCGCTGGAATACGTCCGCTCCCGGCACGACGACATCTCCTCCGACATCGGTCGCAACGTGCGCCAGCAGCAGGTGCTGGTCGCCCTGCGCCAGAAGCTCTCCCAGCTGAGTCTGGGCGACGTCAACAACCTCGCCTCCGCGCTGAGCGGCGAGGTGCTCACCGATATCCCGCTCACCCAGTTTCCCCTGCTGCTCGGGATCAGCAAGGACATCGGCTCGGGGAGCATCCAGCACGTCTACCTGACCCAGTACAGCAACGGGACCGAGGCTGGCCAGTCCGTACTGGAACCGGACATGAGCCTCATCCTCCCGGTGGTCCACCAGTACTTCCCGGCCACATGAGCCGCTCCCGCAGGCTGCTGACCTGGATCGTGCTCCTCGTCCTGATGGCGGCATTCGGTGTCGGGGTCAACCGTTATCTGGCGAGCGGCGACGCCACCGTCTACAGTCCGCCCCAGAACCCCACCCACACCGACGTCAGGCTCTCGCTCTCGGGAACGATCTATTTCGCCGACGACGGCGGTCTCTTCGCCCTGGCGGGGACCCACATCACTCAGCTCCAGAAGGAGGGCCAGGGCTGGACGCAGCCGGTGCTCATCCCCGGTGGGGTGGGTCTGCTCGCCGTCAAGGTCACCGCCAACTACTACTCCGACCTCTACGAGCTCGGCCTCAACGGGAAGGTCGAGTACCAGCTCAGCCACGACTCGGGGAAGGTCACCGCCACCGCGCTCGGTGCTGACGACTGGCTCTACTACCCGGCGGTGGGGCCCGGTAACACCCTCTATTTCAGCTACGACTGGCCCAAGGGGAACGTCGACGATCCCTCGCAGTGCTGCCTCCAGGTGGACCTCTCGATCTGGGAGACGACGCTCGGGACCAACATCACGCGCACCAACGTCCAGCAGGCCGACGGCATCACCCAGCAGAGCTGGGCCAACTACTACACCGGCGGGGACGTCAGCCCCGTGCCGCTGGTCGGCGGCGGCCTGCTTTACGTCGGCTACGAGCAGGGGGCTGGCCAGGGTATCGAGGTCAGCCAGATCCGCCTCGACCCCAAGCCCCTGTACAACGTCACGGGCTCCCACGGCTCGGCGCTGACCCTGCCGCAGGACGACTGCGCCCAGCCCGCCCTCAATCCCGACCAGAGCGAGATCGCCATGATCTGCACCCCGGTCGTGAACGGGG
>PMYJ01000208.1:7440-13582 GCA_003170875.1 Candidatus Dormiibacterota bacterium | reverse complement strand
CGCCGGCAACGGGCGGTCGTCGGGGTCAGGCCGGGGCGACCGGGACGGCGACCGGCGGTGGGGCAGGACGCGCTCACACCGGCGGTCGCGGGGAGAGGGCTGGCCGGGACGGCGGCGGACACGCCCGCTCCGGGCACGACGGCTCCGGGCACGGCGGCTCTGGACACGGCGGCGGGCATGACCGCTCCGGGCACGACCGCTCCGGGAAGACGCCGGCCCCGTCCCGCGCACCCGCTGTCGGACGCAAGGTGCGCGCCGCGGCCCGCTCTCTCTCCGCCGCCGGCCGCCTCCTCGAAGGTGAGATCGCGGACACGGAGGCGGCGCTGGCCGAGACCCGGCGGCGCCTGCTCGACCCCGCCACCTTCTCCGACCCGGCGGTCGGAGCCGAGGTCGGACGCGAGCACGACCGCCTCACCGGGGCGCTCGCCGAGCTCTACGAACGCTGGGCCGGGATCGCCGCCGAGTAGGCACCGGCCGCCCGGGCGGTTGCGCACGCCCGCGCCTCGGGACCCCTCCACCGCGCCGCTACACTCTGCGCGTGACCCAGGTCGGCGACCTCACCGTCGGCGGTGTGCTCATCGAGTGCGACGCCATCCAGCGGCGAGTGGAGGAGCTGGCCGCCGAGATCGACGCCGCCTATCCCTCCCTGGAGCAGCCGCTCGTCCTGATCTGCGTGCTCAAGGGGTCGATCCTCTTCACCGCCGACCTGGCCCGGGCGCTGACCGTCCCCGTCGAGCTCGAGTTCGTCGCCTGCCGCTCCTACGGCGACGCCACCACCAGCTCGGGGTCGGTGGAGCTGGTCAAGGACGTGAGCATGACCCTCCAGGACCGCGACGTCCTCATGGTCGAGGACATCATCGACACCGGGATGACGACCGCGTTCCTGCGCAAGCACCTCGCCACCCATCACCCCCGTTCGCTCCGGCTCGTCTCCCTGCTGGACAAGCGGAGCCGCCGCATCCGGGACGTCGAGATCAACTTCCGGGGCTTCGACATTCCCGACCGCTTCGTCGTCGGCTACGGCCTCGACGTCGCCCAGCGGCTGCGCAACCTGCGCGACATCCACGTGGTCGAGGTGCCCGAATCGGCCGGGTGACCTCCCTGGGGCTGCCGTCCTCACCCGGCGCGTAATCAGCCGGGCCTGAGGCGGCCACTACACGGGTATGACGGGTCTCGCGCTGACGGCCGCAGAATCCGCAGCTGTGGACAGGCCGCGCCCCGCCGACGAGGCGGAGCTCGAGCGGGTGCTCGAGGCGGAGGGCCGCCGGCTCTTCGCCATCGCCTTCTCCATCCTCCGCGACCCCGGCGAGGCCGAGGATGCCGTCCAGGAGACGGCCGCCGCCGCCTGGCGGGGCTGGGCCACGCGCAACCAGCCGGAGCTGACCCGGGCCTGGCTGACGACCATCTGCGTCCGCAAGGCGATGCGCCGGCGGGGCCGGCTGCGCCGGTGGACGGTGGGCGAGGCCTCGCGAGCGCAGCTCGCTGGCGTCGACCGGCACCTCGAGTCCGACGGGAAGTATCTCGACCTTCACCGCGCCCATGGACGGCTGTCCCGCCGGCAGCGGGCGGTGGTGACTCTGCATTACGGGCACGGCTACACCGTGGCCGAGAGCGCGGAGCTGATGGGTTGCAGCGCCGGGGCGGCGGCGAGCCACCTCTCCCGGGCCCTGGCCCATTTGCGCAAGGAGCTGATTGATGACTGAGCACGACGACGAGCTGGCCTCCCGGCTCACCGACTACCTGCAGGGCTACGCGACCTACCCCCGACCCGCGACGGTCGAGCGCCGGCAGCGCCGCTGGCCGGCGGCGGTGGCCGCTGCGCTGGCGGCGGTGATCGCCGCGGGTGCGATCACCGGCGGGTACTTTGCCCTTCGTCCGGGTCCAGTGGCCCCAGGAGGGGCTGCCGGACCGGTGCGGCTGCTGTTCGAGACCTATGCGGACTCGGTCGCCAACTGCGCCAGCAGCCTATACAGCACGCTCGGTTCCGGACCCGGGACCTCCCCCGTTACGTGCAACTTCGCGACCATGCCACTCGAGGGGGGTGGCCTCCAGGGGCTGTCCACGGAGAACGGACCCGACCTTCAGCACGGGTCGGGAGGGCTCCTATACGGACCAGTGCTGGTGGGTAGCCAGGTCCTCACCCTGCCGACCGGATCGGGGGTGAGCTCGGCCACGCCAAACGAGGTGGTCTCCGGCTTCTACGTCCTGGACCTGGCGACCGACACCTGGAGGCACGTTGCGCTGGCGACGTCGGTCGCCGTGGCCCCGTCGCTGACCTCGGTCCCGGGCGACGTGCCGTTCTTCACATCGGGGATGAGTGGCGTGCTCTCCCCCCGAGGGGGTGAGGTCGCCCTCCCGACCGACACCGGGGCACCCGGTCTCGACGTCATCGACCTCTCCACCGGGGCCGTCGAGTGGCTCACTCCGGCGCTGCCCGCCGGCTTCGCGATCAACGCATGGCTGGCCGACGGCATCCACGTGAGCGCACCCTGTGCCGATTCCACCAATGGTGGAGGGCTCTGCGGGTACGTGATGGATCCGGTCACGGGGGCCCTGACCAGGCTCTCTTCGGAGGACGGCTGGGTCGCGGTCCTGGGCAGCCCGGACGGCACCCAGGAGGTGGTCACCCCCGCGAGCGCCGAGGGGGCGAAGGTCGTGGCCGGGCCTGTGGGCGGGCCGCTCAAGACCATCTACACCGCTCCCGCGGGAGAGGAGGCGTTCACCATTGACATCAGTGACGACGGGAGCGTCCTGACCAGCGTCGGCTCGGGAAGCAGCTGGCAGGAGGTCATCCTCGCAGGCGGTGCGGCGACCACCGCCACCCCTCCCAAGGGCGGATGGGCACCGGCGGGCATGGCCCCCGACCCGGTGTTCGCCCTCCCCGGCGGCGGCTTCGTGGCGGTGGTGTGGACGGGCCCCGGCCCCAGCGTCCAGGAGCTGGTGCGGGTGATGCCCGACGGCTCGACCTCCGTCATCGGGTCCGTCCCAAACGACACGGCCCAGCTCATCGGCCTCGCCGGCTGACGCCGCCCCGACCCTGAGCTGCTCCCCAACGGAGGGGGGCGCCCCTCCCGGCGCCCTCCCTCCCGAGACGTCCGCGACGCCTAGCGCCTGGCCGGACGTCGGATCTCCACCGCTGCTATCTCGTCACACGTCGAAAACAGGCCTTCAGATCAGACCCCTTTGGGGGTAAGTTGAGCGGTCATGGCGAACAAGCGCTCGGCATCGAGCTTGCGAGGCCGGGACCTCTTCCGCTCTGAGGTCAGCTCCCTCCTCGCCGACCTCGGCGAGCTGGCCGGGGAGCCGCGCCCGCATCCGGTCCCCGCCGCTGCCCCTCCGGGTGCGGCCGAGCCGGCGGCTGAGGTCGTCGAGCCGGTCGCACACGGCACCGACGCCGATGCTGCGCAGGCGCCCAGCGCGGGCGGAGCAGCGGAGGAGCCCCCGGCGCCGCCGGCGCCGGATACTGAGGTCACGCTGCCAGCCGTACTTGGCGAGCTGGAACCGGCGCCCTACACCTCGCCGGTGGCAGAGGCTCCGCCCGACGAGCACGGCGCCCCGGAGGTCGAGGAGCTCATCTCGTTCTCGCCGAGCTACCTCCCACCGCTCCCCCCCGTCCTCTCGCCTCTGACCGCGGCCCCCGAGCCGGCGACGCCGTCCGGACACGGGTTCTCTGCTCCAGAACTGGCTCCGCCGCCAGGGCCCTGGGCGGCTGCACTGGAGCCGGAGGCGCCCCCCGAGCGGTGGCCCGAGCCGGCGATGCCCCCCCAGGACTGGACCTCGCCGCCCGAGGCGGGCTCGCCCGCTCCGTGGCCCTCGCCGCCTGAGCCGGCGGCGGCACCCGAAGGATGGGCTCCCCCGCACCAGCCCGCACCGGCGCTCGGAGACTGGGGCGCCCCACCTGAGCCGCCGGCGGCTCCCGCAGACTGGGTCTCCCCGCCGGAGCCGGCAGCGGCGCCCGCAGAGTGGGTCCCCCCGCCGGAGCCGGCGGCGACGCCCGGCCTGTGGCCCTTCATGTCCAATCTGTCGACGGCAGCCGGAGGCTGGGACTCATGGCCTGAGCCGGGCGCGGCGCCCGACCCGCTGACCTCCCCGCACGAGCCCTCCGATGCCTCCGAGCAATGGGTCTCCCCGCCCGCGTATGAACCCCCGGCAGCCGGGCAGGGGTGGCCCCCGGCGCCGGGGGAGGCGGGCAGCGCGCCGGCGCCCGCAAGCGGGTGGAGCGAGCCCCCTGGCCCTCCGCCGGCGATGGAGTGGCCGTCGATGGTTGTGGGGACCCCCGAGAAAGGCGTCCCCAGGCCGGCCGGGCCGCTCGCTTCCCACCATCACCCGGCACCCCTGCCGCAGATGTGGCCGTCGCCGGGGGAGCCGCCGCGGGTGGAGGGAGGCGACGATCTCGTCGGGATGGCGGCCCCGCCCGCGCCGCCCCTCCCTCCGGAGACCGGGGCACAGGGCCGCGACGCGGCCGAGATCGCCGACACCAAGCTGCCCACCGGCGACATCACGGCCTCAGAGCTCGCGGCGCAGGATCAGAGCGCGCCGCCGTGGCACAGGACTCCGTCCTCACAACCCTCGCGTTTCCCGACCCTGGCGGAGCTGCCCGGATGGAGACTAGATGGGCCGCCCCGCCGGGCCGCGTCCGTCCCAGGCGTCACCGCCGGCGCTCAGGCGGACCGCCCCCAGCGGTTCCGCGCCGCCCCGCCGTCGGATCCCACGGCGAGCGGGGATCGCGCGGGGTCGACGGTCGATCAGGCACCCCCGAGCCCACCCAGTGACCCCTATGAGACGGCGGCCACGACCGGTCCGGCGGCGGACCGTGTGGAGCCTGGGCGGGAGGGAGCCGCGGAGCCGACCCCACAGACCCCGCTACCGGCCGCCATCGCTGCCACCTCCGGGCCGGCCAGCACCGCCTCTGGGCCGGCCGCCGCCGCCGCGCGACCGGGGTTGCCGCTCCTTCCCCGCGGGCAGCCGGCGCCGGTGTCGACCAGGCCCTGGACCATCGCCTCGGCGATGCAGCCTCTCGCACCCATGGCCCCGCCGGCGATCCGGGCCGCGGCCGCGCCTCTCCCCGAGTCGACGGGACCTGTGCTCTCGCGTAGCCGGTCGAACGGGATGAACCTGCCGTTCGCCGCCGTGGTCACCGCGCTCGTCGCGGTCCTGGTGGGGATCATCGTCCTGATCGTCCTGGACATCCACATCCACCACTGAGACCAGGAGCCCGCGGCACCCCGGTGACTAGCGGATCACCGGAAGTCCGGCATCCTCCCAGGCGTCGATCCCACCCGCGACGTTGACCGCCCTCGGACGGCCGGCCTGCCGGAGGTAGTCGACGGCGCGGCGGCTCCGCCCACCCACCCGGCAATAGACGTAGAGGTCACGGTCCTCAGGGAGCTCGCCGATCCGCCCCGGAAGCTCGACCAGGGGGATCAGCACGGCGCCGGCGATCCGCCGTTCCTGCGACTCCCACGGCTCCCGGACGTCAAGCAGGTACGTCTCCCCAGTGAGGGCGGCGTGCGCCTCCTGCGGGCTGACCTCGATCGGAAGGTCCATCTCGCCGGAGTATATGCGGCGGCCCGATTCGGGCCGTCACCGGCGGCACGGGGTTCACCAGGCGGCTGTTACATTGGGCCGCCGTGACCGACTCGCCCTCCTCAGCCACAGCGCCGGTCCGCGCGGACGCGGCGGGAGCGACCCGGACGTGACCGGCGACTACGTCGTCGGCGCGGTTATCGGCGAGGGGCTGATGGGCTCCCGGAGCGCCGGCCGCTACCGCCCCAGCGGGCATCCGGTCTCCCTGGAGGAGGTCCCCGCCCCTCTGCTCGACCGCCCGGACTTCGTGGAACGGCTGGCACTCGCCGGCAAGCAGGCCGCGACGGTGGCGGACTACAACGTGGCCGCCGTCTACGACCTCGTCCGGATCGGGCCGCATCTCTACGTCGTCACCGAGCTGGTCCGCGGCCGGAGCCTCCCCGCCCTCCTCGCGACCGAGAGTTCCCTCCCTCTGCCGGCGGTGATGCTCATCGTCGATGCCGTGCTGGCAGGTCTCGAGGGGATGCACCGCGCGGGCATCGCCCACGGGGACGTCTCTCCCGACGTCATCGTCATCACCCCTGCGGGCGCGGTCCGCATCACCGAGCTCGGCGTG
>PMYJ01000208.1:2961-7352 GCA_003170875.1 Candidatus Dormiibacterota bacterium | reverse complement strand
CGGGATGGAGAGTCCAGAGCGACCTCGCCGCCCGCGCCACCCGCTCACTCGGACCGCGGCCCCCCCGCAGCCGCCTTGGTCACACCGTCACCGTGAGCCTGGCCGGCGAGCCACCACCACCGCCCGCCCTCTCCTCGATCCCGGCGGATCCACCCCCTGGCAACCCACTGGCAGCCGCCACTGTGGTCGACCCGACGCCGGCCGCCGCCCCGACCGCGGAGGCTTCATCCCTGCACGCTGCTGCGGAGGCGGACGGGGTGGCGGCGCCGCCCGGCTCGGCCACGCAGTATGAGCCGGACCCGTTCGCCGCCCCCGAGGATTCGCAGAGTGCGGAGCCCGGTGCCGGCTCGGCGGGCGGCAGCGCCCACCCTCCTCGGCGACGCCGGCGTCGCCGGTGGATCTGGCTCCTGACGGGACTGGTCGTGGTCGCGGCGGCGCTGGCCGCCGGGGCGGTGGTCCTGCTCCAGCCGCCGGCGGCGACCACGTCGGGGGCGCACCCGCTCGCGGTGGGTGACGACGTCCGGCTCACCGTGCAGCCGGGCAGCACCGGGGGGTGCGGCACCACCTTCACCTTCACGGCAACCGGATCGCTGAGCGGATCCGGGACGCTCAGCTATCAATGGGTCAGGAGCACCGGGGGGAGCCCGACGTTCACAAAGTTATCCGTGACGATCTCCGCCGATAAGTCGTTCCGCTTCACGACGCCGATTCAGCTGACCGGTCCGGGGCCCATCGAGGCCACCGTCACCTTCCAGGTCCTCTCCCCCCAGGCGCGGACCGTGAGCCAGACCATCCATTACGTCTGCACCCACTGAGACGGCGGGCCGACGAGGGAAGGCCGGGCGAGACTGGCACCGCCACGCCGCATCGCGGTCACGATCCCGTTCCGCAGCCACTCATCCACTCTGCCCGCCGTGACAATTCGGCGAAGACCCGGGCTCGGAGGCGGTGGGCGCCCCGAGGCTCGGGAATCGGGAGTGAGCATCTGATGACGACCGTGCTGCTCCTCGGCGCGGGAGGATCGGCCGGCGCCAACGTGGTCGACGCCCTCCGGCTCAGCGGCCGCGGCTACCGCGTCGTCGGCGTTGACGTCTCGCCCGTGAGATTGCATCTCTCGCTCGCCGACGAGAGGGTGGTCGGCTGCCGACCCACCGACCCGGCCTATGCGGACGGGCTTCGCCGGCTGGTCGAGACCCGAGCGGTCGACATGGTCCATCCTCAGCCCGACCCGGAGGTGATCGCCGTCGGCGCACTGCGGGAACGACTGGGGGCAATGACCTTCCTGCCCTCTCAGGCGGCTCTGGAGACGGCGGCGGACAAGGCGGGCTTCGCCGCGCGGATGGCTCGGGCTGGAGTGCCGGTCCCCCAGAGCACCGCGTACTCCGACCTCTCGACGGTGGTCGCCCAAACCGAGGCGATGCTGCACGATCACGAGCGCGTCTGGGTCCGGGCCCGCACGGGCGCAGGGTCTCGAGCCTCCCTGCCGGTGCGCAGCGGCGAGCAGGCCAGAGCGTGGATCGGGTGGTGGACGTCGGAGAAGGAGATGCGCGCCGACGAGTTCATGGCCGCCGAGATGCTGCCGGGACGGGAGTTCGCGTACCAATCGGTGTGGCAGGACGGCGAGCTGGTGGCGGGCCAGGCGCGCGAGCGGGTCGAGTACCTCTACGGCTTCCTCACGCCACATGGTCAGACGTCGACGCCGGCCGTGGCCCGGACCGTGAAGGAGCCGAGGGTCGACGCGCTCGCGCAGGCCGCGGTGAGAGCCCTCGATCCACGCCCGCAGGGTGCCTACTGCGTCGACATCAAGGAGGATGCCTCCGGGGATCCGCGGGTCACTGAGGTCAACGCCGGACGTTTCTTCACGACTTCCAACTTCCTCGCCCACGCCGGCCTCAACATGCCCGACATGCTGGTGCGGTGCGCGCTCGGAGAGCGTCTCCCCCGGCTCCCCAGCTCACCCCTCCCCGCCGACCTCTACTGGATCCGGATGGTGGACATGGGTTATGTCCTCGTGGAAGGAGACAGGCTCGATGCTTGGCCGCGCGCCGATCGTTGATTTCGACGGCACCCTGGCCCGGCTCGGAGTCGATTGGGCCGGGCTGCGCGCGCGACTCGGACTCACCTCCCTCGACGAGCTCTGGACGGCGGAGCCGGGCGCCGGTGGGGGCGGCGACCTGAACAGCGCGGGGTGGCGGGCAGTGACCGCAGCCGAGGTTGCCGCCGCGCTCCGGGCTCGGCCGGTCGAGCCCATGGTCGCCGCCCTGGCCCGCTGCGAGGCCTTCGCAGTGCTCACTGGCAACAGCCAGGCGGCGGTGGACGCCTTTCTCGACCGCCGGCCGGAGCTGGGATCCCTCTGCAGGGCCGTGGCCGGCCGGGAGACGCTCCGTGGCTCCAAGCGCGACCCCGCGACCTTCTCGCGAGGCTTCCAGCTTTGCGCCGACGCCACCGAGCAGGTCCGGGGGGGCGATCCCCTGGTGTACGTCGGCGATCTTGCCTGGGAGCTCGCCGCGGCACGGCAGCTGGGAGCACTGGCGATCGACGTGACGGAGGTGCGCTGATCCTCATGGAGATCTCGGGCAAGCGAGTGCTGGTGACGGGGGGGCTCGGTTTCATCGGCTCGCACCTCGTCGAGTCGCTGCTCGCCGACGGTGCGGCCCACGTGCGCGTGCTCGACAACTACCGCACCGGCAAGGAGGAGAATCTGGCGTCGGTGCGCGGCGATGTCGAGGTGGTGAGGGGCGACATCCTCGACCGCGGAGCGCTCGATGATGCGGTGCGCGACGTCGACATCGTCTCTCATCAGGCAGCTCAGCTCGAGATCACCAGGGCCATCGACGATCCGATCGAGGATCTGACGACCAACACCATCGGGACCCTCAATCTCTTCGCCGCCTGCGCGAAGGCGGGCGTCCGACGCGTCATCCAGGCCACCTCGGCGGGCGTGTACGGCCAGGCGGTCCGCACCCCCCAGGGTGAGGACGATCATCCCACCGATCCCAACTGGGCCTATGGCGTGAGCAAGCTGGCCAATGAGAAGTACGCGGCGATCATGCGCGAGGTGCATGGATTGGAGATCACCAGCCTTCGCTACGGCATCGTCTACGGGCCGCGGGAGTGGTATGGGCGGGTGCTGACCATCTTCCTGAAGCGTGCCCTGGACCGCGAGCCCCTGATCGTGTTCGGCGACGGGGAACAGGTCCGCGACTTCGTCTTCATCGGTGACGTGGTGGAGTTGCACCGCCGCTGCATCAGTGACCCCGCCGCGCTGCACCAGGTGCTGAACGTCGCCACCGGCCAGGGGGTCACCGTCAATCGACTGGCGGAGCTGGTCCTCCGGGTCACGGGGCGCGAGGTCGCGGTCATCCACGAGGAGGTGCCGGAGGGAGCGACCTCCGCACACTTCGCCCGGCGCCGCCTGCCCCAGGAGCTCCGGACGCTCGTGCAGTCGCCCGAGAAGGCAAGCCGGCTGCTCGGGTGGAAGGCCCGCACCAGCCTGGCGGAGGGCCTGGCGGCGGAGTGGGAATGGCTGGGCCGCAACCCTGGGCGGTGGACGGAGATGTCCTACTGATGCCCGGCCTGGAGCGCCTTGGCCGCCCGGCCCCCCGACGCCGCCGCGGAGACAGGGCGCCGCTGCGCATCGCCCTGGTCGGGGCGGGCTCGATGGGTGCCAACCACGCCCGGGTCATCGCCCAGGCTCCGAACGCCAGCCTGGGGGTGATCGTGGATCCCGACCGCGACCGGGCGGCGCGTCTGGCGCAGACATACGGGGGCACTCCCTCGGGTGACCTCGAGGCGGTGCGTTCGTGCGAGGCGGTGGTGATCGCAGCTCCCACCGACTGCCACGTGAAGATCGGGAAGCTGCTCCTCGACGAGGGTCTGCCACTCCTCATCGAGAAGCCGATGGCCACCTCGAGCGCTGATGTCGAAGCGCTCTGCGCTCTCGCTGAGGCTCGGCGCCTGCCGCTCATGTGCGGCTTCGTCGAGCGGTTCAACGCAGTCATCGGCACCCTGGCGGCCGGTCTGGACGGCGAGCTGCTTCACCTGATGACGCTGCGCCACTCGCCCGGCTCCCCAACCGCCGGGTCGTCGGTGATCTGGGACCTGCTCATCCACGACATCGATCTGGTGCTGCGGCTCTGTGGCGGGCGGGAACCGGCCGACGTCACCGCCCAGTCGCTGGTTCCGAAGGGCAGGACCCTCAGCGAGCTCACCGACTGCACGCTCCGTTTCGCCGGAGGCCCGATCGCCACCCTCTCCGCCAGCCGGATGAGTCAGCGGAAGCTGCGCACCCTGGTGGTCACCACCACCGAGGCCGTGTACGACGTCGATCTCCTGCGTCAGGACGTGACCGTGTACCGCCACGTCCGGGCCGAGTACATGATGTCGGACGC
>PMYJ01000208.1:0-2936 GCA_003170875.1 Candidatus Dormiibacterota bacterium | reverse complement strand
GACCTGGTCGAGGGACGAGCCGACCTCCGGGCGGAGATCGCCGGCATCCTCCCACCGCACCGCACCGCGGAGCGGGTCGCGGCAGGTGAGCCGGCTCGGCCGGGGGCGGCGGGATGAGGATCACCTACACGCTGGCCGTCCACGACCAGGCGCGGTGGATGGAGGTCAATGTCTCTCGGGTGGTGGAGCGGCTGCGGTCGTTCCCGGGATCGGAGGTCATCCTGGTTGAGAACGGGAGCACCGACGGCTCCCTGGAACTGGCTCGCCGGCTGTCCGCCCGGTTGAGCACCGGGGAGGTCGAAGTCCGGGTGGATTCGGTTCCGAAGGGGCTCGGCAACGCCCACCGGCGCGGGCTCCAGATGGCCCGCGGTGACCTGGTGGTGGTGATCGGGGTCGATCTCCCCTTCGGATTCAGCGACCTCGACCAGTGGCTGGCGCTCGATGACCCTCCCCCGCTCGTGCTGGGTTCGAAGAGTCATCCGCGCTCGCAGCTCGAGGTCTCCGCCGGGCGCCAGGCGATGTCTCTCGGCTTTCGCGCCGCCCGCCGCCTGATCCTCGGCCTGGCCGCCGGCGACACCCAGGGCTCCATCCTCATCTCGGGACCCCTGGCCCACCGGGTCGAGCCGCATCTCCGCTGCACCGACTACCTGGTCACGACCGAGATCGTTGCCTGGGCCGTCCGCCTCGGGGCACGGCCACTCGAGCTCCCGGTCATCTACCCGCGCGCTGCCACACGGTCGACCGTGAAGCCGCTGCGCGACACCGAGCGGATGCTCGCTGGCATGGTGGCTCTGCGTCGCCGGCTTCGCCGGATCGCCCCCGGAGGGGCACCGCTCACCGCATCGGAGGAGACGAGGTGACAGACGCGCCAGAGGCCCCCTCGGGACCCCCCTTCATCCCGATCTCGGCTCCGCGTTTCGGCGACGAGGAGGAGCGGCTCGTGCTTCAGGTGCTGCACAGCGGTGCGATCGCGCAGGGCCCGATGGTCGAGCGGCTGGAAGTGCTGTGCGCCGCCATGGCCGGGGTGCCCCACGCGGTGGCCGTGAGCAGCGGAACCGTCGCCCTCGACGCGGCCCTCGAGGTGCTGGGCATCGGCCCTGGAGACGAGGTGATCACGAGCCCCTTCACCTTCGTCGCGACGCTCAATGCGATCCTTCGCCGGGGGGCCACCGCCCGCTTCGCCGACATCACTGACGGCTACGTGATCGACCCGGCATCCGTGGCGGCGCTGGTGCGTGCGCAGACCAGGGTGCTGCTACCCGTCCACCTCTACGGGCTGATGGCGGACATGGAGAAGATCGGAGAGGTGGCGGACGGTCACGGTCTGGCGATCGTGGAGGACGCCGCCCAGGCCCATGGCGCCACCCTGCACGGACGCCCAGCGGGCAGCTTCGGGATCGGCTGCTTCTCGCTCTACGCCACCAAGAACGTGACGAGTGGCGAGGGTGGTGTGGTGACCACCACCGACTCGGAGATCGACCAGCGCATCCGTCTCCTCCGCAACCAGGGGATGCGAGCCCGCTATGACTACGCCGCCGTCGGCCACAACTGGCGGATGACGGACCTTGCCGCCGCCCTCGCCATCCCCCAGATGGAGCGCCTGGCAACCATCGCCGCGCAGCGGCGCCACAACGCCGAACTGCTCACCGAGCTGATCGGCGCGCCATGGGGGGTCGTGACCCCGGCGACGCCACCGGGCCGAGGGCACGCGTGGCACCAGTACACGGTCCTGCTGCCGGACGGGCGGGACCGGGACGCCGTCGTCACCCGCCTGCACGAGCGAGGCGTGGGCTCCGGCGTCTACTACCCGCGCCTGGTCTGGGACTACCCGCTCTTCCACGGCAACCCGCTCGTGATCCGGGACGACACACCGCGCGCGGCCGATGTGGCCCGTCGCTGCCTTTCCCTGCCGATCCACCCCGGCGTCGGCGACTCCGATCTGGCACGGATCGCGGAGGCCCTGCGCAGCGCGCTGGCGGGGTGAATACCGGCCCCCGGGGAGCGGCGGCAGGCTCGGGTCCAGCGACCGGCCGGAGCGACGACCAGGGTCAGCCGGAGCGGCGGTCCAGGGCGGCGTCCAGGAGCGCGTCGCCCTGGTCCTGGGGGCCGACGAAGGCGAGCCGGACGTCCTCGATGCCGGCGGCGATCCGCTCGGCGACCCGCTGGATCTGGGCGGCGGTCACGCGGCGGACTGCCGCGGCCCGGTCGTCGGGGGTCTCGAGCGGAAGTCGGGCCCGCCAGCGGGTGCCGTAATAGCGGGCGCTCGCCATCGCGGTCTCCGTGGACCGGAGCATCCGCCCGATCATCGCCGACTTGGCGGCGACCAGCTCGGTCGCGGGGACCGGTCGGGCAGCGATCCGGCGCAGCTCCCGAAACGAGAGGCGCACCGCCTTGACAGCATCCTTGGGGCGCGTGCCGGTGGCGATCGCGAACACCCCGATGTCCTCCATCGCCTCGTGGTGGGCGAAGATCGAGTAGGCGAGACCGTTCCGCTCGCGCACCGTGTGGAAGAGGCGTGAGGACATCCCTCCTCCCAGGATGTAGGTCATCACCGAGAGGGCGGTCCGGTCCTCGTCCAGGGCGGGGATGCCGGGCACGGCCAGGGCCATCTTGATCTGCGGCTCCTCGGCCGGGGTGAACGGGCGCACGTTGGCCACGTAGCGGTCTCCGAGGCCCCACCGTGCCTGGGCACGCGGCCGCGGTTCGGCGGTCGGGACGTCGGCGAGCAGCACCTCCGCTCGTTCGGGCTCGAGCTGGGCACCGCCCGCGATGACGAGGCACATCGAGGCCGGCGCGTAGAAGGAGCGGTGGTATTCGAGGAGCTGGTCTCGGGTCGCCTTCTCGATCACCCAAGGGAAGCCGGCCGCCGACCACGACACGGGCTGGTCGGCTCCGAAGGTGACGGTGCCGAGCCGGTCCCAGATCCAGCCGTCCGG
>PMYJ01000218.1:10144-21218 GCA_003170875.1 Candidatus Dormiibacterota bacterium | reverse complement strand
CCCTCCCCCTGCCCGCCGGCTCCCCCTCCTCCCCGGCGCTCGCCGCGGGCTCCGGGGGACTCTCCAGGCGGAGGGTGGCCCGGCCGCCCGGGAACAGCTCTGAGAACAACTCGGCGAAGTGGGCGTTGACGGCTCCGAAGACGGCTCCGAAACGCCGGCCCGCCTCGCCCTCGAAGCGGCGGACGAGGTTGCCGACCTCGGCGGAGGCGACCCCCAGGTCATCGCGGTCGGTCCGCAGCCGGCTCACCCGTTCCCCGAGAGCGGCGTGCTGCTCCGGCGCCAGGGCGTTGACCGGCCCCATCGCGGCGATCCTGCGCTCCAGCCGGGAGATCTCGCGCTCGGCACGCTCGGCCGCGGCCGGGTCCAGCTCCGCGGTCTCCTCTTCGACCTGGTCGCGCACCGACTCCGCCTGCTCGGCGAGCCGCATCTCCGCAACCTCGCCCTCGCTCCGGGCCGCGTTGACCTCGTCCTCGGCGCGCGCCACCACCACCCGCACCTCGCCCCGCTCCGCCTCCATGGCGCTGAGGGCCCGCTCCTCCTCGGCGAGGGGGCCCGCGGTCTGTGCGAGGCTCGCCGCGGCCAGCTCCACCGCCTGCTCGGCGGTGCGGGCCGCCGCCGCAGCAGCACCCCCGTGGGCCAGCGCGGCGAGCACGTCGGTCTCGGCACCCACCACCCGGGCGTCCGCCTCCGCCAAGCGTTCGATCGCCTCGGTGCGCCGCCTCTCGCTCTCCAGGCGGCGGCGATCGGCCATATCGGCAGCCAGCCGCAGCTCGGCCAGCTCCGCGTCGGCGCGCACTCGTTCGGCGGCGACCTCGTCGCTGCGGTCGCGCAGCTCCGCATGCCGGAGCCGCGCCTGTTCCGCCGCTGTCCGGAGGCCCTCCTGACCCTGCTCGGCGCGGTCCGCCTCCAGGGCGGCGTTCTCGGCCGCCGCGGCCGCCGCCGAGCGAGCCTGGACGCGACGGCCCATCTCCGCCTCCAGCGCCGGCAGCCGTCGAGTTTCCATCGCCGCCGCGATGCCGGCAGCCGCCGACTGCGCAGTGGCGCCGGCCGCCTCCCGCCGCCGTGCGGCCAGCTCCGCCGCGGCATGGGCCAATGCGGAGTCCGCGGCCGCCACGACGCCGGAGCGGCACCGCACCTCGGCGTCCGCCTCCGCCTCCACTGCGGTGGCCGCCTCGGCCGCGACCTGGGCCTCGCGAGCGGCGGCCACCAGGGAGAGGGTGGGCGCGCTCCCGCCCCCGGCCCGGGCTCCGGCGGCGGTGATCACGGCACCGTCCGCGAGCACGGCTCGCGCGGCGGATTGGGCTGCGACCCTCCGCGCCACGGCCAGATCGGACACCAGCCACGTCCCGGCCAGGCAGTGGGCGGCAGCCGCCCGGGCCCGCGGCTCCACCTCCACGGCGTCGAGGGCGCGGCGAGCCCCGGCGACGGCCCGCTCCGCCTCCTCCGGCGCGGCCGGCTCCGACGGGTCCAGGCGCGCTGTCTCGGCGCCCTCCCCCGCTGCCAGGACCTCCTCCCGGACCTCGGCCCCGCGGAGCAGCTCGAGGGCCCGGTCGACGTCAGCGACCACCCAGGCCCCGAGATGCGGCTCGAGAGCTGCCTCAACCGCCGCGGCATCCGCCGGGTCCACGACCCGGAGGGCATCGACCAGGCGGATCGCGCCGAGCTCAGCGGCCTGGGCGCCGATCGCCCCGCTGCCGCCCAGGAGACCGTCCACCTGGCCGCGCAGGCTGGCAGCCCGGGCCAGCGCCTGGGTCGTCCGCTCACGCTCCTCGACCCGGCGCTCCTCCGCCTCGCGCCGCACCTGCCGCGCACCCTCCAGGTCGGCGGTGCAGCGTGCGGCGTCCGCCTCCGCCGCCGCCGCGGCGGCCTCCAGCTCGGTGAGCCGCGCCTGGGCGGCACGCGCCACCGCCTCCAGCTCCCCCGCCCGGGCGCGGGCCGAGACCAGCTCGGCGGTGGCGGCCTGCGCCGACTGCTCGAGGAGGTCGCGGTTCTCGGCCCGATCACGCGCTCCGGCACGGGCTGCCGCGGTCGCCGCCACAGCCCGGACCAGTTCGCGCTCCGCCGTGTCATACGCCCGCTGCGCTGCCTCCGCCTCCGCGGCCGCCTGCGCGCTGCGCGCTCCCAGCCGGGCGGCGGCCGCCTCCAGCTCGCCGCGGCGCTCCCCGGCCTCCCGGCCAACCCCGGCCAGCTCCTCTATTGCACGCCCGGCGGCCTCGATCTCGACAGCGGCCACTCGCGACTGCCGGCGCGCGTCGGCCCGATGCAGCGCGGCGGTCCAGGCGCGATCGGCAAAACGCCGCGCCTCGCCGCGGCACCGTTCGGCGGCGACCCGCGCCGCCTCCAGGCGATCACCGGCTGCCCGCTGGCGGGCGCGAGCGGCGTCCAGACCGGCTCGAGCCGCGTCCACACGCTCCGTGTACCCCGCCTCCGCCTCGTTGGCGGCCTCGAGGCGGCGCTCCGCCGTCTCCAGCCGCCGACGGGCGAGCTTGGCCTCGGCCCGGGCTGCGCGCCACTCCTCGCGGGCCAGGCTGCCGCGCAGGGCAGCCAGCCGTTCGGCCAGACCCCGCTGCTCCAACGCCGCCTCCCGCTCGCCCGCCAGCTGCTCCAGCCGGGGCTCGGACTCGCCGAGGCGGTCGGACAGCCGCTGCACCGCGGTTCCCACCTGCTCGAGGCGCCGCAGCGCGTCGTCGCAGGCGACCCGGAGGGGCCGGACGCCGGCGGCCTGCTCCACCAGCGAGCGCCGCTGGCGGGGAGTCGCCTCGATGATCGCCTCGATGTCGTGCTGGGCGACCACGGCATAGCCGTGCTGGGTCAGTCCGGTGCCGCCCAGGAGCCGCTCGACGTCGCGGAGCCGGGCGCGTTCGCCATTGACCCGGTACTCGACGTCGCCGCCGCGCACAACGCGGCGGCTGATCGCAACCTCCGCGTCGTCGACCGGAAGCTCCCCGTCCTCGTTGTCGAGGATCAACTCGACCTCGGCCACCCCCATCCGGTCGCGCCCCTGACCCCCGGCGAAGATCATCTCGTCGAGACGGCTGCCCCGGAGCTCCCGGGCGTTGGTCTCACCCAGTGCCCAGCGGACGGCGTCGACCAGGTTGCTCTTGCCGCTGCCGTTGGGACCGACCACGCCGGTGATCCCGGACTCGAATCGGATCTCGGTGCGATGGGCGAAGGTCTTGAACCCGCTGAGGACGAGACGTTGCAGCCTCACCCGCCGGATTCTCCCTGTCGGGCCGCCCCCACGTCAACATCTGGGGCCACCCGAGAGCGACCCCCACAAGATGTCGGGGCGATCTGGCGCTCTGCGCCGGTCCTCACTGTGGCGGTGACGCCGCGGGCGGAGGCCCGGAGGCGGGCGAACCCGAGTGCGAGGACCTCCGGCGCGATGACCGAGATGCGGAGCGAGGCGAGGCCGAGGGCCCGGAGGCTCCCGACCCCGACGGCGGCGACGCGGACAGCGGGGGCCCGGGGTTGGCCGGCGGCGATCCGGACGGTGCGGTCGCGGCCGGCGCCAGCCCGGATGGTTGCGAGCCCGGCACAGACGGCGTCCGGTGCCGTCCGCGGCCTCCGCGATGGCCCCGATGGTTGCGCCGCTGGGCCGGGGTGGTGGGCGGCTCGGGCGCGGCGGCAGCCGGCGCCGGAACGGGCTCGGAGCGACGCTTGACCAGCCCCTGGGCGGCGGCCCGAAGGGCGCCCAGCAGGCCTCGCGCCCGCGGTGGCTCGGTGGGAGCGGGGGCCTCCGTTACCGGGCCGACCGGCGGATGCGAGGCGGCACGGCGATCGGCGGCGACCTCGGCAACCCGGCGCCGCACCCTGGCCGGCTCGGCGGAGGACGCCGGGCGAGGTGGGCGGGCGGGGGCGGCGGGGCGCCCTCCCTCCGGAGCCGTGAGCCCCTCCACGGCAACGCGGGCCGCCGCCTGCTCGGCGGCCTGCTTGGTGCTGCCCCGCCCCTCGGCGAGCACCTTGCCCGCCACCACCGCCTCGGCGCGGTACTCGCGACGGTGGCCGGGCCCGCCGATGGCGGTGACCCGGTACGAGGGGGTGGCGCCGAGGCGCAGCTGAGCCGCCTCCTGGAGCCGGCCCTTGTGGTTCTCGTCACTCCACTCGGAGAGGTCGCCGATGCTCTGGAGGAAGACGCGGGTCGCGACCCGGTATCCCTGGTCGAGGAAGATCGCCCCGATCATTGCCTCGAAGCAGTTGGCCTGCAGCGAGGGGAGCAGCCGGGCCCCGGTCTTCGCCGCCCCCTTGCCGAGCAGCAGGGCATCGCCCAGCCCCAGCCGCTCGGCCAGCTTGGCGAGCGACATCGTGTTGACCAGGGCTGCCCGGAGCTGGGTCAATTGGCCTTCGTCGTACCCCGGGAACCGCCGGAAGAGATACTCGCCGACGACCAGCTCGAGGACCGCGTCACCCAGGTACTCGAGCCGCTCGTTGTCGTAGCCGGGACCGCTCGGCTCGCCCCGCTCGTTGTTCCAGGAGGCGTGGGTCATCGCCTCTCGGAGGAGGGACGACCGCCGGAAGTTGATCTGCAGGCGGGCCGCCAGGTCGTCGAGACCCTTCTGCTCCTCGGCGCTCAGCTCGACGCGGGAGGTGAGCTCCGGCAGGGGGCCGGAGGGCTGAGCGAGCTGGGGCGCGGAGAGCGACGGCTCAGCGGAGAGGGCCAGCGGCGCGGCGGGCCGGGCAAAGGTAGCGGGCGACGCGTCCGAGTGCGCCGGGCGAAGCGGCGGCTCGGGGGCCGCGGCCGGGAGCTCGCGACTGGCGGCCACAGCGATCGGAGCAGGACTCTCGGCGGCCAGGTCCATGGCTGCATCCGGCGGGGCTGTACCTGCCGCTTTCCCCGCAGCGGACGGCCTGCGGGAGCGGGAGCGGCGTCGCCGCGGGGGCGCCGGCTCGCTTCCGGAGGGCGGCTGGACGGCGGACCCCGCCCCGCCGGCATCCACAACGGTGCCGGGGGCGGGGTCGCCGACCTCCACCGGCTTCGGGTCAGCCCCGCTGCCAGTGCCAGTGGAGAGCTCGGGAGCGGGAGCCTCTAGCTCTCCGCCCCGCTCTTCTCCTTGATGTACTCCCAGGCCTGTCCCACCGTCCCGATCCTCTCCGCGTCCTCGTCGCTGATCTCCATCTGGTACTCCTCCTCGAAGGCCATGATCAGCTCCACGAGGTCGAGCGAGTCCGCGTTGAGATCCTCGACGAACGACGCCTCCGGCGTCACCTGGTCCGGCTCCACGCCGAGTTGCTCGGCGACTATCGTCTTGAACCGGTCGAACGTCACGTCTGGCATCAGTCGTCAGTCCTTCTTTGTTGTCAACGTTGGCAGCGTCGGGCTGGGGGGAAACAATACCGCGTGGCGGGTGCTCTTTCGCATAGATCGATGAGCTGGGATCCTCGGCGCCGCTGCCGGCGCCCTTCGGAAGTTCGGGCGGGCGGAACGCGTAGCGTCCCGACGCCCCGTCGACGAAGTCGGCCGGACTGGCTGGCGGTGCGGGCGGGGGCGCCGCCCCGAACACGCCGACAGGGTCGGGCTGTGGGGCTGGTCCCGGTGCCACTGCCGCCGGTTCCGCAGGCTTGGCCGGGCTGGTCGAGCGGCGCCGGCGCCGCGATCCTGGCGACTCGGACGCTCCGGCGTGATCCGGTGGGTTATCGGGCACGATCTCCTCTGATTCGAGCCGGGGAGCCCAGTCCCCTGACCGTCATGCCCCCATGCCGCCGTCGATCTGCAGGACGCAGCCGGTGATGTAGCCGGCCTCAGGGAGGGCGAGGAACCGGATCGCCGCAGCCACGTCCTCGGCCTTCCCCGCCCGTCCCAGGGGGATGGCCCCGAGCGCCGAGTTGAGCACCTTGTCGCCGAGAGCCGCTGTCATGTCGGTCTCGATGAACCCGGGGGCCACCGCGTTGACCGTGATCCCCCGGGAGCCCACCTCGCGGGCCAGGGTCTTGGTGAGCCCGATGAGCCCGGCCTTGGCCGCCGAGTAGTTGGCCTGACCCGGGTTGCCCATGATGCCGGCGATGCTGCTGACGTTGATCAGGCGGCCCGACCGCTGCCGGAGCATCGGCTTGAGCGCGGCGCGGCAGACGTGGAAGGCTGCTGAGAGGTCGATGGCGATCACCAGGTCCCACTCGGCGTTGGTCATCCGGATGGCGAGGTTGTCGCGGGCGATCCCGGCGTTGTTGACCACGATGTCGAGGCGTCCCAGCCCCTCGATGGTGGAGTCGATCATCACCTGCGCCGAGGCCGGGTCGGCGACGTCGGCCTCGAGGGCGAGGGCTCGAACCCCCAGCGCGCGTGCCTCGTCCGCGGTGGCATCCGCGACGCCGGGATGGCCCGCGCGGGCGTCGGCCTGGCTCGAGTAGCTGAGCACCACGTCGGCGCCGGCCTGGGCGAGGGCCAGGACGGTGGCCCGTCCGATTCCCCGCGACCCCCCGGTGACGAGGGCGACCTGGCCCTTGAGTGCGGCCTCAAACATGGCTGGCGGCCACGCGCCGGAAGGCGGAGATGGAGGGCATCTCGAACATGAACGGTAGGGTACTAGACGAAGGGTGCCCTGGTCTGGTCATCCCGGGTGCCCCGGTCTGGTCATCCGCCCTGCCCGGCCCGCTCATCCGGGAGCGTCCGCGGCCAGCCGCTCGGAGAGCCCGGCGGCCGCGCTCAGGCTGGCCACGCTCAGAGCCCGCACGCCGGGGGCGATCCGCCGCGCGAGGCCGGTGAGCACCTCGCCGGGGCCCACCTCCACCAGCACCTCGGCACCGAGCGCCACCAGCCGCTCCACCGACTCGGCCCAGTGCACCGCCGAGACCATCTGCCGCCCCAGCCGCTCGCGCAAGCCGATGGCATCCGACACCGCGGCGGCGTCGACGTTGGTGACGACCGGCACCGAGGGCGCGCGCAGCTCGACATCGTCGAGCAGCCGGGCGAACTCCGACGCCGCGGCCGCCATCAGCGGTGAGTGGAACGCCCCGCTCACCTTGAGTGGCAGCACCCGGCGCGCACCGGCGGCGCGGGCGGTGGCGGAGAACGCCATGACGGCGTCGACCGCACCGCTCACCACCACCTGGCCGGGTCCGTTGAGATTGGCGACCACCACCGTCCCGCCTGACTCCGCGCAGAGCCGGGTCACGGTGGCGGCGTCCAGCCCGAGCACGGCCGCCATCGTCCCGTCGCGCATCGCCGCCATCAGGCGGCCGCGCAGGACGGCGAGACGGAGCGCCGCCTCCGGCAGGACGGCACCGGCGACGGCGTAGGCGGCGAGCTCCCCGATGGAATGCCCGGCGACACCGACGACGGAGAGGTCACGGGGGAGGGCGGCAGCGAGCACCACCTCGGTGAAGACGAGCGCAGGTTGGGCCACCTCGGTGGGGCGGATCAGCTCCTCGTCACCACCGAAGGCGGGGCCCAGGTCGACGCCCAGCGTGGCCGCCACCGCAAGCAGGCGGCGTCCGAGGTCGGTCTTTTCCAGGCCCGCGGCCATGGACGCGGCCTGGCTGCCCTGCCCCGGGAAGCAGAGGGCGACACGGGGCGGGGCCGCGGTCACGACGTCCCCGACGCGGTCACAGGCCTTCGACTCCGTGCAGGACGCCGCCCGACGACCGCAGGCCGTACCGCTCCACGCCGAGAGGGAGCCGGTGCATGCGACTGCCCCCTACTCGGTCGCGATCACCTCGCGGCGATCGTAATGACCGCAGTTGGGGCAGACCCGGTGGGGCAGCCGCGGCTGCTTGCACTGGGGGCACGGGTTGAGGGTGGGCAGGCTGATCGCGTGATGCGACCGCCGCATGTCGCGGCGGCGCTGCGAGGTGTGTTGTTTGGGGAGGGGCATGACGTCTCCGGGAAGGGAGTGAGGGCGCGCAGCCCGTGGCCGCGCAGAACCTGAGCGGCGAGTATAGCCGCTGCTCCCGCCGGGCTGGCGCACCGGGGTGCCCCGGTCAGTCAGGACCTCGGGTCGCCCCGGTGCCGCTTGCGTGGGGAGGCGGGGGTGGCCAGCGAGGTCAGCCCCTTGCGGACGGTCTCCGCGGCGGTGGTCAGGCGCTCCTCGAGATCGGCCATCACCGAACGGACGTATTCGTCCGCTTCGCGGGCATAGCCCTCCGCCTCGCCGGTGATCGTGGTCGCCCGGTCGCCCGCCTCCCGGAGCAGCGACGTCGCCCGCTCCTGGGCGGCGCGCAGGACGGCGTGGTCGGAGATGAGCCGCTCGGCCACAGCCTGCGCCTCCTCCACCTTCCGCCGTGCCTCGGCCTCGGCCCGCTCCCCCATGTGGGCGGCCTCCTCCTGGGCCCGCCGGGTGAGCTCGCTGACGTGCGCCTCGACCCGCTCGCTCAGCTCCCGAGCGGAGGCCTGCGCTCGCTCCACGACCCCTTCCGCCCTCTCCCGCGTGTCGTGGAGCAGGCGCTCGCGCTCGTCGAGGAGCTGTTGGGCCCGGACCACCTCCTCGGGCAGGGAGAGCCGGATCCGATCCACCAGCTGCATCAGCTGCTCGTCGTTGACCACCACGCTGCCGCTGAAGGGAACCCGCCGCGCCTCGGCCAGCAGGGCGTCCAGGGCGTCGAGCAGGTCCAGCGTGGACGGGGGAAGCTCGTCCGACGGCCCGCCGCTCATCCGGGCTGCCCGAGGCGCCGGCGCAGGGCCTCGGCGATCGCCGGCGGCACGAACTCGCTGATGTCGCCACCGAGGCGGCAGACCTCCTTCACCAGGTTGGACGACATGAAGACGTTGGGAGCCGAGGTCATCAGGAAGACGGTGTGAACGTCAGGCTCGAGACGCCGGTTCATCAGCGCCATCTGGAACTCGGTCTCGAAGTCACTCAGGGCCCGCAGGCCGCGGACGATCGCGATCGCGCCGACCTGCCGGGCGTGCTCCACCGTCAGCCCGTCGAAGGAATCCACCGTGAGCTCGCCGTCGAGCGACTCCGTGGCCGCCCGGATCAGCTCCAGCCTCTCGTCGACGCTGAAGAGCGGCTGCTTGGCGGGGTTGCGGAGCACCGAGATGATCACCCGGTCAAAGATCGCGGTCGCCCGCTCCAGGATGTCGATGTGCCCCAGGGTGATGGGGTCGAAACTTCCCGGATAGAGCGCGACGCGTTCCTTCATCGGGACGGCTCCTCCTGCGCTCGGCGCTCGTACATGGTGAGGTCGGTGAGCCCGTAGTGAGCGGTGCGCACGGCGGTGAGACCTCCCAGCTCCGCGGGCATCGCCCGGGCGCGGTGATGTTCGCACACGAGCAGCGCGGGTGCGAGACCGCCGACCAGCGCCAGCGCGCCGTCCAACCGCTCGTCCCGGTAGGGGGCGTCCATGAAGCAGATGCCGGCGTCCCTCACCTCCGCCGGCCCGCGGCGCAGCCAGGTGATCGCGTCCGCCCTCACCAGGGCGATCCGGTCCTCGCAGCCGAAGCGCCGGCCGGTGTCGGCGATCAGCCGCAGGCTCTCCGGGCGCTTGTCGACGAAGGTCGCGTGTTCCGCTCCCCGGCTGAGCGCCTCGAATCCCAGCGACCCGGCCCCGGCGTAGAGGTCGACCACCCTCGCCCCCGTCACCCGTCCTCCCAGGATGTTGAAGAGGGCCTGGCGCACCATGCCGCGGGTCGGGCGCACCTCCATCCCGCGCGGGGTGGTGAGCAGCCGACCCCGCCACTCCCCACCGGTGATGCGACTAGCGGCCACCGGGGATCAGTCCAGGTCGAAGACGGCGCCGTAGCCGTGCATCGCCTCCCGGAGGGGCGCGTACTCGGTGACCTCCGGGTCGTGCTCCAGCCAGGCGACGGCGGCGATGCGCGCTCGCACGGCGAGGGCGACGTCCAGGAGGTCGGCGGCGCGCATCTCGGGGAGGCCGTGCTGGCGCAACCCGGCGACATCACCCGGACCGCGCAGGCGGAGGTCCAGCTCGGCGAGGTCAAAGCCGCTCTGGGTCGCCGCCACCGCCTGGAGGCGCTGCGAGCCCTCCTCATCGACGGCCTCCTCGAAGAGCAGGCAGTAGGCGCGATACCGGTCGCGACCCACCCGGCCGCGCAGCTGGTGGAGCTGGGCCAGGCCAAACCGCTCCGCCCCCTCGACGATCATCACGGTGGCGTTGGGCACGTCGACCCCCACCTCGACCACCGAGGTGGCGACCAGGATGTCCGCCTCTCCGGCGGCGAAGCGCGCCATCCGCTCCGCCTTCTCGCGCGACGGCATCCGGCCGTGGAGCATCTCGAGGCGCAGGTCGGGGAATACCTCCTGCTCCAGCTTCCGGTGCTCGGCGGTGACCGACTTCACACCCAATTTGTCCGATTCCTCGATCAGGGGGCAGATCACGAAGACCTGTCGGCCCGCCGACACCTGACCTCGAACGAACTCGTAGGCGTCACCCCGCTCATCGGGAGTGACCACCCGGGTCTCCACCGGCAGCCTCCCCGGGGGCATCTCGCGCAACTCGATGACGTCCACGTCGCCGTAGACCGTCAGCGCCAGCGAGCGCGGGATCGGGGTCGCCGTCATGGCCAGGAAGTTGGGCATGGCCCGGGCCTTGAGCCGCAGGCGCTGGCGCTGGGCCACCCCGAATCGGTGCTGCTCGTCGACCACCACCAGGCCGAGATCGTTGAGGACGACGTCGTCCTCGATGAGCGCGTGGGTGCCGACCACCAGGGGATCGTGACCGGCCGCCAGCCCCTCCAGGATCTCCCGCCGGGCTCGGGCCCCGGTGCTGCCGAGCAGGAGGCGCGGCGCTAGGCCGTGGGGGACGAGCAGCGCCTCCAGGGTCACGAAGTGCTGGCGGGCCAGGATCTCGGTCGGGGCCATGACCACGCACTGGAAGCCGGCGCGGCAGGTCATCAGCGCCGCCATCGCGGCCACCACAGTCTTGCCGCTACCCACGTCGCCCTGGAGCAGGCGGTTCATCGGCCCGGGCTCGGCGAGATCGGTGAGCACCTGGTGGGCGGAGATGCGCTGTCCATCGGTCAGGCGGAAGGGAAGGCTCGCCGAGAAGGCGCGGGCGAGCTCGACGTCGTAGGGGACGACCACCCCCGTCGAGCTGAGCCGGCGGCGCCGGGCCCGGTCCGCCGCCATCTGGATGAGGAAGAGCTCCTCGAAGGCGAGGCGCTCCCGGGCCGCCGCCGCCA
>PMYJ01000218.1:2736-10121 GCA_003170875.1 Candidatus Dormiibacterota bacterium | reverse complement strand
CCGATCAGGGCCCGGAGGTACTTGGAGGTGACCCCGTCGGTCTCCGGGTACACGGCGGCCAGGCGCCCGACGTGCTGGGGGTCCGCGCTCACCCGCTCGAACCTCGGGTTCTGGAAGGTGAGCCCGTGGAGGCTGCTGATCACCTTCCCGTTGACCAGGATCTCCATCCCGGGCCTCAGTTGCTTGGCGAGATACGGCTGGTTGAACCAGATGGCGCCAACCTGGGCGCTCCCGTCCTCCAGGGTGGCCTCCACCAGCGGCATCCGGCGCTGCGGGCTGGGGTGGCCGCGCACCTCCCGGACCCGGACCCGGGCCGTCTGCACCTGTCCCGGGCGCAGCTCCCGGAGCGGAACCAGATGCCGGGTGTCCTCATAGCGGCGGGGCAGGTGCAGGAGCAGGTCCGAGACGGTGGCGATCCCCAGTCGGGCCAGCCGCTGGCCCTGGGCCGGCCCCACCCCGGGGAGCTCCGCGATCGGGGTCTCCGGCCAGCAGGCGGTCGGAAGGTTCACGATCCGGCCCATCTGCCGGCCCTGGGCGTCGGCCACATCGGGCATCCTGGCGAACTCTAGGACGAGAGGGGGCCGGGAAGGCTCCCGGTGACGCCGGAGCCTCGTCCAACAGCCCGTCTCCACATTTTCGTAACAGATCAGCGACGTCTGATACACCAACCGCGTCATTCGGTACGCTCTGGATTCGCGCCACCAGGTGCGCGTGTCATGTCGCCCCGGACTGAGGACAGACAGAGTGCGGTGGATCGCCCAGCCCCAGCGAAGGGGGAAGCGCCCGGGACAGTCGGGTCAGGGCGCCGTCGAGTTCGCCCTGGTGGGCGGGCTCTTCTTCTTTCTGGTCTTCTCGATCGTCAACGCCGGCTTCTTCCTCTACGGACGAGCCGCCGTCCAGCACGCCGCTGACGTCGGGGTCGCCCTGCTCTCCACCGAGGGCCAATGCATGACCTACACGGTTGGCGGCCTGTGCATCGCTCTGGCCAGCAACTGCCCCAACTACGATCTCGGGACGACCCCTCCCACCGCCGACGAGGTGGCCGTCTGCGCGATGGACCAGCAGGGCTTCGACGGTACTCCGCTGGTCACGGTGAGCTCGATTGCCATATGGAAGGTCACGGAGCAGAGCAACGGGACCTTCACTACGGTCACCTCAGGCTGCTCCGGGCCCTGCGAGGACGAGTACGGCGTGAACGGGAACACGATCCTCGACAACTGGCCCCCCAGTTCGCGCGTTGTGGTTGGCTCGCCGGACTTCGCAGAGCTTCAGGTCACGTTCAGCTACCGCCTGATCGCCACCTCCGGCAGCCTCACCATGACCACTGACAACGTCTTCCGGATGGAGCCCCAGCAGTGAGACGACGGTCTCCTCGCTCCGGCCAGGCGATGGTCGAACTTGCCATCCTCCTCCCACTCATGATCCTGCTCTTTCTCGGCGGTTGGACGGCGGCGGGGCTCATCGGCGACAACGACACCGCTCTCCAAGCCACACGCGCCGGCGCCCGTTATGCCGCCGAACTGGGTAACGACGGATACCCGACGGCCACCGCCGCGTGCCAGGGCGCGGTCGCCGCCAATCCGTGCTCTGCCGACCAGGGGATCATCCAGCAGATGGTGCCGATCCTGACCGGCACGATGCCCAACGCGGTACTCACCGAGATCGCCATCTACGAGCCCACTTCCTGCACCAACGGTGGGCTCTTCAGCACCGGAACTCCGGACACCAGCGGCGGCTGCCCACCCAACAACGGTGCTTACACCACAGGCGAGAACATCGACGTCTACACCCTCGTATCCGGTACATGGACGCTCCAGGGCACCGCGCTATACACCCTCGCACTGCGCGACCAGGTCCACCCCAACGAGGCGGAGCTGGGTGTCCTGGTCCAGTTCAAGTACACGTCCCCCACCCTATCCCTGTTCACCCAGACGGACACGCAGTACACGGTTGTCCGGCTATCTCCTCAGGAGTGACGAGTGCCATGAGGCCACGCCCGATGCGCAACGGCCGCCGCACGGCGCGCGGCCAGGTGATGCTGTTGTTCGCACTGATGGCCGTCCTGCTCTTGGCGATCGGGGGGCTGGCCGTTGACGCCGGCATGAGCTACATCAGCAGCGATCAGGTGGAGCGGGCGGCCGCGGCCGGGGCCCTGGCCGGGGTCGCGTATCTTCCGGGCAACTTCAGCGCCGCCGCCAATGCAGCCCTGGTAGAGGCGACGCGCAACGGATTCGACAGTGCCTGTCCCACCACCACCACCATCGCCAACATCGCGAGCGCCCCATCACCATGCGTGGTGGTGACGGCGCCGACGGGCACGACCAACCAGCTCGAGGTCACCGTGTCGGTGAACGTTCCCACCACCTTCTTGCGGCTCCTCGGATTCGGTGCACACGCGGTCGTCCGCAATGCCACCGCCGAGTACCTGCCCCCGATCGCGCTCGGACAGCCGGGCAACCAGCTCGGCTCCGGGCTCTCCGCCTCCTCGAGTTGCGACGGCATCCCCATGGCCGGGGTCGCGGCTGGCTACTGCGCAACTCCCCCGAGCGGTCTGGGCAGCTCGGGCAACTACTACATCCTCCGCTCGGAAGGATGGAGCGTCGACCGTTCGCAGGGCGATGGGTACACCCCGGACCCCGGTAACACCGGGGATAACAGCTGCGGCCCGCTCGGAGCGAGCGACTCGTGCAATGCGGCGAACGTCCCGGCCAACTACCACACCATCAGCTACCTAAACGGGTCTGAGAACAACGTCGGCGGCACCAACGAGAACGGCGGCCAGAATTACCTGATCACCGTCCCCGCTGACAGCACCGTGGATGTCCAGGTCTACAACCCCAGCTTCGCCCCCAACACCGACGACAACAACAACAACGCCGACTACACCCTGCATGAGGATGACGGCGACTTCCCGGACGACTGTTCGAGCAACAATGGCAGTGCCTGTGGGACTGCCCAACCGGTGCAGGCGACCGGCACGACCCACGACGACTACGCCGCCATGGGGTACACGCTCTTCTCGGTCGGAACGCTGGCCTCCAGCCTCAACGACACCGAGGTCGACCAGCAGATCTTCTATCCCTTCAACGCCACCGGCCTCGAATACCCGGCCCAGCCGCTCTCCGCCAGCAGCAGCTACATCTACTGGGGCAATGACGGGACAAACACGGCCGATACCACGGTGACCGACGCGGTCCCGGTGATGTTCCACAACTGGGTGTCGATCGACGAGCCGACCGCCCAGATCGCCAGCGGTACCGACCCCAACTACCCAAACGACAAGCTGTTGTACCAGACGACCGACGGGACCCCCGGATACATCACCAACAGCAGCTCGACCCCCGAGTACTACCGGCTCCAGGTGGACACGCTGACCTACGACGGTGCGACCATCGACCCTACCACGGCGGCGGCAACCGGATACCCCCTGGCCCACAAGGCGTACTCGGTGCGGGTCGTCTCCTCCACCGGCGGTGGCTGCGGCACCTGCAGCGTCTCGGCCATGGATGACATGACCATCTACACCCCGGTCCAGGGTGGACAGTGTCAGAACTTCGAGATCCCGATCTTCTACCTCGATCCCGCCTACGCGGGCCAGACCATCACCGTGGACCTCTTTGACGTCGGCGACGTCGGTGGCGGAGCGGCCTTCGTCGGATTCGTGCCGCCCAACGCCGCTGGTGGCACGTGCACCGCACTCTCGTCCGGTAACTTCGCCTCCATGCCGGCCGGCTACTCCATTCAGGACATGGGAACCTCGATGTCCTCGGACACGTACGGGTCGCAGGCCAACGCCAGCACGAGCGTCGCCTCGGGCAACCCGGACGTTGGGGGGAAGGTGACCGACGCCGTCATCCAGACCGCCGCGAGCGGCGGGGGATCGTCGCTCTGGAACGGCCAGTGGCTCCAGTTCGAGATCGCGGTACCCCCCTCGTACACGCTGCCGGCGGGGTGCGCCACCAACCCGGACAACACCGACTGCTACTGGAACCTGGCCTATTCCGTCGGGAAGACCGCGACGGCAGGTGACACCTTCTCGATCTTCGCGGGCTTCAGCGGGACGCCGGACCGGCTCCTGCCCTGAGGCTTACCTGATCGAGGCGGCCGGCCACCGCCGTCACTCCAGGGAGAGGATGTACGGGTAGTGGTCTTGGCCGCCCCGGTGCAGCTCGAACTCGATGCCCGGGAAGCCGTCCCGCAGGCGGCCGACCACGCTCGCAGCGGCGGCCTCGTCGACCTGGGAGCCCCAGTAGACGGTCACTAGCTCCGGCTGGTGCTCCTGATTGCGCAGTACCGCCTCGATGACCCCGGCCTCATCGTCACCGGCCTGGACGATCTCGTCGTCGACGAGGGCGATGACGTCGCCGGTGGCGATGCTCAGTCCGTTCGCGGTGCTGTTGCGGACCGCCCGGGTCACCTCGACCGCCGAGACCCGGGGCATCGCCTCGGTCATCCGGCGGGCGTTGACGGTGCCGTCGCCGCCCGGGTCGATGGCCAGCATGGCGCTGATCCCCTGCGGGACGTTGCGTGAGGGGGCGACCCGCACATCGATGCCCTCGGCCAGGTGCTGCACCTGCTCCGCGGTCATGATCACGTTGCCGTTGTTGGGGAGGATCACCACCGAGGCCGCTCCCGTGGCGCGGACGGCCGAGAGGAGGTCCTGAGTCGAGGGGTTCATGGTCTGACCGCCCTCGACCACGGCGTCGGCCCCGAGGCTGCGGAAGATATCCTGGAACCCGTCACCGGGGGCGACGGCGACTACCGCGAAGCGACGGCTGGAGGCCGCGGCCTGGGGGCTCGCAGTCGCGGTGCCCCCCAGCGCCGGCGCGCGGCCTGTGGGGTGCTCGGCGAGATGCGCGTCGGAGGCGGGCGGCGCGGCCGCCTCGGTCCGGGCGGCACGCTCCAGGATCTCGTGGTGCTGCGCCGTCATGTCCTCGACCTTGAGATTCGAGAGGCCACCCCGCTGGGCCGCGATGCCGATCAGGGCGGCTGGATCGGCCGTGTGGATGTGCACCCGGACCAGGTCGGCATCGCCGACCACCAGGCTGGACTCCCCGAGCCCGCCCAACTCGACCCGGATGGCGTCGACGTCGAGCCCCGGACCGCTGATCATGAACTCGGTGCAGTAGCCCCAGCCCTCCTCGCGCCCGGCGACGGCGGCCGCACCGCGTCGCCTGCCGGGCGCCGACCTCGGGGCCGCGGGCGCCTTCCCGCTCGGGAGCGCAACGCCCTGGTCGTCGGGGGTCAGGTTCGGCTCGTCGGGCCGGCGCACCCTCGGCTCACCGCTGCGCCTTTCCCCCACCAGCCGGGGCCGGAGGGCCGTCGCCTCCCCCTCCTCGACAGAACGGGTCAGCCCCTCAAGGATCACCGCCAGGCCAAAGCCGCCAGCATCGACGACCCCGGCCTCGCGGAGGACGGCGAGCTGGTCGATGGTCCGCTCGACAGCCGCGTGGGCCTCCCGGACCGTCTCGTCGAGGATGGCGCGGATGTCGAAGGAGGTCGAGGCGGCGCGCTGGGCGGCATCGGCAGCCTCGCGGATCACGGTGAGGATCGTCCCCTCGGTCGGCTTCATCACCGCCTTGTAGGCGACCCGAGCGCTCTCCGTCAGGCACGCCGCCAC
This sequence comes from Candidatus Dormiibacterota bacterium, assembly GCA_003170875.1. Taxonomy (GTDB): domain Bacteria; phylum Chloroflexota; class Dormibacteria; order Aeolococcales; family Aeolococcaceae; genus Changshengia. The sequence continues at coordinate 4,501 of PMYJ01000218.1, read as the reverse complement.
CGCGGCGGCATCCAGTTTCTCCCGGTCCCCGACCCCCTGGGCAAAGCCCCGGAAGATCTGCGAGAGGATGACCCCGCTGTTGCCCCGGGCCCCCATCAGGGAGCCGTGGGCGGCGGCCCGCATCACCGAGGCGGCTGACGAGGGCATCGGAGCCGCCTGGGCGTCCTCGACCGCCGAGCGCATGGTCAGGTACATGTTGGAGCCGGTGTCGCCATCGGGAACGGGAAAGACGTTGAGCTCGTTCACCTGCTCCTGGTTGGCCTGGAGCCACGCCAGGGAGCTGCGCAGCCCCGCCAGCAGGGTGTCACCGTCGATCTCGCGGAGGGGTTCGCGCCCGGTGGCCGCCTCTGCGCTCTCAGCGCCGGTCATCGCCCTCTTCCAGGTGGATGCCCTGCACGTTGACGTTGACGGCGATGACGTCCAGACCGAGGGTCCTCTCGACCTCGTACTTGACCGCGCTCATGAGGTTGTGGGCGACCTCGCTGATGCGGGTCCCGTACTGGGCGATGATGTACAGCTCGATCACCAGACCACCGTCCCGGACCTCGACCTCGACGCCGCGGTGGACGGTCTCACGATTGAGCCGCTCGGCGATCCCATCGCGCAGGCCCCGGGCGGCCATGCCCACGACGCCGTAGCACTCGTTGGCCGCATGGCCGACGATCGAGGCCACCACCCGCGGCGAGACCTCGATGCGGCCCAGCCCCGCGGTGTGGCCCAGGGGCCCAGCCGTCCGCTGCCTGCTCGTCACGTCTCTCCCACCAGATGCGGCACGGTCTCTGTGCTATTCTCGCCGAGATCCGATGCCTGGCTTGCCATGCCCGTGCACGGATCGCTAAGTATGCCGCCGGGGCCGGCCCAGATGCCGCTCCGGTCACTCAGGAAGCCAGACCCACCATGTCCCAGAGATGCGACCGCTGCGGCAAGGGCCCGATGGCCGGCAACAATGTCAGCCATTCCAAGGTCCACACCCGTCGCCGGTTCATGCCCAACCTGCAGTCGACCCGGGTGCTGACCGGCAAAGCGTGGGTCAAGACGACCCTCTGCACCCGCTGCATACGCACCGCCGCCAAGCAGCCCCGGTAGCGGCGGCGCCCAGCGCGCCCAGCTCTGCGTCAGCTCCGCTGCTCGGTTGGTCACGCACGTCAGTGCGCCTCCCGCCCTCCGCTGCTCGCTTCCTTGATCTGAACGCCGAAGCTGGGCTCCATTGCCCAGCGGGGGCCCGCCGGCCGGAGTCGCGCCCAGCGCTGCGTCAGTTCCGCTGTCGTGTGGAGCGCTGCGGGCCGAGCGTTCCGTCAGCTCGTAGCTGGCGACGCGGCTCCAGTGAGGCCCGGAGCTGGCCGCAGGCGGCGTCCGCCTCGCCTCCTCGGGTGTCCCGCACGGTGACGGTCAGCCCCGCCTGGGCGAGGTGGCGCAGGAAGGCCCGGCTCACGTCCGCCGGCGGCGGGCCCCAGGTGCTCCCCTCGATGCGGTTCATGGGGATCACGTTGACGTGGGCGCGGAGACGTCGGGCGATCCGCACCAGCCCCGCGGCCTGTTCGAGGCCGTCATTGACGCCGCCGATCAGGCACCACTCCAGGCTGAGCCGCCGTCCGGTGACCCGCCCGTAGGCGCCGGCGGCGGCGACCAGCGCATCCAAAGGGTGCGCCCGGTTGACCGGCACCAGCCGGTCGCGCAGCTCGTCGGTGGCGGCATGCAGCGAGATCGCCAGGGTCACGGGCAGCCCCTCCGCGGCCAGCCGCCGGATGCCCGGTACCACCCCGCT
>PMYJ01000218.1:0-2719 GCA_003170875.1 Candidatus Dormiibacterota bacterium | reverse complement strand
CAGCCGATCGCGCAGCCGACCTGGGTGCTGACGCACACGGTCGCGCGGCGCGCGCTCCGGCCTCGAGAGGGGCTCTCCATGGCGACCGTCTCCACGGTCTGCGAGTCGTCGAGGGCGCAGAGCAGCTTGACGGTCGTCCCGTGATCGGCCAGCCGCTCGGAAACGGCGGTCGCGGTGATGAAGCGCAGGCGTTTTGAAAGCCGGTCGCGCAGCCCCGCAGGCAGTTGCCGGATGTCGTCGAGGGACGCCACGAACGGCTGCCAGGCCGCCTGGCGGAGCTGGCGTGCTCTCCAGGCGGGCTCTCCCACCGCTGCGACGAATTCAGTGAGCTGGTCGTCGTCCAGCGCGCTGAGCGCGGGTGCGGGTTCGCGCGCCTGCCTGGTGCCGGGAGCCGCATGAACTTCGATCGGAGCCGCCATCGAGGTCATCTTAGGGGCGATCGGAAGGTGGACGGTGCGAGCGCCGACCGGCCCCGTGGTTGACGAACCCCTGACGTTTCGAGGAGGATCCTCGGGGAGATGCCCATCCTGGCCCGAACAACTGGATTGAGTCGCACCAGGGTCGCCTTGCTCGTGTTCTCGGCGGCGCTTCTCAGCGCCTGCGGCGCGACGTCGACGTCCAGCTCCGGCAGCCCCACCCTTCACCCGGCAACCGCCACCCCAACCTCGGCCGCGACCGCGACCGCGACACCCACAGCGCCGGCAGCGATCGCCTGCACCGGCGCCGACCTGACCCTGGCCCTCGGTGCGGAGAGCTCCGCCTCGGGGGGTGAGCAGGGGCTCACCGCCCTCCTCGCCAATCACTCCAGCACGGCCTGCACTCTGGCCGGCTCCCTGCAGGCCCAGCTCCTGGACAGCAGCGGAAACTCGCTCACCACGAGCCTCGAGAGCACGCCGCCGACGGGCAGCGCGTGGCTGGTGCCCGATCGGATCGCTCTCGACGCCTGGTGGCCACAGCCGGGCGAGGCCACGGTGACCATCAGCTGGCACACCGGCGACGTCCAGCCCGGCCAGTGCTCAGGGGCGGCGCCGTCAGTCGGCGAGGTCAGCCTCTCGGTGTCCGGTGGCGGCAGCGTCACCGGGGTGGTCGGCAGCTTGGCGTCGATGGCACCCTGTCTGGGTGTGATCGAGATCGGCGCGATCACCCAGCCAGGCGCGCCACAGGCCTTCACGACCGCGACGGTCGCCGCGCAGACGGCAGCTCAGGAGGAGTTCGCCGCGACGATAGCGGCCACCGGCCCCCCTTCGAGCTACACCGTGAACAGTGGCACCCAAGCCGCCGACGTCACCTACGGTGTCGGTCACGGCTGCGGGGCGTCCACCTACGTCTGGCAGGACAGCGCGGGCTGGCACGTGCTGGACACCGTCTGCGTCCAGGCGGTGGGATACAACCCGTCGGTCGGCACGTCCCTCTACATCTTCGGCCCGGGTTCGGGCTGCGCCAATGTCTACTCGAACCCCAGCCATTCGGCCTCGATCAGCGGGTGTCTGACCTGGAGCCAGGCCGGCTCGGGTACTCAATACGCGGTTGATCAGGGGCCGACCTACACCGCCGAGACGGACCCGGCCAGCGGGCAGCCCGAAGGCACGGTGTGGTGGCATCTCCACGGCGAGGGCTGGGTGACCCAGGACTTCTTGGTGGTGCCACCCCAGGCCTGACCCGGAGCTGCCCGTCGCGCCAAGGGTGCCCCCGAGCCGCGACCGATCCAATCAGCTCGGGCGGCGCCCGATCAGCTCCAGGAACTCGGACCGGGTCTTGGGGTCGGTTCGGAAGACCCCGGTGAGTGCCGAGGTCACCGTCTGGCTGTTCTGCTTCTGAACGCCCCTCATCATCATGCAGAGGTGAAAGGCCTCGATCACCACGGCCACGCCGTAGGGGTGGAGTGCCTCGTCGAGGGCCTCGGCGATCTGGGTGGTCAGCCGCTCCTGGACCTGCAGACGGCGGGCGAAGACGTCGACCACGCGGGGCAGCTTGCTCAGGCCGACGATGCGGCCGCGCGGCATGTAGGCGATGTGGGCCCGACCGTAGAAGGGGAGCATGTGGTGCTCGCAGAGGCTGTAGACCTCGACGTCGCGCACCAGCACCATCTCCTCGTAGGGCTCGGCGTAGACGGCGTCGCGGATAACGTCGCTGACGTCGATCCCATACCCCTGGGTGAGGAAGCGCAGGCTCTCGGCCACCCGCGCCGGGGTGCGCAGCAGCGCCTCGCGGTCCGGGTCCTCGCCCAGCTCGGCGAGCAGATCCCGGGTGAGCGCCGCGATGGGATCGACCGGGATAGGCTTTGGCTGAGAGGTCATGGTCCCCACTATGCCACCCACGGTGCGGCCGGCATCCCGGAGTGCCTTGCCCGAGTGTCCTGACCCCCGGTGCGGACATGCCGGCGGGTTCGGAGAAATGGTGCCGAGGAAGGGACTCGAACCCTTACAAGCTTGCGCTCACCAGCCCCTCAAGCTGGCGTGTCTACCAATTTCACCATCTGGGCATAATAACTGAGGGCTCAGGGCCAGAAGCTCAGGTTTTTTTGCCCTGCGCTCTGTGCTCTGCGCACTGCGCCATTTTTGTGCCCAGAACAGGACTCGAACCTGCACATCATTGCTGACACTAGTCCCTGAAACTAGCGCGTCTACCAATTCCGCCATCCGGGCGAAGTATGTGTGGGTTTGGGTGTGAGTGTGTGAGTGCGTGTGGGTGTGCCCAGGACAGGACTTGAACCTGCATG
>PMYJ01000179.1 GCA_003170875.1 Candidatus Dormiibacterota bacterium | reverse complement strand
GCGAGACCCTCGGCGCCAAGCCGACGATGGACTACCCGAAGTGGGCGATCGCCCCGGAGATTTCCGAGGCCGTCCACGAGGCCGTAGCCGGGAAGGCCACGGCGGCCGCCCGCAACGCCGACAAGGCCGCCCGCGAGGCCCAGATCGACGCGCTCAAGCAGCAGGTGGCAGGCGAGCTCGCCGAGCGCTTCCCCGCCGGTGGGGGCGAGATCGGGCGCGCCTTCGACTCCGAGATCAAGAAGGCGGTCCGCCACGCCATCCTGACCGAGGGCATCCGCCCCGACGGCCGCCGCACCGACGAGATCCGGCAGATCTGGTGCAAGGTCGGCGTCCTGCCCCGCACCCACGGCAGTGCCCTCTTCACCCGCGGCCAGACCCAGGCGCTCTCCGTGGTCACCCTTGGCTCCGGCCAGGACCAGCAGAAGCTGGACGGGCTCGGGCTCGAGCAGTTCAAGCGCTACATGCACCACTACAACTTCCCGCCCTTCTCGGTGGGTGAGGCGAGGCCGCTGCGGTCCCCGGGCCGTCGCGAGATCGGGCACGGAGCCCTGGCCGAGCGGGCGGTGCACAACGTCATGCCCGACGACGAGGCGTTCCCCTACGTGGTGCGCATCGTCACCGAGATCCTGAGCAGCAACGGCTCGACCTCGATGGCATCCGTCTGCGGCTCGACGCTCGCCCTGATGGACGCCGGGGTGCCCCTGCGGGCACCGGTGGCGGGCATCGCCATGGGTCTGATCAGCGCCGAGGACGGCAGCGGGGCGGTCCTGAGTGACATCCAGGGGATGGAGGACGCCCTCGGCGACATGGACTTCAAGGTCGCCGGCTCGGCAACGGGGATCACCGGTCTGCAGATGGACATCAAGATCCGGGGCCTCAGGTGGGAGCTCCTGGAGCGCGCCCTCGAGCAGGCCCGCGTGGGCCGGCTGCACATCCTCGGCAAGATGGCCGAGGCCCTGGCCGAGCCGCGTGCCGAGATGAGCCAGTGGGCGCCGCGCATCGACACCATTCAGATCAACCCGGACAAGATCCGCGAGATCATCGGCCCAGGCGGCAAGACCATCCGCCGCATCGTCGAGGAGACGGGGGCCTCGATCGACGTCGAGGACGACGGCCGGGTCTTCATCTCCAGCGCCAACGCGGCGTCGCGCCAGCAGGCCCTCGACATGATCCGCGACCTGACCGACGACATCGAGATCGGCCGCATCTACAAGGGCAAGGTCTCCCGCCTGATGGGCTTCGGAGCCTTCGTCGAGATCGCACCCAAGAAGGAGGGGCTGGTCCGCATCGGCCACCTCGCCGAGCACCGGGTCGAGAAGGTCGAGGACGTGGTCGCCGTGGGGGACGAGATCATGGTCAAGGTCATCGAGATCGACGACCGCGGCCGGGTCAACCTCTCCCGCCGCGAGGCCATCCGCGACCTCGCCAAGGGTCAGGCAGAGACCAGCGAGGCAGGGACGGGCAGCCCGGCCTAGTCTTCAGGAGGCTCAATTCAGGCGTGACGTCGTCTCCATCCGTCGCCCTCGTCGGTGCCACCGGAGCCGCCGGTTCCACCGTTCTGCAGGTCCTCGAGGACCGCGAGTTCCCGCTGCGGGAGCTGCGGGCGCTCGCATCTCCGCGCAGTGCGGGCAGGACGGTGACCTTCCGCGGTGAGGCACTGACGGTGGCGGCGGTGGAGGCGGCGCGCCTCGAGGGCTGCGACATCGTCTTCTTCGCAGCCGGCGGGGCCACCTCCAAGGAGTACGCGCCCCTGGTCGCCGCCGGGGGCGGCGTCGCCGTCGACAAGTCGAGCGTCTTCCGGATGGACCCTGAGGTCCCCCTGGTGGTGCCCGAGGTCAACGGCGAGAAGGTGCGCGAGCACCACGGGATCATCGCCAACCCCAACTGCGTGGCCACCCCACTCGCGGTGGCCCTGGCGCCGCTGCACCGCGCCTTTGGCCTCCGGCACGTCACCGTCGCCACCTACCAGGCGGCGAGCGGGGCGGGACGGGCGCTCCGCGAGGAGCTCGAGGAGCAGGTGCGCCAGGATGCCGCGGGAGAGGTCCCGGCCCACCACGTCTACCCCCACGTCCTCCACGGCAACGTCATCCCGGGCGGCTGGAAGATGTACGGCGACGACACCGAGGAGGAGGTCAAGGTCGTCCAGGAGGTCCGGCGCATCCTCGAACTTCCCGACCTGGGCATCGGCATCACCACCGTCCGGGTGCCGGTGGCGGTCGGCCACGCCTCCGCGGTGTGGGTCGAGCTGGAGAGCGAGGTCGCCCCCGCCGAGGCCCGCCGCGTTCTGGAGGGTGCCGCCGGGATCAGGGTCCTCGATGATCCCGCCTCGCAGGTGTACCCGACCCCGCGTGAGGTGGCCGGTTCGGACGAGGTTCACGTCGGCCGCATCCGGCGCGACCCGAGCCGGGAGCACGGCCTGGCCCTCTTCGTGGTCGCCGACAACCTCCGCAAGGGGGCGGCGACCAACGCCGTGCAGGTGGCCGAGCTGGTGCTGGAGTACCGCTAGCCGATCCACGGGTGTCGAGAGGGGAGAGGAGGGAGCGCGGCATGCAATTCGACCACTACACGGTGACCCTGCTGATCCTCCGACCCGACGCCCCGCCACTCTCCGGCGATGCCCTGGACGCCCTCCAGGATCAGCACATGGCCCACCTCGCCGCGCTCCACGAGGCGGGCCACCTGCTCGCCGCCGGTCCCCTCCTCGGAGCCGATGATCGGGCGTTCCGCGGGCTCAGCATCTGGCGCGGAGACGCCGGCGAGGTGCGCCGCATGCTCGCCGAGTACCCCGATCCGGCGGTCACCGCCGGCCGGTTCCGGGAGGAGATCCTCCCCTGGATGGTGCCGGGCGGTGCGCTGCAGTTCTCCCACGTTCGATTCCCGCGCTCGATGGCGGAGGCTGACGCCTGAGCGGTCTCGAGGAGATCATGGAGGCCCCCGGCGGAGATCGCTCCGGCCGGTATCATGCCGCGATCGACCGGCTCAGATCCCTCCCCTGGCTGCGCGTCGCGCGCGTCCTGTTTGCGCTCTACCTGGTGGGTGCGCTCATCAGCGTGTGGCTGCCCGGCGATTGGCGGCAGGCGGACGTCTCGCTGTACCGCACGGATGCCCTCGCCTTCTGGGGGCACCTGTCGCACCTGTCGCTTCCCCACGAGTACCCGCCGCTCGCGGTCATCCCCTTTGCCCTGACCCTGATCGGGCCGCCGTCGGTGGGCCAGGATTGCTTCGCCCTCGGGATGGCGGCGCTCTTCGTGCTCGGCTTCGTCGCCATCCGGCGGTGGAAGGGCGCCTCCCGCGCCTGGACCTACGGCGCCTACGCCCTGGCGGCGGGCCCGGCCACGCTCCTCTTCCGCTTCGACATCCTGCCCGCCCTGATGGTGCTCGGCTGCCTCTGGCTGCTCGAACGGCGCCGCTTCGGTCCCGCCTACCCGCTGATCGGGCTGGGAACGCTGCTCAAGCTCTTCCCCCTCGTCCTACTCCCCGTCACCCTGATCGCCCACGGCCGCGCCGCGCGAGACAGGGGCGCTTGGGGGGTCATCCGCAGGCTCGCCGGCGGCGTGCTGTTCTGCGCGGTCATCGTGGCGGGCGGATTCGCCCTCGCCCACGTCGTCGATCCGGCCCACGGATTGGGCGCGATCACGTACAACCTCGGCCGCCCGGTCCAGGTCGAATCGGTGCCGGCCACCCTGATGTGGCTGGGGTCGCTGGTCGGCGTGGCGGCTCACCCCGTCTATGCCTCCACCTCCTATGACCTCGTCGGTCGCCTGAGCGGCGGCGCCTCCGCGGCGGGGTACCTCGGGCTGGTGGCGGGGATGCTCTGGGTCTGGTGGAGGCAGCTCACCGGGCGGATGGATAGCGGTCGCGCGGTAGCCGGGTCTCTGCTCGTGCTGCTCTGCACCAGCGGGGTGCTGAGCACCCAGTACCTGCTCTGGGTGGCACCGGTGCTCGCCGTCGTGGAGGGCTTCCGCTACCGGTGGCTGGCCGTCTTCCTGCTGACCGCGCTGATCTTCCCCGCGCTCTACCAGGTGGCGGTGGAGTATTCGCCCGTGCTGCGGTACTCGGGGTGGTTTCTCGCCGGGATCGGGGCTCGCAACGTTCTCCTGGTCGTCTGCACGGTCTGGTTCCTCGTCAGCAACGGGAAGAGCCCCGATGCCGAGCCCGCGCCGCGCTCGCCGCTCGCGACCGGGGCCTGAGTGATGGCCCCGCATCTGCGACTCCCGCGCCCGCTGTCGCCCGTGGTGCACGGTCCGCTCCGGCACGCGGCCATCCCCCTGTTGGCCGTCGCCTTCATGGCGGCTTCGGCCGTCGCCGTGCTCCTCTTCGACAGCAGCAAGACCGACCTCGACGTCTTCTTCTGGCCGTCGGCGGAGATCGCGGTTCACGGGCACCCGCTCCTCGTCTACACGCTCCGCGCCGGTCCGTATCCCAATGCCAACGGGCCGGTGAGCCTGCTGCCGCTCGGCCTGGTCGTGGCGGTCATCAACGCACTCGGGTGGCAGGACAGCATGCGGCTGCGCGACGCCCTGACCGTGGGCGTCTTCGCCGTCTTCTCGCTGCTCATGGCCCGCGAGGCGGTGCTCGCGATCGAGGCGGGAAGGGGTGTGGGGCGGGGACGCGACTCCCGGCGGCTCCTGATTTCGGCCGTCTTCCTCCTGGCACCGCCGCTCTGGGTGGCCCTGGTCGGGTTCGGCCACATCGAGGAGCCGTTGGAGCTCTGGCTGATCCTGCTCGGGGTGCGATTGCTCGGCCGGGGGAGAACGGTGTGGGCCGGGGTCTGCCTGGGCCTGGCGGTGATGACCAAGAGCGTCTCCGCCGTCTGCCTCATCCCCCTGCTCGTCGCCCTGCTGTTCGACCGGCGCGTGAGGTCGGCGGCGGCACTGGCGGGGACCGCTGCGCTCACCGCCGCGGCCGTCATCGGCCCCTTCCTGCTCGCCAACCGA
>PMYJ01000010.1 GCA_003170875.1 Candidatus Dormiibacterota bacterium | reverse complement strand
ATCCTGCATGGTGTTCGGACACATGGCTTCGCCACGATATCCGATCCCCCGAGTACGCCCCGCTCCCGGTGTTAGGTGACTTCTGCCGCATATTCGATTCGATGCATGTTCTCGTCGTGACGTGATTGGGCCCCGTGCCTGCACGTTTGCACTTTGGGCATGCTCGGCGGCAGGCAGTTGGTGGTGACCGTTTTCATGCTCTGACGTGGGCATCCCTGGGTTCGATTGCATCGGATGATTGAATCCCGCGTCCAAAACGAGGCATGAGGGGAACCGAATGAGCAGATCCAGAGGACTCTGGTTGGCCGCATCCCAGTCGCCCGACGACATCGCCGCCGGCGACGTGTTCGAGGCGATGCTGGACGGCTGGCGTGACCAGCAACTGGCCCGGAGCCTCAACGAAGTGACCATCGATGCCCGAGAGCGGGTGGTCCGCCGGTTCCGTCTCCACGCGCAAGTGTGGCCCTGGGAGTGGCTGCCAGGGCACCTGGAATCCTGGGTCGGCGAGCTGCGAGTCGACGACCACCGGGCCCATTCGACTATCCGCAGCTACCAACTCGCGGTGGGTTCCTTCTGTGACTTCGTGTGCGATCCGGCCTATGGCTGGTCGCTGTCGTGCACGACCCAGTTCGGCACCGCTCCGAGTCAGGTCTGTCGTCCGGAGAACCTGGCCACCCACACGTCTGAGTACGAGGGTCGCCCGGGTCGCCGGTCGCTCACCCGGGTGGAGCTGCAGTCCCTGTTCGACGCGGCCGACGACGACGTCGATGCCATCCGGTCCCGGTCCAAGAAGGGCTGGGCGCCGGCCTTCCGGGACGCCACCATGCTGAAGGTCGCCTATGGGTGGGGACTCCGACGCAGAGAGGTCCGCATGCTCGAGGTGGTCGACTTCTCTTCCAATCCGTCAGCTCCCGAGTTCGGTGCCTATGGGGTCTGCCAGGTCCGGTGGGGCAAGGCGGCCAAAGGCGGACCTCCCCGACGGCGCAGCGTGCTCACCGTGTTCGACTGGTCGACCGAAGTGCTGGCCGAATGGATCGAAGACATCTGGCCCACGATGGAACCGGAAGGGTCCGGATTGTGGCCGTCCGAACGCGGACCGCTGGTCAGTGAGGACCGCATCACTACCGCCTTCACCCGTTCGGCGAAAGCCGCCGGTCTGCCCGGTGGGTTGACCCTCCACTGTCTGCGCCACAGCTACGTGACCCACCTCATCGAGGACGGCTGGGACCCGCTCTTCGTCCAGCAGCAGGCCGGTCACTCTTGGGCGTCCACCACGGCCATCTACACATCAGTGTCATCGGACTACAAGACCCGCACCCTGCGCGCCGCCCTCGACGGGTCGGTCGAGGCCGCAGCACTTCGCAAGGTTGCACAGCTTCCCAAGGCAGCACAGTGAGGGCCCGACGGACGGTCCATTACTCGTGGCGCCTACGTGAGGTGATGGCCGCCCATGGAATCTGGAAGACGACCGAGCTCCGGCCACTGCTTGGCGAACGCGGCATCGAGCTATCTGCTGCCCAGGTCTATCGGTTGGCCACCGGCACACCCGAGCGGCTGTCGCTGGCCACCTTGGCCGCCCTGTGCGACATCTTCGACTGCACCCCGGCCGACCTGATCGAGACCTCTGCTGTCGCCGGCNNTAGCCCGCCGTCCTCGTCGGGCCCGGATCACCGGAGACCAGCAATGACGGGGGTTCCCTGTGCGGCATCGTGTGGGCGGACCACCCGACGACCGGCCTGGCCTGGAGGTGCGCTCTGTCATACGTGTGCCTGCCACCGGCTCCACCGCCACGGTCGCTGCTCGGGGTGTGGGCGTGTCCGTTCCCTCCCCGGTGGCGCGCTGGCCGAGGGGGCGACGTGTCGGGACTGCGCAGGGATCGACGAGGACCTGGTGTGTCGCACCTGTGGCGCCGACGACGACTTCGACACCTTGGTCCGCTGTCGTCGGTGCTCACTGCGGGCACGGCTCGGCACCGTCTTCGACGACAGCACCGGAGCGATCAGCCCGGCACTTACTCCACTCGTCGAGGCACTGGCGGCCATGGAGATCCCCCGAGGGGGCCTGTCGTGGCTCTCGAATCGACGGGTGGTCGAGCGCATCGGTTCCCTCGCCACCGGTGCGGTTCCACTCACCCACGACGGCATGGACACCCTCGNNCCTCATCACCCACGGGATCTTGCCTACCCGCAACCGCTACCTCGCCGGGTTCGAACGCTGGTCCACCACCCGGATTGCCACCATCGACGATCCCGCCGATCGGCGTTTGATTGCCGCCTACCTGCGTTGGCACCATTGCCCCCGGCTCGCCCGACTGGCCGAGGCGGGGACGCTCAACAAAGGTCGCTGCTCGGTGGCCCGGGCCCAGACCAACATCGCCGTCCGATTCCTCGACTGGCTCCACGATCGCGACACCGATCTTGTCTCGGCCACCCAGGCCGACATCGACGCCTGGTTCGCGACCGGGCCCACCACCCGAGGCCAGTCCCGGTCGTTCCTGCGGTGGGCGATGTCCACCCATCGCCGCACTCCGCTGCAGTTGCCACCCGACCGACAGGGTGCGCCACGGGCCATCACCGAAGCGGCCCGACTCGACCTGCTGTCGCGCTTCCTCGACGATGACGACGTCCCGTTGGTCGACCGGGTAGCGGGCTGTCTCGTGCTGCTCTACGCGCTGCCTGCCAGTCGCATCAACCGACTGCGGCGCATCGACTTTCAACCCATGGACGGCGGACTCTCTCTTCGTCTCGGCGACGACCTTGTCCCGGTCCCCGCTCCGCTCAGCGTGCTCATCGAACGGCTCGTCGGCGGGCGTGACCATCTGACCGGTGCCGGTCATCCCGACAGCGACTGGCTCTTCCCCGGACGCTGCGCCGGGCAGCCCATCGAGTCCGAACAACTCGCCGAGCGACTCAACCGACACGGCGTCACCCGCGCCGCACGGGTCGCCGCTCTCGACGCACTGCTCACCACAGTGCCCGCTCCGGTCCTGGCCAAGTTGCTCGACCGGAGGCCCTGGCGCGTGGCCGACCGGTCGAAGGTCCTCGGCACGGACTGGCGGCGCTACGTCGCTCTACGGGTACAGTCGTGACCAGATCTCAGGGGGAATACGCACCAGAGGAATATGCGTCTCCACCAGTCCCGCCCCTCAAGTCTGCGATTGGTCAAGTCGATGTTGCTTCGTGGGACGAATCGGTGGTGGACGACACATTGCGATCGCCGTACCGACAATCTTCATGATCCTGTTGGCTGCCTGCGCAAGTACACCGGCGAAGCAGGTGC
>PMYJ01000123.1 GCA_003170875.1 Candidatus Dormiibacterota bacterium | reverse complement strand
GGCCGCGGCGGTGCGCACCCCGGCGGTGTTGGTGCTGGCCGGGAGGGGCTCGAGCGGGAGGGTGGGGGAGAGGCCGGTGAAGGGGTTGGGCAGCTCGTTGTTCTGGAGAAACTCCTGGACCTTGGCGAGGAAGGCGGGTGGCTGGGGGGCGATGTCGAGCAGGCTCCGCTCGATCGCCGAGCCGTCGATCTGGCTGCCGAGCACCGTCAGCGAGCTGTTGGCGAAGGTGAAGCCGAGGAACCAGGCGATGAAGAGCACCCCGAGGCAGCCGGTGAAGCTGCCCGCCACGGAATCCCAGGTGGCCAGCCGGGTCTTGAGGGCGAGGACGCGGGCCCGGTACCCCAGGGCGCTGCCGATGCCCTCGATAATCAGGAGGGCGGCGACGAAGATGCCGGCGGCGACGAGCGGCTGCCCGCTGTCCTGCGGTCCCGGCGAGATCCACCGGGTGAGCGGGGGTGCGATCAGGGCGCCGACCACGCTTCCGACCACCAGGCCGATCAGCGCCGAGCCTCCCCAGGTGAAGCCGCGCCGGTACCCGGAGATGGCAAAGCCGACCAGCAGGATCAGGATGATGGCGTCGAGGATGTCCATCCGACCGGGAGTTTGACGGGTGGGGCCCGCTCCGGGGGGTCGTCAGTTCGCGAGCGGGGATGGTCCCAGCCCGCGCGCCGGCCTGGGCTGGCTCGCCGTGGGTACGCTCCCGGCCACACGGCCGTGGCCAGGTGGCCCATGCTGGGGAGGCACGGCCGCGTGGCCGGGGCCTGGCAAGCATCGCACCGAGGAGCTCCATGGCTGACATCGTCCGAGTCCACCTCCGCACCGGTCTCAATCGCGACTACGCGGCGACCGACTTCAGCCTCAGCTCCCACGGTCTGACCATCACCCGGCCGCGCCCGGACGGCACGCCGGGCGAGGAGGTCGTCGCCGTCTTCGATCACGGCAAGTTCGACTGGGCGGAGCGGGTGCCCGAGGGCTCGGCTGCCGCCGCTGGCGAGGTGAGCCCCTTTGACACCTCCCGGCTGGGGCGGTCCGACTCCGGGGGGCGGTGATCTCCGGCTGACCCCCGCGGGGCCGGCCCCGCCTTGGCGAGTGCCCTATCCTCTAGGGTATCGAGGCGTGGCGTAGCCGGTAGCTCTCCCGAAGGCGCCGGTCACCCACCGGCACTGGCTTACCAGGAGACGTCCCCGATGCTCAGACCGGTCGCAAGGCTCATCTGCGCAGTGGTAGCCATGCTCCCGCTGGCGGCCTGCGCGCCTCCGGCGGCGAGTCCACACGCTCGGAGTCTGGTGCATTCGCCTCCGTCCCCGTCGTGCTGCGGGGAAAGTCCGACAGTCCAGACACTCCCCGCGACACCGACGCCGCTCGGCACGATTCTGCCCTCCATCTCTGCTTTGCCCGGCGGGTACGAGCCGAGTGCGACGCCCACTTCGACACCGGAGCCCACGCCGACGCCAACCCCGTACTCGTTTGACAACGAGTTCAGCGGCACGAGCGTTGACACCTCGAACTGGCTGGTCAACACCAACGCCAGTAATGGTAACGGGGAATTGCAGTGCTTCCAGGCCGCGAACGTAGCGGAATCTGGGGGGCTGCTGACCGAGACAGCGCAAGTGGACCCTGGGTGCGGCGCGGATGGCTACAGCTCAGGTGCCATCCAGTCGAAGGCGAGCTTCCTTTATGGCACGTTCACGGTGCGGGCCGAGATGCCCGGCGGCACGGGGCTTTGGCCGGCGATCTGGCTGCTGGGCACCGATTGCCAGCCCTGGCGGATGGGTTCCAATAACTGCAACTGGCCGAACCCCGGCTCCGACGAGGTGGATATCGCCGAGATTCTCAACAACAGCCACACCTCGGTCAACGAGCAGATTCATTCCTCCGGTGGCAGCCCCCAGTGCTCTCCGACTGTCTCGGACGTTAGCCAGAATTACCACACCTACACCCTGATCTGGTCCCCTGGCTCTGACATCTTCCAGATCGACGGGGTCACGACGTGCACGCTGACCGGCGCTGCGGTGTCGTCTAGCCCAATGTTCCTCATCATCAACAACTCGGTAGGAGGCACTGGGGGCGGAGCGGTCGATAACTCCACCCTGCCGCAGTCGCTCGCGGTCGACTACGTTCGGATCACATCATGAACGGCGCCGACCGGGGTCTGGCGTCGCCGTGAGTGCCTCTCCTGTGCCAAACGCTTCACCATCCGCGAACGGATCGAGGCGACCCCGCTGTGGGTACTCAAGAAGGGCGGGCGGCGTGAGGAGTTCAGCCACCAGAAGCTGCTCGCCGACCTGCTGATCGCGAGCAAGAAGCGCGACGTCGCCCCCCGAGCGGTTGGCGGCGCTGGTGGACGAGGTGGAGAACCAACTTCGCGGTGGGCACCTTTCCGAGGTGCCGTCCCAGATCGTGGACCCCCGGCATTCTGCGCGCCTCGCTGAACGTAGAATGGGCGCGAGATGCACTTGGAGAGAACGCGGGCGGGATAGCCGAGGCGCTACCTCGCGAGAGACGAGGCCAGCGAGGTAGGCGTATTCGAAATCATCGGGGCGTGGCGCAGCCGGTAGCGCGCTTGCTTTGGGAGCAAGAGGTCCCCAGTTCGAGTCTGGGCGCCCCGACCAGCTAGTCAGCTGGTGGTCGGTTTTGAATTCGGCTAATGCACTTGCTTTGGTGTGGTCTGGGCCCAGCCGGGGCGGTGAAGGGACGAAGCAAGTGCTGCTCTGGGCGACGATTGCCAAAGTAGGGGTCAGAGAAGGCCCAGGAACGCCGCCCGCGAGAGCACCGGCGGCGACACCGTCGCGAGGCTGGTGGGGTCCTTGTCACCGGACACCAGGTGGTCGACATTGGCGGTCTGGGCCAGGGCGATGAAGTAGTCGTCGCCGGGATCACGGGTGACCGCCTCGGTACTGGGAGAGTCGGGAGCACGGGAGGTCGTCGGCGATGTCGTCAGGGCAGCGGGACGAGACGCAGCGCTTGCTCGCGAGCGTCCTGATCTGGCAGGCTGGCGCGCAGAACTGCGTCGGCGCCCAAGAGCTGGGCGCGCTCGACCCGCTGGTCCAACCGACGGTCGAGCGTGTCGATAGCCCTCCTGATCGCGCGCCCGTATTGGTGGCCCTGCCGCGTGAGCTCAACGTTGACCTGCCGAGCGTCGCTCGCGTCCCTGGCGGTCACGACGAAGCCGCGCTGTTCGAGCCTGGTCACGAACTTGCGGGCCGCCTGGCGGGTGACGCCGAGCGCCTCGCCGATTTGCCCGATCGACCTGGGGCGGCTGAGCAGGCGCACGACCGCGGCGTCGGTGCGACGGTAGTCGTCAAATCCGGCGCGGTCGACATGCTCGGCCATCTGGCGCACCCAGTGCTCGCGAGCCAGCGCGAGCAGGTCGCCGAAGTGATATGCGGTCCTTGACTGCTCCGCCATGATGCAGTAACCTATTATGCAACTTGGTTGCGCATATGTCGAGCTCACCCAGAGTCACGTCGAGGGCGGCAATAGCCGCCCGGCTCGCGCTCGCCGGCGTCGTGCTGTATGCACTCATCGACACGGCGCTGGTGCTCCTCCGACCGCAGTTCTCGATTCTCCACAACGCGGAGAGCGACTACGGCAGCACCGGGTCCTGGGCGTGGCTGATGGACCTCAATTTCCTGCTCCGCTGCGCTCTCAGCCTGGCTGTGGTCGGCGCTGTGTCCCTCACCGCCTCGAGGAGTCGCGGCCTTCAGGCGGCGCTTGGCCTGCTGATCGTCTGGGCACTGGGCTCCGGGCTGCTCGCGTTCTTCCCCGACGATCCGGCGGGCACCCCCCTGCACACGTCGGGCGCCATCCACCTCGCCATCGCGTTCGTCGCGTTCCTAGTGGTGCTTGCGGGAACGATTCTCGGCTCGCTCGCGCTCCAAGCGCAGCCACGCTGGCGGCGGTTCGCGATCCCGATGGCCGTCCTCTCCTGGGGAGCGCTCGTGCCGCTCCTACTCCTCGGACGGGTCGGCTTCCACCCGCACTCGCTGGGCGGGCTCTACGAGAAGATCTTCCTCGGCATGGAACTTCTGTGGCTGGCGCTTGTCACCGTGTGCGTCGCGCAGTGGTCAGGTGAGGCCTTGGAAGCCGGGTCTGTCCTCTAGGATGATGCTTCTGATCGGCGCAGTCGATCCTCCGGCAGCCGCCTTTGGCCCTTAGAGGGCGACGCTAGCGATCAGCTGGGGCGGCGTTCGGCGCGCACGAACAGCGCGAGCCGGCTCCGCCAGCCGAGATCGACCACCCGGCGTTGTCGAACCCGCCGCAGCCACGAGCCTGAGCCACTCCGCGGCGCCGGGCAGGTCACGGTGGGCGGCGCGGCGGTCGATGTCTCGCCGGACCCCACTTCCGAGACAAGGAGGACCTCTTCCTGTTCGGGTTCGACGCCGATCTGCGCCAGGCGTTCGGGCCCTTTGAAGCGTCGGCGAAGGGCGAGGCCGCCGCCGACGAGCCGCCGTATCTCCGCCTCTTCCGGGACGCGGCGCGGCACGGGGACGTCTACCGCGTGTTGGCTCTAAGGCGAGGCGCGTGGCCGGTGGTCCGCCGCCGGATGGAGGATCGTTCCTACCGCCCGTCCTATTGCTTCCGGAACTGCTCCTGACCCTTGAAGCAAGTGCTGGCCATCTGCACGGATGGCGAAGCAAGTGGTCCAAGCGAATTCGAGAATGCCTATGCGAGCGACGAAAGTCGAAAGCGCTTGCTTTGGGAGCATGAGGTCGTGGGTTCGAGTCCCGCCGCCCCGACCAGCCTTCGCCCGGAGGGCGACTCTGAACTCAGATGGTGCATTTACTTGGCGTCCGGAGATCCTCCTGGCGATGGCCTGGAGACGTCCGGGATGGGCTCGCCGGCAGTCTCGACGCCTCCGACGCGATTCGCTGACACCGTGCCGCCACCGAGGCGGCGAGCATCAGTGCGGTGGCCGCCAGCCGGGGTCGCGACCGAAGAGCGCGATGAGCCGCGTCTGGGGGTCGGCGTTCTCTGGCACCGGAACCGGAGGAGCGAAGAGACCGCTCGCCTTCATGCCCTTCATGTCGGGTAGGGTGTTCTCGTATACGGCCTCGGCCAGCTCGGGATCGAAGCGCACGAGGGCACCGGTGGCGGATCCGAGATCCCAGGAATGGATGAGCTCGTCGGCCCCCACCTGCCGGAGATAGGCGTCGTTGCTCACGTTGGCATAGGAGAGATGTGCGATGGCGACGGGGTCGCAACGGTCGACGGCGATGAGCGCGGCGTCCGCAGCCCGCCGCCAGCTCGCCACAAGGTCGCCAGCGATGAGGTCACCGTCGTAGCGGTCGCCGACCTCGGCGATGGTGGCTCCCAGGGTGAGGTCGGGAACCCAGCTGAGCTCGTAGAGCATGTGGCTCGCCAGGGCCCGCACATCCCACTCCGTGCAGGGCGTGGCCAGACGGAGCTGGGAGAGGCGGACGCCCCCGACGAGCGCCGTTGCCTGCTCGAGAGCTCGGCGGAAGAGCTGCGCACCATCCATGCTCGAGGATAAGTTTGCCACCCCGCGACCCCCCTCGATCGCCTGCCGGTGTCGGCCGGCGAGAGGCGGCGGTTTTCGACCAGGTTGCTCGGGCCGCCGCTCAGCGCAGGCGCCAGGGATTTCATCCGGCTCCTTCCAAGATCCCGCGCTGTCTGTTTGCACGGACTAAGCCTTCTGCTGAGAGCGATGTGAGTGGGGCGCTAGGGAGTCGGGTAAGCCAAAGGGGAAGAGGATCTAGGGAAGCGTCCCTGAACCCTCCAACTCGCCCTCAATCCACACTCCGAGTTTGGGCTTTGGCTACAGGCAGGCGCCGGGAGACGCGGAGCCTCCGGCGCACTGCTGCACAATCGTGTGCGATGGCGACCGGAGCGGACAGGAGGCGCGGGGATGAGCGAGGCGGACGGTCAGGTTCTTGACTATGACGTCGTTGTGATCGGTGCAGGGCCTGCTGGTGAGAACGTCGCCGGTCGATGCGCCGACCACGGCATGAGCACTGCCATCGTCGAGCGTGAACTGGTGGGGGGTGAGTGCTCTTACTGGGGATGTATCCCCAGTAAGACGCTGCTCCGTCCCGGCGATGCGCTGGCGGCGACCCGGCGCGTGCCCGGCGCCCGCGAGGCGGTCCAGGGAGCCATCGACCTGGGGCAGGTGTTTGCACGCCGCGACTACATGACGTCAGACTGGCACGACGACGGGCAGCTGCCGTGGCTGGCCTCGGAGCTCATCGTCCTGCATCGCGGCAACGGGCGCCTCGCCGGCGAGCGGCGCGTCGATGTGTCGGGGTCTGATGGCGCCATGCTGTCGCTGCGCGCACGCACTGCAGTGGTGTTGGCGACGGGGACGCGCGCCGCGCTGCCACCGGTGCCCGGGCTGGACGGGGTGGGCCCGTGGACGAACCGCGAGGCGACCGAGACGCACGCCGTTCCGCGCCGCCTGCTCGTGCTCGGCGGCGGGGCCGTGGGTTGCGAGATGGCCCAGTGCTTTCGGCGCCTCGGCAGCCAGGAGGTGACCGTGCTGGAGGGCGCGCAGCGTTTGCTCGCCCGCGAGGAGCCGTTTGCGGGTGACGAGGTGCGCGTGGCGTTCGAGGCGGAGGGCATTCGCGTGTTGCTTGGTGCTCAGCTCACGTCGGTACGCCGCGATGATTCCGGTGCAGTCGTCGCGAGGCTGGGCGATGGCAGCGAGGTGGTCGGCGACGAGATCCTGGTCGCCACCGGCCGTGTGCCAGCCACGGCGTCGCTCGGTCTCGACAAGGTGGGCCTGGAGCCCGGGCGCTACGTGGAGGTGGACGATACACTGCGTGCCACCGGTGTTGCGGGTGGCTGGTTGTACGCGGTGGGTGACTGCAACGGGCTTGCACTGCTAACGCACATGGGCAAGTACCAGGCGCGGATCGCGGGCGACGTTATCGCCGGCAAGGATGCGCGTGATCGTGCCAGCCGCGACGTTGTGACCCGCGTCACGTTCACCGACCCGCAGGTGTGCGCGGTCGGCCCTAACGAGGCGCAGGCGCGCGAACGCGGCATCGATGTCCGCGTGGTGCGCTTTCCCACCGGCGACGTTTCAGGCGCATCCACGCAAGGCGAGGGCATCAGAGGAACGTCGCAGATCCTGGTGGACGAGTCTCGGCGCGTGATCGTTGGCGCCACGTTCACGGGGCCGGCGACACAGGAGTTGCTCCACTCGGCCACCGTTGCCATAGCGGGCCGCATGCCGGTCGACATACTCTGGCACGCGGTGCCGTCGTTTCCCACCGTCAGCGAAGTGTGGCTACGCCTGCTCGAGGCGTACGGCTTGTAGGCGGCGCGGTCGATCGCGAGCCACGGGTCCCGGGCCCCTCAGCCGAAGGTGAAGTCGTATGCCTCAAGCCCCGGTGAGGCGGTGAGGACGAGCAGGTCCGTCTGCTCGGACTGGCCCGACACCAGCGTGTACAGGCGGGGGATGCCGGAAACGTCGATCGTCGCCAGGGCCCTCCCGGCGAGCGTGAGGGAGAGGGTGCCGCTGCCGCCGAGCACGAGGTAGACGTCCTTGGCCTCGAAGTCCAGCTCGAGGCGCGCATCCGCACCGGAGGTTGACTCCTCGGAGCCGATCGTCCACGTCCCCGAGAGGCCGTACTCGCCGGCCACAATGGAGCTGGGGAACGTGTACGTTGCCGGGGCGTCGTCCTGGATCGAGGTGGCCCCGACGAGGTACTGGAGCCGGCTGTAGCCGAGATAGGTCTCGGGGCTGATGAGCTCGGTCGGGGTGAGGTCCGGAACGGCGGTTGTGGGCGGCAAGTGCAGGCGCGGGTCGGCGGCGACGAGGAGCTGGCGGATGGCGGTCTCGGTCTGACCGTACTGCCCTTCGCCGAAGCTCTCGTACCGCACCTCGCCCGACGCGTCGATCAGGTAGTCAGCCGGCCAGTACTCGTTGTCGTACGCGTTCCAGGTGTCGTAGCTGTTGTCGACGGCGACGGGGTAGGTGATGCCGAACTGTTGCACCGCGCTCCGCACGTTGGAGACGACATGCTCGAAGGCGAACTCCGGGGTGTGCACCCCGACGACCACCAGACCGTCGGCGCGGTAGCGCTGGTACCACGCCTCGACATGAGGCAGGCTCCTCTGGCAGTTGATGCAGGAGTAGGTCCAGAAGTCGATGAGAACCACCTTGCCGCGCAGCGACTTGACGGAGAGCGGCGCCCCACCGGCTGTGTTCAACCAGGCGGCGATGCCCTGGAAGTTGGGTGCCGCAAAGCAATCCTGCAGGGTGGCGGACCTGGTGCAGCTCATCAGTGAGGCACTGCCGCCCCGGGTGAGGCTCTGGAGCTGGCTCTGCACGGACTTGCCGCCCTCCACGCTGCTCTGGAGCGCGCTGGTGTACCCGGGGACGTCCTGCTGCAACCCTTCGGTGAGATTGAGCCCGATGGCGAGGGCCATGAGGAGGAGGACGGCTCCGCCGCCGATGCGCATCCCCCGCGCCCTATCCCGCAGCGCCCGGACGCGATCGATGACAGCGTCCCCGGCCAGCGCGACGGCGAGCAGGGGGATGCCGGCTCCGGCCGCGAAGGCGAGCGTGAGCAGCAGGCCGGCGAAGCTCAGGTGGTTGGTGGCTCCGATCACCGAGATGGCGGCGAGGACAGGGCCGGCGCAGGGGACGAAGACCGCGCCCAGGCCCAGGCCCAGGACGAATCCGCCCCGCGAGGTCGCCGGCTGGGGGGCGTGGAGGCGGAGGAAGGGGCGCTCGAGGATCCTCTCGATCGCCGGTACGAGCAGACTGAGGCCGAAGAGGCCGAGGACCACAAGGCCCGCGTCGCGCAGCAGGTCCTGGGGGAGCCTGAGGGCGCTGAGCACGGTGGTGCCGAGGAGGGTGATGAAGCTGAAGCTCACCACCAGGCCGACCACCACGGCGACGGAGCGCCACCGCCGCGAGGCCGGTGCCGTGCCCGTGGCTCCCGCCACCAGGACCATGGGCAGCACCGGCAGGATGCAGGGCGAGATGCCGGTGATGAGTCCCGCGACGAAGCCGACGACGAGGAGGCTGACCATCACGTTCCGCGAGTCAGCTTACCCGCGGCCCCCGTGCAGCCGGCAGCGCGACGGCGCACCACTCATCTCGGTAGAGGTCAGGACGACGGGACCCGTCACCAGCGCCGCGGTGAGGGCGGTGGACCGGCCCAGCGCATCAGGAGGTGCGAAATCGGGTACGACATCGCCAATCTGCAAACCGATGGCCTCGCCTGGAGCCCGAATCTCGGCGATCGCCGTTTCGATACGCGTCCGTGTCTGCCCACGGGTTCGGTCGCTCACGGCATCGAGTTGCTCCTGACGTGAGAGGGCAGGGGGCACCGTCGCCCGGCGGGCTTCCGGGCGTTCAGACATCGCGCGATGACCTCCAATCTCGAAACGAATCCATCAGCCGCTGACGCATGGCGGGGTCGAGATCTGCACCGGCAGCTCCGCCGGCGGCCAGAATCGTCTCGCGCATCTGGTCCAGGTAGGCGCGACAACCGCCACAACCGTCAAGGTGCGCCTCGAACCGATGCCGATCGTCCGCCGAGAGGGCGCCCTCGAGGTAGTCGGTGACGAGCTCGACCAGCTCCTGGCAGGTGAGCTCTCCACCGTCCGACACGGCCGGAGCCGCGCGGCGCCGTCGTCCGCGAGCGATCCGACCCAAGGGATCTTTCCAGGTCATCTGCTCTCACAGTCTGTGGTCATGGGGCATCCGTTACATCCGAGAAGTAGGCCTCGAGGGCGGCCCGAACTCTTGATCGCGCTCGATGGAGGAGCAGGCGTTGATTCCCCTCGCTGATTCCGAGCGCGGAGCAGGTGTCAGCGGAACTCAGGTCCTCAATGTCGCGCATGGTGATGGTGAGGCGCTGGTTCGCCGGCAGAGCGGCGATGGCCCTCTCGACAACGGCCCGGGCCTCCTTCGAGAGCAGCCGCTCCTCGGGGCGATCCCACGCCTGCGGAGCGATGGACCACTTGCCCCGATTGGGCCCCTGATCGTGGAATCGCTCCGGACCGACTGCCGGAACCAGCTCGCCGTCGCCGAGGTCGGAGAAGGTGATGGTGCGTCCCTCGTGCTGGGCCGCCGTCTTCGCCTTGTTGACCAGGATCCGGCAGATCCAGGTCTTGAGCGATGACCTCTCCTCGAATCGATCGATGCCCTGAAGCACCCCGATCCAGGTCTCCTGAACGACATCGGCGGCGACTTCTTCGTTGCTCAGATACATCGAGGCCAGCCGGAGAAGAGTGGCGCTGTGGCGGTCAACCAGGGCGCGATAGGCGGCCTCGTCGCTCTTGCGGAGGGCCTCGATCAGGTCGGCGTCGTCGGCCCGCCCCCCATCGGCGGCACGGGCGGGGTCCGCGTTGCTGGCCCGGTCCACCGGCAACATGGTGACGATCTCGCCTCCTGATTCGAATTGGGGAACCCGGCGGGCCGTCCTCCCCACCGGTGGCTCGTCTGCCGGAATCCGGGCACATTCTGGCGCATCGGGATGTGCGGCCTCGTCCGGTGTAACGAATCGGGCGGATCCCGAGACTAGCTAGAACCAGCCCCGCGCCTGAGCACCTGGAGACCAATCATGAGAATCGATCCGATCACCACCGTCACCCCACAGCGCTCCGAGAAGGACTGGCACCAGCAACTGACGCCAGAGCAGTTCCACATCCTTCGCGAGAAGGGGACCGAGCGCGCGTTCACCGGTCAGTACTGGAACGTGCACGACGATGGCTCGTATCACTGTGCGGGGTGCGGTGCGCTGCTCTTCGACTCCGATGCCAAATTCGATTCCGGCACGGGATGGCCGAGCTTCACCGCGCCCGCGGTCGCGGACGCCGTGGCACTCCACGAGGACAACGGCTTCCTCATGCACCGCACCGAGGTTGTGTGCCGGGCGTGCGGTGGTCACCTTGGCCACGTGTTTCCCGACGGTCCCGATGGCATGCCGCGGTACTGCATCAACTCCGCGTCTCTTGACCTGAAGCACCGCGCCGATTCGCCCGCCACGACCTCTGGGCGGTAACCGCCATTCGCTATTGGAGAGGACTCACATCATGGCCAAGGCAACCTTTGCAGCCGGCTGTTTCTGGGGCGTCGAAGACGCTTTCCGCAGACTCCCCGGTGTCACCGACACCTCGGTCGGATACACCGGCGGCCATACCGACGAACCCACCTACCAAGAGGTTTGCGGTCACCGGACCGGCCATGCCGAGGCGGTGGAGGTCGAGTTCGATCCTGAGCAGATCAGCTATCAACGTCTGGTGGAGAGGTTCTACGCACTCCACGACCCGACCCAACTCAACCGCCAGGGTCCAGACGTCGGAGATCAGTACCGTTCTGCGATCTTCTTTCACGACCCAGCCCAGCAGGCCGTCGCCGCCGAAGCAAAGGCACGTGTCGCGGCAGCATCGCACCGGCCGGTGGTGACCGAGATCGCGCCGGCGACGACGTTCTGGCGGGCCGAGGAGTATCACCAGCAGTACGTCCAGAAGCGCGGCGCCCGCGCCTGCCGGATCTGAGTGCGCCAGGTCCCCATGAACACGAGGAAAGCCGACCGAACGCTGCGGACTCTGCAAGACCTGCCAGCTCGCCGGGTCGCCCGGTGATCGGGTACAGTTGCCCTAACCTAAACGCTCGTCGGGCTGGCGGGTTCACGCAATCGGGCCCGGTTGCCGGTGGTGGGGATGGCGGGGCGTGAGCATCATCACCTATATCGTTGACAACTGGGGCACCTTGGGCCCTCAGGCTGTGACCCACATCGAGATCGTGGCGATGTCGATGGCGGCCGCGGCCCTGATCGGGCTGATCTTGGGGGTGTTCGCGGCCCGATCGGAGCGGTTCTCGACGCTGATCCTGGGTGTCACCAGCACTCTTCTCACCGTGCCGAGCTTCGCCCTATTCGGTCTGCTCTCGATCTGGGTGGGGCTGGGCAACCCGCCAGTGATCGTCGGGCTGGTCCTCTACGCACTGCTCCCCGTGGTTCGAAACACTGCCACCGGGATTCGGGCGGTCGACCCGGCGGTGACCGACGCCGCCCGCGGCATGGGGATGAGCCCGATCCAAGTCCTGGCCCGCGTAGAAATGCCCTTGGCAGCACCGGCCATTCTCGGCGGGTTGCGCCAGGCGACGGTCATGGTGGTGGCGATTGCCACGGTCGGCGCCACCGTCGGCGCCGATGACCTCGGACAGCCCATCCTCGAAGCCCTGGGCCGCAGCAGCGGCACCCTGGCCCAGGTGCTCGCCGGGGTCATCCCCGTGGCCTTGATCGGGCTCACCGCCGACCTCATCCTGGCCGGCGTCCAGCGCGCCCTCTCCCGCGGAACCGCTCGAGAGGCGGGCGGGTGATCACCTTCGACCGGGTCAGCAAGCGATACGGGCGGGTGACCGCGGTGGGCGAGCTCTCCCTGGAGATCGCCTCCGGCGAGATCGTCGTCCTCGCCGGCCCCTCGGGCTGTGGCAAGACCACCTCCCTGACCATGATCAACCGGCTGGTCGAGCCCAGCTCGGGGACCATCTCCATCGACGGGCGGGACACCGCCGGCATGGACGTCAATGCCCTGCGCCGCAGCATCGGCTACGTCATCCAGCAGGTGGGACTCTTCCCCCATCAGACCGTCGCCGAGAACATCGCCACCGTACCGCGCCTGGCCGGATGGAACCGGCGGCGCATTGCGGCGCGCGTCGAGGAGCTGCTGGAGATGGTCGGCCTGCCGCCGGTGGAATACGGCCGGCGTCTGCCCGCCGAACTCAGCGGGGGAGAACGTCAGCGGGTCGGAGTGGCCCGGGCGCTGGGCGCCGACCCCGAAATCCTGCTGATGGACGAGCCCTTCGGAGCCATCGACCCCGTGGTCCGCGTGCGCCTGCAGAACGAGCTCCTCCGCCTTCAGAAGGTCCTCCACAAGACCATCGTCTTCGTCACCCACGACATCGACGAGGCGGTGCGGATCGGCGACCGGGTCGCGCTGCTCTCCCAGGGAGGGGTGCTCGAGCAATACGCCCGCCCGGTCGAGCTGCTCGCCCACCCCGCCTCCCCCTTCGTAGCCCAGTTTCTCGGCGAAGGCCGCATGGTGAGGCGGCTGGCGCTGCTCCGCGTCCGTGACGCTCACCTGGCCGAGCCCAACGGCTCCGGGCTTCCCGCCGAGACAGTGGGGGCGGACGCCAGCCTGCGGGACGCGCTGGACGCGGTGCTGCGCGCGGAAAGCGGGCGGGTGACGGTGCGCGACGCCGACACCGTGCTGGGGGTGATCGACAGCGAGAGCATCCGGGAGGCCTCACGGTGACCGCCACGCCGGTCATCGCCGGCGGGATCGCGAGCCCTCGGGTCGGCGGCGGGTGGCGGCGCCGAATCCTCCTGCGTCCCCTGGCCATCGTGGCGGGCCTGGGGCTGTGCTTCCTCGTGTACCTGACTCTGGGAGGGTCTCCCGCTGACTCTCAGGTCCTCAACGGACCCTTCCTGGTCAGCCGGCTCCTCGGCCATCTGCTCCTCTCCGGTGTCTCCTTCGGGGTGGTCGCTGTGACCTGCGTCCCGCTGGGGGCCCTGCTCGCCATTGGAGGCCGAGCGCCTCGACTCCTCGTGTTACCGCTCGCCAACCTGGGCCAGGCGGTCCCGGGCATCGGGGTGCTCGCCCTGCTCTACGCGTTTCTGGGCATCGGGGTCACCCCGGTGATCATCGCCCTCATCGCCTACAGCGCTCTTCCCGTGCTGCGCAACACCATGGTGGGCATCCAGGGCGTCGACCCCGACGCCGTCCGCGCCGCCCGGGGCATGGGAATGACCCGCTGGCAGGCGCTGCGCCGCATCCAGCTGCCGCTCGCCTCGCCGCTCATCTTCGCCGGCCTGCGCACCTCCCTGGTGCTGATCATCGGCACCGCCACCCTGGGCACCTTCATCGGGGGCGGTGGGCTGGGTGACGTCATCGATGCCGGCATCAATATCTCCGATCGGATCGTTTTCGTGGGCGCGGTGATGGTCGCCGCGCTGGCCCTGCTCGCCGACTGGGGTCTCTACCTGGTCGAGCTGGCGGTGGTTCCCCGCAGCGCCCGCGCCGGCACACCCGGCACCACCTGACGCCCCTTGGAGGAGACACCATGAAGAGACTCGCGATCGCGGCGTTCGTACTGATAGTGGCACCGGTAGCCCTGACTGCCTGTGGCGGTAGCAGTACCTCGGCATCCACCGCCTGTGCTGCCGGGTCCGGGACCAGCGGCGATGGCGCCCACCTCTCCATCGGCTTCAAGCCGTTCGCCGAGGAGCAGCTGCTGGCCAGCATCACCCAGCAGGTGCTCGACGCTCACGACTTCACCATCACCGACACCTTCTCGGCCTCCGACAAAGCGATCGGCACCGCGCTCAGCAGCGGCACCATCGACATGTACTGGCAGTACACCGGTACCGAGCTGAGCGACTACCTCGGCTACAGCACCGGCCAGTTCCCCACCCAGCTGACCCAGGCGTTCGACTTCGTGCAGCAGAAGGACGCTCCCAAGGGGATCTGCTGGACGTCGGACACCCCGTTCGACGACACCAACGGGATCGCCATCAAGGCCTCGGAGGAGTCCACGTACGGTACGACGCTGAGTGAGTTCGGCAGCTACCTGGCCTCCCACCCCAACACCTCGATCTGCATCCTCGCCGAGTTCCGGACCCGGCCCGACGGCCTGGCCGGATTGGAGAAGACCTACAACCAGTCGTACGCCAACGCCAACTACGTGACCGTGGGCAGCACGGCTGAGCAGGAGATCAGCAGCGGCCAGTGTGCCGCCGGCGAGGTGTTCACCACCGATGCCGGCATCCAGTCCGACAACCTCTACGTTCTCCAGGACGACAAGAACCTGTTCCCGCCCGACAACGCCGGCCTGCTGGTCCGCAAGAGCGTTCTCAACCAGTACCCGGCCATCGCCGCCCTCATGGCCCCGGTGGCGGCCAAGCTCACCACCCCGGTCGTGCTCGCCCTCGATGCAGATGTGGAGATCGACAACGAGACGGTGTCCACCGTCGCCCACGACTGGCTGGTGCAGAACCACTTCCTCGCGGGCTGACCTCGGCGAGTCAGCCGGGCCGGCGCCGGTCTGGCTGACTCCCGACCCGGACGGATCGCTCTCCCGCATCGGCGGTGTCCGCTTGCGCTGACCGCACCCTCCGCCAGTCGCCCGGCTCCGCCGATCTGGCGCTAATCCTGCCCTCACGCGGAAACCCCTGCAGCCGAAGCGATGTTCGAACTCGAAATGGCTAGTGTCCGGCCCCCCGAGAATTGGTCCACCGCGGATGTCGTGGTCACGGGCTGTGTTAGGGCTGAATGGGGGCGGGTTGGCGGGGCAGAGTCATATTGCTTCCGGAACTGCTCCTGACCCTTGAAGCAAGTGCTGGCCTGAAGCACGGATGGCGAAGCAAGTGGACCAAGCGAATTCAAGAAGTCCTATGCGAGCGACGAAGATCCAAGGAACTTGCTTTGGGAGCAAGAGGTCCCCAGTTCGAGTCTGGGCGCCCCGACCAGCTGGTCAGCTAATGGTCAGTTTTGAATTCGCCTGAAGCACTTGCTTTGGATCTGTCTGGGCCCAGCCGGGTCGGCGATGGCGCGAAGCAAGTGCTGCTCTGAGCGACGATTATCGAAGCAAGCGCTCTGTCACCGGGGAACCGGCAGGCCAGAGCGCACCGAGTCCGCGTCTGGCGGGCGGCGGCTCATGCCCGTATGATCGGATCACCCGGTTGCGCGGAAGGGTCGACGGGCTCGTGGCGCCTCCGCGGTGACCGGCTGGAGTCTAGTGCCCACACCACTCCCGGCTGCCAGACAGGCTGATCCCGATCACAGCGCCGAGCCGGCCGCCCGGCTTCTCGAAGCTGTGCTCGCGCTCCGGAGTGATCCGCACCGGGCCTGGCCGTCGCCGAGCCCAACCTCCCCGCCGACCCCGACGCCCACTCCCACGTCCGGAACGTAGCGGCGGAAGCGCCCTGACCACAAGAGATGCAACGCACCGAGGAGGATTGACAATGCGCATCGCATGCACTCTCAGCACCGATTTCGAGGACTCGCAATTCGGCCTGCCGTACCGGGCTTTCCGGGAGGCCGGGCACGATGTCGTCGTGGTGGGGGCCCAACCCGGTGAGGAGATGGAGGGTCTCCACGGTGAGGAGAAGGCCGAGGTCGCGCTCGGCATCGAGTTCGCCCATCCGGACGAGTTCGACGCCCTCTTCATACCCGGGGGTTACTCGCCGGATCACCTGCGGGCGGACCCGCGATTCCTCGAGTTCACCCGTGCCTTTGCCGATGCGAACAAGCCACTGCTGGCGATCTGCCACGGCCCCCAGCTCCTGAGCAGCGCCGACGCCATCAGGGGGCGGCGCCTCACGGCCTGGCGAACTGTCCAGCAGGACCTCGAGCGCATGGGGGAGCGGGTCACCGATGCAGACCTGGTTGTCGACGGCCAGCTCGTCACCTCGCGCCAACCCGCGGACCTCGACGGCTTCATCATTGAGAGCCTCCGCATCCTCAGCGGCATGCCGGCTATACCCCCGCCACGACCGGGGGACCCTACTGGGGTGCCCGGGCCGGACGATCCCCGACTCCCCGACGAGCCTGATCCTCGGCTACCGGAGCGCGATCCGGAGCCGGCGCCTCACTTCAGGCCGATCCCAGATCCCCGTTTCCCGGGCACCGCTCCGATTCCCGAACCACTACCGTTCTGAGCTAGCGGCATCGGCTGGGGGCAGGGTATGTGAAAGGCACTCGACCCATACAAGGAGTGGTGCCCCCACTCAATGGTGCGGGGAAGGTATATATCTATGTGCCGAATAGGAGGATGGCCATGACAACAATAACGCCATTTCTATGGTTCGAAGGCAAGGCGGAGGAGGCAACGGCCTTCTACGCATCGGTATTCAAGGACTCGAAACTTGGCAGAATCAAGCGGTTTGGCGACTACATGCCGGGACCAAAAGGCGAGGTGATGACCGGCAGATTCACCATCTGCGGCCAAGACTTCATGGTGTTGAATGGTGGCCCAAATGGCGACCAGAGATTCACTGAAGCCATATCGTTCTTCATCGCAGTGGATACCCAGCAGGAGATTGACTACTATTGGACAGCGCTTGTGGCCGATGGTGGCGAACCCGGACCCTGTGGCTGGTTAAAGGACAAGTACGGTCTGTCGTGGCAGGTTACACCAAAGGTCTTAGAGGAGCTCATGAACGACCCAGACATAGAGAAGGCGGACCGCGTGACTAAGGCAATGTTGAGAATGGAGAAGATTGATATCGCCGGCTTGCAAGCGGCATATGATCGAGCGTAGTCAGGCGCTGTGTGCTCAGCTTGCGGAGCGGCCGCTACTCGCAGGCGAGCCGAGAGTCGTCTTCCTTGTTGAGCCTGAGTACGTGACGACGACGGGCAACTGCCTAATGACCACCGTCGCTGGCGAGCAGGGCCTCATGGCGCCGCCTCATTGCTTCCGAAGCCTGACCGGACCCTCAAAGCAAGTGCTGGCCACGAGCACTGATGGCGAAGCAAGTGGCCCAAGCGAATTCAAAGTTGCCTATGCGAACGACGAAAGTCGAAGGCGCTTGCTTTGGGAGCAAGAGGTCCCCAGTTCGAGTCTGGGCGCCCCGACCAGCTGGTCAGCCAACGGTCAGTTTTGAATTCGCCGGGTGCATTTGCTTTGGTTCTTGCCGGGTTCGGCCGGGACCCGGGGTGCAGAGGCAAGTGCTGCTCCGGGCCACGGTGCCCGAAGCAAGTGTTCTGTCAACAGGCACTGGCCGGCCACAGGGGTCCCATCGGTGCCCTGGAGCAGTCCTCCGGCGCGCGGCGGCGGTCAGAGAAGGTCCAGGAAGGCCGCAGGAGCGCTCATCCCGGATCACGAGGAGCCGTTGACTCCGACGCCGCCCGCCTGCGGGCCCAGTCCATCCTCGCCCGCCAGCGCGCTCGGGGCCAGCATCGCGGCCTGAGCTGGGCCTTTCTAGCGGCGAGGATGCTACCCGGGGCATCCCGCCAGGCCGCATGGACCCGCCGCTGCTGCTCCTCCTCGGCGGCACGAGCAAGGTGGTTCTTATGGGCCTCGGCACGAGGCGACCCGCGCACGCGGTGGGGATCGACCTTCTCAGCGTCAGCGTTCACGCAGGGTTAACGAGGGTGAGGAGCATGATGGTCGGCTCGCGCGCAGTGAGACTGTGAGGCGTTCCTGGTTCCATGTGAAGCCAGAAACCCGGTTCCGCGTTTAGCTCCGCGCCATCCGCGATGAACTCAAGTCGACCTTTCATGACCTGGACGATCGCCGTGCGAGATGCCTGATGCTCGGTCAGTCCTTCTCCTGCGGCGAATCCAAAGACCGTAACCTCTTTCTGGCTGTCGCGGAAGATCACGCGCGAAACAACGGCACCGGCCTGAATATCGACCGCGGAAGCGACGTCCGAAAGTACGAAGTGTGCCATTGGGATCTCCCTTGCTGTGCTCCCCACCGATTCCATACCAGTATTCTTGTCGGAAGGGAATGTCGTTGACCCGTCCGGTCGAAGACGGAGGTCGTCCAACGTCTCGTGTAGGTCGCCTGGGCCTACTCCGCCGCCTATCTTGCCGGAGTTCTTCGCCGACCTACTCCTCGCCCCGCGGTCACGCCTCGTCACCGGCAATGGCGTTCAGCGGAGTTCCGGATAGGAAACTCCGGATGTTGAGTGCCGTGACGTCCAGGATGCGGTCGATCGCTTCGCGGCTGTACCAGGCCATGTGCGGGGTGAGGATCACATTCTCATGCCGGGCCAGGGCGTGCCCGGTGAGCAGCTGCCGCATCCGTTCCTCCGTCTCGGGAATGTGGAACATCTGCCTTTCTTCCATGAGCAGCTCCTCGCCCTCGATGACGTCCAGACCGGCACCTCCCAGCCGGCCGCTCTCGAGCGCCTCCAGGAGCGCAGCCGTGTCCACCAGGGCGCCCCGCGCGGTGTTGATGAGCAGCGCTCCGGGCTTCATCATCATCAGGCGGTCACGGTCGATGAGGTGATGCGTCTCCGGCCGGTAGGGGACGTGCAGGGTGATGACGTCGGAGCTGGTCAGCAGCTCGTCGAGCGAGACGTAGCGGAACCCCAGCACCTCGGCGAGCAGAGGGTGGGGGTGGGCGTCATAGGCGAGCACTTCCATGCCGAAAGCACGGCCGATGCGGATGACATGGAGGCCGATGTTGCCGGCACCGACTACCCCCAAGGTCTTAGAGCGCAGGTCGGAACCCATCAGGCCGCCCAGCGAGAAATCTCCGTGCGAGATCCGCCGGGTCACGACACCCAGGCGCCTGGAGAGGGCGAGGATGAGGCTGAAGGCGTGCTCGGCGACGGTATTCTCACCGTAGGTGGGGACGTTCGAGACGGTGATGCCCCGCTCCTGGCAGGCACCGAGGTCGATGTGGTCGTACCCGGTCGAGCGTGTGGCGATCAGTCGTACGTTGGCCATGCTCTCGATGAGGGTGC
Organism: Candidatus Dormiibacterota bacterium; assembly: GCA_003170875.1. Lineage (GTDB taxonomy): Bacteria > Chloroflexota > Dormibacteria > Aeolococcales > Aeolococcaceae > Changshengia. Next base: position 9,515 of record PMYJ01000123.1, on the reverse strand, counting down.
GGCTCACCTGCGAGCGGATGAAGACCGACACCACGGTCGCCTCGCCCACCTGGTCAACGGTCTCGTCGGAGAGCACCTGCTCGACGAATCGGCACTCCACGCCTGGGAGGGCGGCACGTAGCCGGCCCTCCTGGCCGGCCTCGGCTTCGAAGACGACCACAGGAGCCTTCTCGTTCATGACTGCGAGCCAAGACCTCCCATAGCTGCGGACGTTGCACTCACCGTGGTTGGGCCGGTGGAGACACAGCCGCCTTCTCGTGCTGGAAACAGCCCTTGAGAAGGTCGGTATTGTGAGGCATCGAGGATGAGACGTCGGACCCCACTTGTTACGGTCCGGTACTCGACTCGTATCTCACGCGTCTCGTCACTGATCTCCTTGACGGGTGCTTCCCGCCAGATACCCGCCACGTAGCATTGCACTGTCCGCGGCGATGCGAGACGGTGCCAGCCGTGACCGTGCAGTTGTGCACTCACTCTATCCTGCTCATTGAAACTCATTAATGGCGTCACCTCCATGACGCGCCAGTCGGATCCTTATGGGCTGGATTTGCCCATAGCTCGGACAGGGCTGCGCGCGTTACCAGCCGGCGACCGGCCGCCATGTTCGCGGGCCGGCCAGAAAGCCGTGATGATGGCCCCGTGCCGGCTTTGCCGGACCGCACCTGGTACCGCCGAGCTCATCGCGATGTCAGCTGGCGAGGCGGCTGACACATAGGGTGGGTGTCACCAGCGGCTCGAGGGTCGCGCCGTCAGCGGGGAGCCCCAGCTCCTCCAGCGCCCCTTTGATGAGTCCGAGATGTGCCGAGCAGATCACCGACCGGTGCTCGATGGCGAGGTCCAGGAAGGGGCAGCGGTGGAGCAGGATGCGACGGCCCTCACGCCCGCCCGCCGGCTCCGGTTCGAAGCCCAGCTGGTTGAGGAGCTCAACGACTCGGCTCTCCGCCTCCCGACGGCCCAGGCGCTCCAGTGGTCGCGGCCGCTCAACGAGGGAGCGCCCCCAGGCTCGCCCAGTGGCCTCGGCCGCGCTGGCCGGACGGTGCACCGAGCTCTCGACCATAGAGGCGAGGATTCCGGCGAGCAGATGGTAGCCATCGCCGCCGCCCGCCTCCGTCTGGGCGCTCTTCCGGTAGATGACCCGGGGGCGGCCACGCACGGTTCGCGGCTCGGCCTCCCGGACGACGAGCCCCGCCTCGACCAGCATCTCGAGGTGCTGGCGGGCCGTGGACTGGTGGAGGCCCACCTCGTCACCGGCGTCGGCGGCGCTGAGCCCGGCCGGCTGGGCCCGGATCACCTCGAGGAGGCGAAGCCGGCTCACCTCGGCAAGAGCCTGGTGAGCCCGGGCGAGGTCGTCCGGACGGGCTGCGTACCTCACGCGCCGATTATAGCGTAGAGTCTGGATTAGAAATGACTATGGCCACGGAAAAGGAGAGCACCATGGCTGCCGACGCCGCCACTGCAAACCCGATCGATGCGATCGCCGCGCACCACGATGAGATGGAGGAGGAGCTGCGCCGCCGCGTCAACGACCTGGTCGCCGTCGTCTCTCGTGGCGAGCCCTCCGACCCCGCCGTGATGGCGGTCATCGACTACCTCCAAACCACCATCCTGCCCCACGCCGCCTCCGAAGAGGCGACGCTGTACGCGGCGACCGCGCGGTTCGAGCCCCGGCTGATTGAGAGCTTGGTGGCCGAGCATCGGGCCTTGGGCGATCTGATCTCGGAGTTGGCGGAGGTGGGCGAGCCCGTCAGTAGCGTGGCCACGGCGGGCGCCATCGCCGCGCTCTTCGCCATCCATGCGGCCAAGGAGAACGACTTCGTCCTCCCCGCCCTCATCGAGGGGGCGCCGGGTGAGGTCCCCGGAGTCCTGGCTTCGATGCACGCGGAGTTCGAGCGCCAGGTCGGGCCGGGTGGCGCCACCCTCCACGTCCGGGGAATCCCACACGGCGCTCGCCACGCCCAGATCTTCAGCCGGCTGGAGGCGCTCGCCTCCGGTGAGGCGTTGGTCATTGTCAGCGACCACGACCCGGTGCGGCTCCGTGGCCAGCTCCTAGCCGAGCATCCTGGCGTGTTCGAATGGGAGGCGCTGGAGCACGGGCCCGAGGTCTGGCGAGTGCGGATCGGCCGCTCGGCGGCCGGCTCGGCGTCGCCTTCGCCGTGAAGCTGTGAGCGCCGCGGCTCATCCCGGCGGCTCGCCAAGCTTCATGAGCTCGGCGAGCCGGCTGAGGCCATCCATCACGCCGTGAGGTGAGGAGGGGGTGACCACCTGGACGGCGACGTGGTCGGCGCCGGCCTCGAGGTGACTGTGGACCTTCACGGTGAGCGCGTCGCCGTCTCCCCAGCCGATCAGCGAGTCGAAAAGGGCGTCGTTGCCGGCGCCGCGCAGGTCTGCCTCGGAGTAGCCGAGGCGGCGCAAGTTGCTGCGGTAGTTGTCCAACGCCAGGTAGGCGGAGACGTAGGCGTCGGCATCCCGGCGTGCCGCCTCCCGGCTCTCGGCCAGGACGACCGCCTGCTCGACCGCGAGGACCGGAAGCGGTCCCAGGGTGACGCGAGCCTGGTGTGTGTGCCGCTCAGAGACGAAGTAGGTGAAGACCCCGTCGGCCTGGCTCGCGGCAAGCTCCAGCATTCGCGGTCCCAGCGCCGCGATCAGCACCGCCGGACCGTCTTCCGGCGGTGGCCCGTCGTAGCGGCTTGCCCGCATTGCCGTCAGATAGGAGGCCATGGCGGCGCGCGGCCGGCGGTAGTCATGGCCTCGGGCGTTGACCAGGGGCGGGTGGCTTACCCCCACCCCAAGCACGAAGCGGCCGGGCCACGCCTCGCTGAGCGTCCGGGCCGCGTTCATGGTGGCCACCGCGTCGCGGGCCCAGATGCTGGCGATGCCGGTTGCGACCACCAGGCGTTCCGTCGCGGCCAGCAGGATCGCGGCCAGGGTGAGTGGCTCGCGGCCGAACGCCTCGCCGACCCAGACGGTGCGATAGCCCATCGCCTCGATCTTCGCCGCGTCGCGCCGCAGCGCGGCCGCCGGCTCCAGCGAGAGGCGGCCGAGGAAGACGCCGTACCGGCCCACCCGGCTGCGGAGATCGGTCATGCCGGTGGATCCGGCGGGCTCTCCATCGAACCTCGCTCTCCGGGCATGGGCTGGGAGGCGAGCTCAGTGCGCACCTGACGGGCTGCCTCGACCATGGCCCGCAGCGAGGGCTCTACCTCATCGTAGCTGCGCGTCTTGAGGCCGCAGTCGGGGTTGATCCAGAGCTGCACGAGAGGGAGGGACGCCGCCGCGGCGCGGATGCGCTCGGCGAGCTCCGCTGGGGTCGGAACCCGCGGCGAGTGCACGTCGTAGACGCCGGGGCCGACCTGGCGTTGGTATCCATACCCGGCGAGCTCGCCAGTCACCTCCATGCGCGACCGGGCCGCCTCGAGGGAGATGACGTCGGCGTCGAGGGCGTCGATGGCGGGGAGGATGTCGCCGAAGTCCGCGTAGCACATGTGGGTGTGGACCTGGGTCGCGTCGGCGGCGCCGGCCGTTGCCAGGCGGAAGCACCGCACTGCCCATTCCAGGTAAGCGCCGCGCTCCTCCTCGCGCAGGGGCAGGCCCTCCCGAAACGCCGGCTCGTCCACCTGGATGATGCCGACGCCGGCGGCCTCCAGGTCGCGGACCTCGTCGCGGATGGCCAGCGCTAGCTGGGCACAGGTATCGGCGAGATCCAGGTCGTCGCGGGGATAGGACCAAAGCAGCATGGTCACCGGGCCGGTGAGCATTCCCTTGACCGGCCGTCTGGTGAGCGACTGCGCGAAGGTCGTCCATTCGACGGTGATCGGGGCCGGCCGCGAGATGTCGCCGACGATGATCGGCGGCCGGGCGCACCTGGTCCCGTAGGACTGCACCCAGCCGTGCTCGGTGACAGCGAAGCCGCGCATCCGCTCGGCGAAGTACTCCACCATGTCGCTGCGCTCCGGCTCACCGTGGACGAGGACATCCAGGCCAATGTCCTCCTGCATCTGGACGGCGCGCTGGATCTCGGCGCGGATGCGGCGCCGGTACTCGGCTTCCGTGATGCGGCCGCGATGGAGGTCAGCCCTCGCCGCGCGGATCGCGTGTGTCTGCGGGAATGACCCGATGGTGGTTGTCGGCAGCGGGGGGAGACGCAGCCGCTCGCGCTGTCTTGCGGCCCGGATCTCGTAGGGCGCACGCCGCGGTGCGTTCTCGGCGAGGACGCCGGCCAGGTGTCGGCGCACTGCGGCATCGCGGGTCCGCGACGCCGAGCGGCGGCCGTCGAGCAGCCGCCGGCTGTCCTCGAGAGCTGCCGCGATCGCGTCGTCGCCCTCGCTCAGCCCGCGGGCGAGCAGCGCCACCTCATCGACCTTCTGGCGGGCGAAGGCGAGCTGCGATCGGATCTCCGGGTCGAGCGCCGACTCCCGCGAGATGTCGTCGGGGACGTGGAGCAGCGAGCAGGAGGTCGACACCGCGACCTCTCCGGCCAGGCCGGAGAGCGATTGGAGCAGCCCGAGCGACGTGACCAGGTCGTTGCCCCAGACACCGCGACCGTCGACGACGCCGGCCACCAGGAGGCGGTCGCCGAGTCCGCCGAGCTGCCGGAGCCGTTCGACGTCCGAACCTCCGCGTGTCAGGTCGAGCCCGACCCCCTCCACCGGGAGGTCGGCGAGGACGGCAAGCGCCTCGGCGGTGTCACCGAAGGAGGTCGAAACCAGCAGGCGAGGCCGGCGGCCGATGGAGGCGAGACGCCGATAGGCGGTGCGCAGGGCGGAGAGGTCTTCCGGGACGCGATCTTGGACGAAGGCGCTCTCGTCGAGCTGCACCCATTCGGCGCCCTGGGAAGCGAGCCGCTCGAGGAGGTCGGCGTAGACATCGAGGAGCGGGTCGAGGAGCGTGAGCGGGTCGAATCCCGACTCGGCGGCGGGCCGGGCCAGCAGCAGGAAGGTGACCGGGCCGAGCAGGACCGGCTTGGTAACGATCCCCAGTGCATGCGCCTCGGCGAACTCATCGATGGGCTTGGTCGAGGAGAGCTCGAACCTCGTGGCCCGGTCCAGCTCGGGGACGATGTGGTGGTAGTTGGTGTCGAACCACTTGGTCAGCTCCATCGCCGGCGCCGTCATCGTTCCCTCGGAGCGGCCTCGGGCCATCGCGAAGTAGGTCTCGAGGTCGACGGGGCCGCCCCGGTGGCCGAAGCGAGGTGGGACGGCACCGACCATGGCGATGGTGTCGAGGACGTGGTCGTAGAGCGAGAAGTCGTTGGAGGGGATGAGGTCGATCCCGGCGTCTCGCATCAGCGTCCACCAGCGGGCCCGGATGCGGCGAGCGGTGGAGTGGACAGTGGCGATCGGCTCCTCGCCCGCCCAGTGGCGCTCTAGGGCGCGCTTCAGCTCCCGGTCGGGGCCGATCCGGGGGACGCCGTGGATGCTGGAGCGGGTCACGGGTGCTCGGCAGGAGGTCTCAACACCATCCGCGGATCATACCGTAAGATCCCGATTACAAATGTCTATAACCATTGGAAAGGGTATGCCACGATGGAAGTTGAGCCCGGTCGCGGCATGGCGCCGATCGCTCAAATCCGGCTATCCTCGGCCACGCCACCGAGCCCTCAGGACATGAACCTTGAGCGCAGCACGCTGAACTGGCCCTCCCGCGTGGTCGAGTCCATCCCTCCCGGACCTGGAGCGTTGGTGATGGGCACGGGGATCGTCTCCATCGACCTCGCCCTGCTTGGGCAGCAGCCGATGTCCCTCGTGCCCCTGGTGGTTGCAGGCCTCGCCTGGGTTGCCCTCGGCCTCCTCCTGGCTGGCATGGTGGCTGCGGCCCTGGTGACGGCCGTCAACCTCTCGCTGCTCCCGCCACGGCGATTGTCGGCTCGCCGGACGACCGGCTACCTAGTGGCCAACCCGTGAACGCCGCGAGGTGGTGCGCTTGGAGCAAGGACCACCGGGGTTCGCACCTCCCGCGGCGACTGATAGTGTCGTGGTGACCGTCTGATGCTCACCATCAGCGGACACGCTGTCCTTCTATGGCTTCATGTTCTCGGCGCCTGCGTCTGGATCGGCGGCCAGTTGGTGGTGGCCGCCGTCGTTCCGCTGACCCGAGGCGAACCGCGGCTGGCCCGTGCCCTTGGCCGGCGGTTCGAGGCGGTGGCCTGGCCCGCATTCGCCCTGCTGGTGGTGACGGGAGTCATCCAGGCCTACGCCATCGGCATCACCCCGGCCACGTTGCTCGAGACGGCCGCCGGGCGCACCTTGGGGGTGAAGCTCCTCTTTGTCCTGGTGTCGGGCGCCGCTGCCTTGGCGCACGCGCTCACACCATCGCGCTGGCGCAGTGCCCGCCTGGCCGGAGCGCTCGGTGGCGTGTCCTTGCTGAGTGCCGTCGTTGCGGCCCTCTACGGAGTCGTCCTCGGCGACGCTTGATCAAGAGGGGGATGGGCGCCGAGGTCCGAGGGGCCGGAGGCGCCACCCGGGTGATGGCCTGCGAGTGTTCGCTTCCGGGCAGACGAGGTGAGCCCAGCTGACCGCATCGCCGGCTGCGGAGAGGGACTCGGCCAGCGCCTCTTCTGCCAGCGACCCTCGCTGACGGCAAACTCTCTGCTCTTGTCACGTGGCATCCTGATCTTCGGATGCGCCTCGCTGAGGGTAGCGTGTGCAACTGTGCCATTAGCGACGGATGCCGTCGTCGATGGTCGCCTCGGGTGGCTCCACGCGCAGCTGCCGATCTAATGGGAACGCGTCATTCATCGAGCGTCTCCACACGGATGTCGGGTCGGCCCGGGGCGGTCCGCGATCGCGGGTGAGACGCCGCGCCGCGTTAGCTGCGGCAGAGGATCCCGGTCCGCGGCTGGGGTGGCCAGTAGCGTGGAACCGCCTCCAGGGCAGCCTCGTCGAACTCTCTGACACCGCCAACCGGGTTCGCGGCCGGCCCGCTCTGGCCCCGGTCAGTGCCGCGGCGCCCCGACCCGACGATCGCCGCGTCGGGGCATTCAGCCGCGTATGGTCCACAGGGGACCCTAACCCAGCCTCTCCGGATTCTCGTTCCGAGGCCGCTAGCGTTGCCGGTGCGGACACCTCGGGCGCAGCGCGCGGGAGCCTGGCCGGGCAGCCTGCTCTGGTCCGCTAATCCTCAGCCGGCGAATCGGCGTTCCCCGTCAGACTGCGGTTTCGCAACCGGTCTGGAGGGACGGTGATCAGCCGGTCGAGAGACGCTGTGCCGGTCCCCCCGTCCCAAGGAACGGGGATCGACTGCCACCGCCGGCTTGATGAGCTGATACATGACGTGACGAGCGCACCGCTCGGATGCATGCAGGAGCGCTCAGGATGGCGGGAAGAGGCTCCTCCATTTCATCAGCTATCTCCGGTATAGGAGCAGCGGGTGAGTCCAGTATCGCCACCTCCGGTGGGCCTGCGCTAAAGTGCGTGCAGATCGGGTTCTGCTGCACACCAACGTTGGTGGGAGGCGCGCTGTGGCACGTGGTCGGAGATTCTCGCTGTCACCTCTTCTCTTGCCCTTGATGCTGGCAGCCTGTTCAAGCGGCGTGCCAGCGACGGCAACTGCAACCAAGTCCTCATCGAGCGCCGCTGTCCTAATTGACTCGTGCCTGGTGGGCACGTGGACCGCGACCAATGTGGCGATGTCGGCGGGGGGAATATCCGGGTTTGCTGGCATGACGATGACCATTCAGGCAAGTGGCAAGACGGTGTTGGACTTATCCAACGCAGCCCCGATGGTCTTCTCGGATAAAGATGTCAGCGACCAGTTCACCGGAACCGACACGTTCACGATGGATTCGGTTCACGGGCAAACCGGCGTCATCTCACCCGAAACCAGTCTTAACCACGCGATCACAGGCCTCGATGGAACGGCGACCGAACCATTGGAGCAACCATTCTTCGATGCTGCTCTCTACACCTGCTCCTCCACGTCGCTCACTATGAACTTCGACGGGGTGGTGGATGGCGGAGCCTACCTGGAGGGATACGCGGCGACGTTCACGAGGTAGCGGTCCCCCTCGATCCGCAGCGCCGAGTACGAGGCCACGTGTCGGCGTCTCAACGCCCGTGAAATGCTCGGGTCTCAAGGGACGCCGCGCCCATCCCTGAGGGCCCGAGCCTTAGCCCGCTGCGCTTCAACTCCGACGACCTGGGCGGGTTGGGAACTGTCGCCTTCGATCCGGTGATCGGCTGCGACGACCCCGACACCGCCCGCCTGCGCGCCCGGCCAACCTCGCTCGCCAGCGCGCCCGGGGCCAGGATCGTGGCCTGGACTGAGCCCTTCTCGCGGAGAAGATGCTCAAGTACCTGCTCGACGCGGCCCCCTCGAGGGCTGGACGGAAGTGCCCGCCGGATGCCGCGGGTCATCCAGTGGGCGGCGCAGGACCTAGATGCGGCCGGGGTCACGCGCGCCGTGAAGCGCAGCCACGAGTGCTCCGCCTCTACCTCGCCACCTACACGACGATCCACGCCCCTTCGTCCGGGTCAAGNNTTGGCGCCAGCCCCGGTAGCAGAGCCAGGTGCTGGTCCCGCATCCCTCGATCCGCTCGATCACCAAGTGTGGCGTCGCGCGATCGCGGCGGTTAGGTGTGGGTCGGGCCGCCAGGCTTCGTTGTCGGCCACTCTCGCCTCGAACGTGAGCCGGGCGGCCCGGTCCGCCGCGTGGACGTGGTCGAGATTGGTGGGCGCCGTCTCGGCCCGCCACCACGCAAGCTCGACGAAGTCAAGGCACTGATCGCGGGTGCCGGCTAACTCAACTCCGCCGTTGAGGTCGACGACGCGATACGGGGCATCGCCGCCCTGGATCGAGATGGCACCGCGACTCCGATGGATGGCGTCCTGTGCCAACTCTCCCGGTCGCGGCTCGAAGGCATGGTAGCTCTGGACCACTCATCTCCTCCTGCGGATGGGGCGTGGTCAGGCGACCCCCACGCGGAGACGCCCGGCCGGCGTCACCGACACCTCACCGACCTCGTAGCGGATGCCGTCTCGGAGCGCCTTCCCGATGAAGCAGTGTTCGCGAGCCGTGCGCGCGGCCACCATGTACTCGCGCTCCCGGCTCGGCACGCCGCCACGGATCGTGGGGTGGACGATGACCTGAGAGAACCGGGCCGTAGCACCGGGAAAGTCGCCCACCGTGCCCATGGCGCGCACCCGCACCTCCTCAGCCGGAAGCCTGTCCCGGGCCAGCAGGTGGAGCAGCGTTCCGGCATAGCAGGACGCGACTGCGGAGACCAAGAGCTCCTCCGGGCTGGTGCCGACCCCACGGCCCCCNNCTCGGCCATGGTCAGCCTCCTTGCGGACAGCAGCGTGAGCCCACGTCAAGCGCTGGCGACCTCATCCCTTCGCATGGCGCTCTCAGGAGATGAACCCACCGCACCGTGTACAGGGCCGGGACTCAGCCCAAGATTATTGCTGCTTATGACCATCATAATACTCCTTCTCTTCAAGTCCCCCGTCAATCGTGCTTCCCGTGCGGGGGGTGGCGTAGGATCCGGGCCGAGCCGGTAGGAGGGGGATTGGCGGGGGCGG
>PMYJ01000065.1 GCA_003170875.1 Candidatus Dormiibacterota bacterium | reverse complement strand
AGACGGGGCCGCGCGCCGGGAGGGCGGGGCGTGCGGGAGGGGGATCACGGGCGCCGCACTGCGGCGGCGGGCCAGCTCGTCGGAACGGGTGATGAGGAGATTGCGCTGCAGGTTGTAGCCGATCTCGGTCAGCGAACCCTCACTGCGCAGGCGCTCCAGCTCGGCCAGCCGCTCCTCTAGCTCCACCCGAGCACCCACCTCCGCCATCCTCGCGGTCCAGACCCCGGAGAGGGCCAGGCGCCGCGGAGCCTAGCCGATCCCCCTCTCCGGCAGCGCCACGCCGGCGGGCGCGGCAACACAGCCACCCCTCCATCTTGGGCCGACCCGCGCACCTCTGCTACCACCCAAATTCGGTGGTCCCACCGCCCCATGTGGGGGCTGGTACGCGACCCACCCACTCCGTAGCATCATATCGGCGGGGGGGCTCGCGGGACTCTCACATCGAGGCCCTGCGAGGAGAGCCCAGGAGGCGCCGTGGTCATGGGGGGTGGCTGGCTCCGCGTCGGGGGGGCGCGATCCAGGACCACGGCGCCGGGCGCTCCGGGGGGTTGGGGAAGCTCGGAAGAGCTTGGCCGCGGTCCAGGCGGTCAGGGGAGAAGAGGAGGAACAGTGGTCGAGGTCGGGGGATGCCCACCGTGATGTCCCGGTTTGCCCGCCGACCGGAAAGCCCGAACCCACTCGACGCGCCCCCTGTCAAGGCGTCTCTCCCCCTCGGAGAGATGCTCATCGGGAGAGGTGCGGCGACGCCCGCGTCGGTCCGCGCCGCGCTGCACCGCCAGCGCCGCGACAAGCGCAGGATCGGCGAGCTCCTGGTCGACGCCGGCGTCCGCGAGGGGGAGGTCGTCGCCGCCCTGGCGGAGCAGCTCGGCTACGACCCGGTCGACCTCGAGAAGGTCACTCCTGAGCAGGAGGCTCTCTACCTGATCGACCCGGCGACGGCGCACGCACTGGGCGCCCTCCCGCTCCTCATCGACGATCTCGGGATGGTCCATTGCGCCGTGGCCGACCCGGCGGACACCGCCCGCATGGACACCCTCCGGGAAACGGTGGGCCACCCCGTCTTCCCGCGTCTGGCCGGACGGCTGGCCCTGGAACGGGCCCTGGATCTCCACTACACCGTCCTCCACAAGGTCGATCACGCGGTGGCGCGCGCCGTCGTCGACCGCCAGGAGGCACCCTCGGCCAGTCTCGCGATACCGCTGCGAGCCGATGCCCCGGTGGTGCAGATCGTCGACCTGCTGCTCACCCAGGCGCTCCGTGACCGAGCCTCCGACGTCCACGTCGAGCCGCAGGCCGACCGGCTCCGGATTCGCTTCCGGATCGACGGGGCCCTGCACGACGTGAACGACCTCCCCACCACGCTGGTGGGGCCGATCGCCTCGCGACTCAAGATCCTCGCCAACATGGACATCGTCGACCGCCATCGCAGCCAGGACGGTCAGCTGGAGATGACCATCGACGGACGGCCGGTGGACATCCGGGTCTCGACGATGGAGACGATCTGGGGCGAGAAGGTGGTGCTCCGCCTCCTCGATCGCACCCGATCGCTCGTCCCCCTCCCCGAGCTGGGATTGCAACCGGCAGCCCGCGAGCGGGTGCGGCGGCTCATCGACTCGCCGTACGGGATGCTGGTGGTGGCCGGGCCCACCGGTGCCGGCAAGACCACGACCCTCTATGCCGCGCTCAGCGAGCTGGACAGCGCGGCCCGCAACATCACGACCATCGAGGACCCGGTCGAGTACCGCTTCGAGAACATCAACCAGGTCCAGATCAACCGCCTGGCGGGGACCACGTTCGCCAACGGCCTCAAGGCGATCCTGCGGCAGGACCCGGACATCATCCTGGTGGGCGAGGTCCGCGATGTCGAGACCGCCCAGATCGCCATCCAGTCGGCGCTGACCGGCCACCTCGTGCTCTGCTCGATGCACGCCGCCGACTCGGTGGGGGCGATCTACCGCTTCATCGACATGGGGATCGAGCCCTACCTGGTGGCCTCGGCCCTGATCGGTGTGGTGGCCCAGCGGCTGGTCCGGTTGGTCTGTACGCGGTGCGCCGGATCAGCACCGCCGACCGCGGCGGAGGCTGCCTTCTTCCGAACCACCACCGGGGCCGAGCCCCCGGCCCGTCTTCCCCACGCGGTCGGCTGCGCGCGCTGCACTGGCACCGGTTTCCACAGCCGGGTGGGCGTCTTCGAGTGCCTTCAGGTCGACGACCCGGTCCGGGAGAAGATCGTGGCGAGATCGCGTCACGCCGAGCTCCTCGAATCCGCCGTCGGCAACGGAATGCGCACCCTCCAGGAGGCCGGCTGCGACGTCGCCGCCGCTGGTCGCACCACCCTCACCGAGGTGATGCGCACCGTGTACACGATCTGAGGCACCACAGACGAGATGATCGACGCAGCTCCGACGCAGCCCGGACGGATGCAGCTCTTCGACTACACCGCCATCAACCCTGACGGCACCGAGCTCAAGGGGATGATGGAGGCGGCCGACTCGGAGGCCGTGTGGCACGCCATCGCGGTGCGCGGGCTGCGGCCGACCGCGGTCAAGGTGCGCTCGCGGGCCCCGCTGCGCGGCTTTCTGGACGGGCTGACCAAGGTCAAGCTCCAGGAGATCGTCGTCTTCTGCCGGCAGCTCTCGACCTTCGTGCGCGTGGGAGTACCGCTCACCTCCGCGCTGGAGACGATCGCGGAGGGGGCGACCAGCAAGCGGATGCGCCAGGCGTGCGTCTCGATGGTCGCGGACCTGGAGCGGGGTGGCCTGCTGAGCGCCGCCATCGCGCGCCACCCTCAGGTGTTTCCCCCGGTGCTCGCCGACCTGCTCCGGGCATCGGAGATGACCGGCCATATCGACGACGTCCTGGTCCGCGCCGCCAACCATTTCGAGCGCGAGATGGAGACCCGAACCAAGATCCGGGGCGCACTCATGTACCCGGCGATCGTCCTCGGCATGGCCCTGGTGGTGGCGACCGGGCTGGTGGTCTTTGTCCTGCCGCAATTCCGTACCCTCTTCGCGGAGTACGGAGCCAAGCTGCCCGGGCTACCGGCTGCGCTGCTCGGCTTCAGTTCCTTTGTCAGCAACAACATCGCCTGGATCCTGCTGGCGCTGCTCGTCGCCATCCTGGGCGGCGGCTACTACCTGCGCACCGAGAGGGGAAAGATGCAGTTCAACCGCGTCCTGCTCCGCCTCCCTGCCGTCGGGGAGATGATGCGCGCTGCCAGCATCGAGCGCTTCTGCCGCGCCCTGAGCGACACCCTGGCCGCGGGCGTGCCCGTGAGCACCAGCTTCTCAGTGGTGGTGGAGAGCACTCGCAACCCCATATACCGGAGGGCCCTGCGCGAGGTCGGAGCCCAGGTCGCCATCGGCGAGAGCTTCTCGCGCTCGCTGCGCCAGACCTCGCTCTTCCCGCCGCTCGTGGTCCAGATGGTGAGGGTCGGCGAGGAGACGGGCACTCTCGACCAGCACCTCGCCGAGACCGCCAAGCTGTACGACAGCGAGCTGGACAACCGGCTCAAGCGGCTGACCGCGGTCGTGGAGCCTATCCTGATCGTCAGCGTGGGGTCGATCGTCGGCTTGGTCGCGATCTCGTTGATCCAGGCCATCTACGGCTTCTCGGCGGCGTTCAAGGGTTGATGATGCGACTCTCCGACCCTGGGCGTAGGGCGGCGGCGACCCTCCACTCCCGGCGAGCGAGACGCGGGGAGGCGGGGTTGACCCTCATTGAGATGCTGGTGGCGCTCGCCGTGATCTCCGTCGCGGTGGTCGGGATCGCCTACGGCTTCTCCGCCGTCGTGCGCAGCTCCGGGGAGGCCCAGACCCAGGCGAGCCTGGACGGCGCCGCCCGCTACGTCGCCGACTACCTCCAGCCCAAAGCACCTGTCGGCTACCAGGCGTGCGCGACCACGACCACGTACCCCGCGCCCGCCGTCCCCGCCGCCTACCGCGATGAGGGGGTGAGCTGGGCGATCACGTCCGTCGTCGAGTCCTCGACGATGTCCCTCCCCGGGTTCAGCCCGCAGACGTGCACGACCGGGTTCGGCGGGCGCGGCAGAACGAGCGGCTACGACTACGGCGTGCAGGAGATCAGCATCACCGTGTCCAAGGGGTCGATCTCGCTCGGCCAGGTTGTCTGGAAGGAGGCCGTGTCGTGAGCCCGCGAGCCCGATCGCGCTCCGGGGAGCGGGGATTCACGCTCATCGAGGTCCTGATCACGCTGGCCCTGCTCGGCATCATCGGGACGGCGATCGGAATGGTCTTCACCGTCGGCTTGCGCAGCATCCTCGAGCCCGGAGCCTCCCGGGACCGCCTCGCCGCCGCTTCCGATGCCATCAGCTTCGAGCAGCTGCTCGCCGAGGACGTGCACCGCGCCACCTGCATCGAGGTTCCGAGCGGCCGGCCATACGGCGGCTGCGCCGCCGAGACGCCGCCGTTTCACGGCCAGTGCAACTCCGCCGACGTGGTCTGCGTGGAGTGGCCCGACCTCGCCGACGCCACCCAGTGCGACATGGCCATCTACACGCTCTCGCTGCCCGCGAAGACGGTCTCGCGATCTTCGTGGGCCAACGGAACGAAGCTGTCGAGCGTGGCCGTGACCACCTCCCCGGTCAGCCTGACCATGAGCATCCCTCCCCCGTACGAGTGGCCCGTCGCGCTGGACGTCACCGTGACCAGTGCCGTTCCGCGGCTCGCCAACCCCGCGACCCTCAGCTTCGACCTCCAGCCCCTGGCCACCGAGCCCTGGCCAAACGATCCCCTCACCGGTGGGGGCACCGGGCCATGCTGACGCGACGCGCACGGCGCCGAGGCGAACAGGGTCAGGTCCTGATCATGGCCCTCGCCTTCGTGGTCTTCTTCGCGCTGGTCACAACCGCGGTGCTGCAGCTCGCGGACGCGGTCGAGCTGCGGCAGGCGCACACGCAGTCGGCGACCAGCTCAGATGCCGCCGCCGAGGGAGGGATGTTCCTGGCAGCCCAGGCCGCCGAGCAGGCGGGGGCGGACTGCGTAGTCGGCACCCAAGCCACCCTGAGCATGACCACCACCGGCGCCAGCGCCTCCTACCGGACGACCGCGTGCAACCCGGGGACGACCGCCGACCTCCTCGCGGACCAGTGCGCGGTCTGCGTCGTTGGCAACAAGCCCTCCACCGTCGACGGTGTGCTCGGCCCTGTTCAGGGGCCCGTGGTCTTCAACCGCGGTGTCACGGGATCGGGTTCGGTGTCCTCGGACCCCGGGGTCGTCGCCTGCGGTCCGCTGAGCTCGTGCAGCGCTGCCCATATCAGCCCCTCCCCGCCGGCGACGCTTGGCGGCACCGTATCGCCCGATGCCCCGAGACTGCCATCGCCGCCACCTCAGTACGAGTGCAGACCGCTCGCGGATGACGACGGCACCTTCTCCAATCCCCTGGGCGGCGGTCCCTGCTTCGTCGCAGACCCCGGGACCGCGGCCATCGAGTGGGATGGAAGTGTGACAGCGCATCATTACCTGAGCGCGAACAGCACGCTGATCTTCGAGTATCCCCTGAACATCACCAACACCACCGTCAGCGTCGAAGACGGCGGTACCGCCACCCTCGACTTCCTTAACGGCGCCAGTCTCACCATCGGGGACGGGGGGGCGCTGGACGGCGACATGACGCTGGAATTCGGTACCGGTGGCCTGGGCACCGACCTCTGCTCGACGGACGCGACCATCTGCATCGGCACCGGTGGGAGCCTCGATGTCACCGGCGGCGTGTTCGCGACGGGTGGCGCGTCGGCCGCCGGCATGGAGGTGCAGGCGGGCGCCACCGCCGACGTCTCCGGCTCCGCGATGACGGGTACGGGGAACGCCCTCGTCATCGGAAGCCTGACCATCGATGCCGGACGTGGCCGGCAGCCGGCGGGGACCGTGCAGGTGGAGGCGAGCCCGCCGACGGGAGGCTACTGCTGGGTCTACAAGGACGATGTGCTCGACAGCGCCGGCAAGGTGATCGGCGGGGTCGTGGTCGAGGCGGCCTGCGCAGGAGGGACGACAGCGGGAATCATCAGCATCAACTACGGCTCGTAACAGCGACCACAGGGCCGTGAGTTCGGCGGCTCGAAGACGAATGAAGTATCTCAACCAAGAGGGAGGCAAACATGGATAACCTGACCAAACGAGTGACGCGCCACCGCCGCAGGGGCGAGGGTGGATTCACCCTCATCGAGCTGCTGGTGGTGATCGCGATCCTGTCGGTGCTGGCCGCGATCGTCATCATCAACGTCACCGGCGTGAAGGGCAACGCCCAGGGCGCCGCATGCAAGTCCGACACCGAGGCGATCCAGACGGCCGCGGACGGCTACTACGTCCAGAACAGCGTGTACCCAGTTAACGGAGGAGACAAGGGGTCACCTGCGTCGGGCGACGTTGTAGACACCACCGAGCTACTCAATGGCACCAATCCCTACCTGCAGGCCGCGCCCCAAGCCGGTGAGAGCTTCACCTATACCGGCCCGACGGGGACCATCCAGGGCTCCGTCAATGGCGCCGTCTGCCAGACGGGCTGACCGGCAACCCCAGCACACGGACCGCATCCGGAGCGCGCCGCAACGCGCGGCGTGCTCCGGCCTCGCGGCCGCCTTTACCGGATCTACCGCCCGGCCACCGAGGGCAGCGGCGCCGGGTAGGCGCCGGCCGCATCGGGGCGGTGGATCTCCTTCGGGAAGAGGGACACCGCCAACGCGTCCTCCCACTCCACCAGCCCCTCGGCGATCAGCTCGTTGAGCGAGGACTCCAGGGTCTGCATCCCCTCCCCGCGGCCGGTGACGATGATGTTGCGGAGCTGGGCCGCCTTGTTCTCGCGAACCAGGTTCCTCACCGCGTTGTTGGCCAGCAGGACCTCGAATGCGGCGACCCGGCCGCCCTCCCGCATGGGCAGGAGCTGCTGGTAGATCACCGCCTGGAGCGAGGCGGCGAGCTGCACCCGGATCTGCTGCTGCTGCTCCCCCGGGAAGACGTCGACGATCCGGTTGATCGCCTGAGTGGTGTCGTTGGTGTGGAGGGTGGCGAAGACCAGGTGACCGGTCTCGGCGATGGAGAGCGCGATGCGGATCGAGTCCAGGTCGCGCATCTCGCCCACCAGCAGGACATTGGGGTCCTGGCGCAGGCAGGCGCGCAGCGCGTCACCGAAGGTCGGTGTGTCCATCCCCAGCTCGCGCTGCTCGACCACACAGCGGCGGTTGAAGTGGACGTACTCGATCGGGTCCTCGATGGTGATGATGTGCTGGGCGCGCGCGTGATTGATCCAATCGATCATCGAGGCCTGGGTGGTCGACTTGCCCGCGCCGGTGGGACCCGTCACCAGGATCAGGCCGCGGGGCAGCTCGACGAGGCGCTCGGTGATCGGAGGCAGCCGAAGCTCGCTGAAGGTCGGGATCTGGCTGGGGATGGCGCGCAGGGCCACCGCGACCGTGCCGCGCTGGTGAAACGCGTTGCCTCGCACCCGGCCCCGGTCGGTCCACTGGAAGGAGAAGTCGACCGAGCCGTCCTTCTCCAGCGAGCGCTGGTGGTCGGCGCTCAGGATCTGGTCGATGAGCTTGCGGGCCTGTTCATCGGTCAGCGCCCGCGAGGCGGCCGCGACCAGCTGCCCGTCAAGGCGCAGAGACGGAGGGGCGCCGGCACTGAGGATCAGATCCGAGGCCCCCTGGTCGAAAAGCGCGTCGAGCAGTGGCTCGATGGTCATGTCGAGCGCGTCCAGCATTCCCTGGCAGTATAGGCATACCTGGACTTATCCACAGGGCGGGACAACGGATGTGGAAAACCCTGGCCAGCACTCCGCTTCGCACGTCACAACTGCCGGCTGAGCTGTGACGAGCGCGTCAACCGCTGTCCTGGTTGCCCTCCTG